>JOBE01000010.1 GCA_000717735.1 Streptomyces griseoluteus | reverse complement strand
CAGTCTCCCCGACCCACTCCCCTTGCACCACAACAACGAGTCTGGCCCCGCCGCTGACGCGGCGGGGCCAGAACCCAACATCTTCATCAGTCTTCTAGGTCCGGAAAGTCCCGCCTGAGCCGCGACGCCCGGCACGCCCGCTCGCCGCAGACGCCGCGGCTCCTGCCCTCCGGGCAGACGGCGCTGCTTTCCGGACACGACCTGGCGGCTCCCCGTCCGTACGGCGGACTCGCCCACGGTGCCGGGCGGACGCTCGCCATACTGACCCCTCCTGATCATCGAGAGCACACGAGATCACACAGGAGGAGCTTTGGCCGCCAGTTTCAGGACCGTCGTCGAGGTGGGACCGGACCATCTCGAACGGGCCCGGTCCATCGACCGGGTGTTCCAGGAGGCGATCGCGCCCGCGACCGTCGACTTCGACTTCGAGGCGATACGGGCGGCGGCCGCGGCCGTCCCCGGCACCACCGTCGTGCGGATGGTCCGGGGCTGGGGGCTCCAGGAGCACGCCCCCGTCCTGGTCATGGTGCTCTCGCTCAAGGAGGCCGTCAGGCAGGCCCTTCCCCCCGAGTACGCGGAGGCGGGGTTCTGGGGGACCGTCGAGCGGGAGCTCGTCGAGGCCTTCACCGGGCTCGCCGGGCAGGAGGGACAGCCCGGACTCTCCTTCTACGAGGAGTCCGAGCACCGCACCCGCTTCTACCGCGACCTGTTCTTCGCCCTCCAGGACGAAGAAACGGGGCAGGACATCTACGCCCTGGCCTTCTGCGCCGACGTGACCGTCGAGCTGCCGAAGGCGAAGGCCACCACCCTGGAACTGACGGACGTCGTCCCCTTCGCCGTCCGGCTCAACGCGATCGTGGTCCGCCAGTCGGCTGCCGTGGACGCCGCCGTCTGAGTCGTACCGGCCCGCCGTCCCGGGCCGGACAATCCCCGAAGATCACTCCTGCAGATCACCCCTGCCGGCGCCACCGCCCGCCCTTGGCGGCCGCGACGAGCTCCGGCACCGTGGCCAGCTTGACCCGGGGACGCCCCGCGTCCCTGCCCCTGGCCCGCTCGGTCCGGTCGATGGCCGCGAGACCGCGCGCGTCGACGAGGTGCCGGCTGCGGCTCCTGGCCAGTCGGCGGAAGTCCTGGGCCGTGCCCGTCGGAGCCGGCAGCGAACCGGCGACCGCGTCCGCGAGCAGGGTCCCGACGGTCTCCTCGGCGCAGGCCCGGTTGGCGCCGATGCCCCCGGAGGGCCCGCGCTTGATCCAGCCGACGACGTACCCGCCGGGCAGCCCCGTCACCCGCCCGGCCTCGTGCGGCACCGTGCCGGTGGCCTCGTCGAAGGGCAGCCCCGCCAGCGGAACGCCCCGGTAGCCGATCGCCCGGACGAGGAGCCCCGCCCCCATCTCCGTACCGGCGGGTGATCCGTCCTCCGTCACCCGGACCGCCCGTACGCCGTCGGTGCCGAGCGCCTCGACGGGGGCGGAGTGGAAGCGGAGCACGATCCGGCGCCGGTCCGACGGGGGAGGAACCGTCCAGTCCACCGTCTCCCTGGCCAGGTCCCGCAGCAGCGCGGCCTTCTCCCCGGCCGCCGCCGCGTCGACGGCCGCGCCGGTACGCGGGTCCCGGTCGTCGACGACCAGGTCCACGCCCGGCAGGTGCTTCAGGGCGAGCAGTTCCGATGCCGTGTACGCCGCGTCCTCGGGGCCCCGGCGGCCGAGCAGCACCACTTCGCGGACCCGGCTGTCGCGCAGGGCCGCGAGGGCGTGGTCGGCGATGTCCGTGCCGGCGAGGTCGGCCGGGTCCATGACGAGGACGCGGGCGACGTCGAGGGCGACGTTGCCGTTGCCGACGACGACGACCCGTGCGGCGGAGAGCCGGACGGCGTCCGCGCCGGTCTCGGGATGCGCGTTGTACCAGGAGACGACCGAGGTCGCCGCGACGCTGCCGGGCAGCTCCTCGCCGGGGATGCCGAGCCGCCGGTCGGCGGGCGCGCCCACGGCGTAGATCACCGCGTCGTGGTGCGCGGCGAGTTCCCCGACGGTGACGTCCTCGCCGATCTCCACGCCGAGCCGCATCCGGACCCGGGGGTGGGAGTGGAAGCGGGCGAAGGTCTCGCCGGCGCCCTTGGTCGCGGGGTGGTCCGGTGCCACGCCGTACCGGAGGAGTCCGCCGGCCACCGGCAGCCGGTCGATCAGCGTCACCTCGGCGTTGGTGTGCAGGAGAAGGTCCTCGGCGGCGTACATCCCGGCGGGTCCGGTGCCGACGACCGCGATCCGCAGCGGCGCGAAGTCGGCGGGCAGCGAACGGGGGAACGACGGCTCGCCCCAGGTGTGGAAGTTGGGCGAGGCCAGGGCCGGTGCCGGGGGGCGGTCGGCGTAGTACTCCGCGTTGATCGCCTCGTACTCCCGCAGCCGCCCGGTGAGGCGGTCCGCGGGGAAGATCGCGTCGACGGGGCAGGCGTCGGCGCAGGCGCCGCAGTCGATGCAGGTCTTGGGGTCGATGTACAGCATCTCCGTGGTCCCGAAGTCCGGTTCCCCGGGCGCCGGGTGGATGCAGTTGACCGGACAGACGGCGACGCAGGTGGCGTCGTTGCAGCAGGTCTGGGTGATCGCGTAGGTCATGTCGTCGGCTCTGCTCTGCTCTTCTCGGAGGGGCTCGGCTCGGAGGGGTCAGACGAGGTGGGCGCGCTGGTAGAAGAAGAGCGCGGGCCGGGTCAGCATCCCGACGTCCGCCAGGAACTCCATGAGCCCGGAGCAACTCGCTCGCAGCTGTGCCTTGTAGTGCTCGTTGGCGGCGGCCTCGCGGCGGGCGCGCTCGGGGTCGAGCCCGGCCCGGACGTACACCTCCGGGTTCACCAGGCTGGTGATGATGTAGTACGCGGCGATGGCGACCACGAGGGCCTGGAAGTGACGGCGGGCCCTGCTCGCGCGTGCGAGGTGGCGGCGCGTCTCGTCCCGGGCGAACTTCATGTGCCGCGATTCCTCGACGACATGGATGTTGTTGATGGTGCGCACGAAGGGCACGACCCGCTCGTCGCGCATCCAGTCGCGCTGCATGACGTCGAGGACCTCCTCGGCGACGAGGATGCCGGCGTACGCGGCCTCGCCGAAGCCGACGGTCTTCATGAAGCGCCCGAGCTCCATGACGGCCCGCTTGGGCCGGTACGCGGGGGCGCCGAGCTTCTGGGAGCCGCGGGCGAACATGATCGAGTGCCGGCACTCGTCGGCGATCTCGGTGAGGGCCCACTGGAACCGGGGGTCGGTGTGGTCCATGCGGTAGATGTCGCGGAGCACCATCTGCTGGAGGATCATCTCGAACCAGATGCCGGTGCTGGCGACCGAGGCGGACTCCTGCCGGGTCAGCTCCTTGCGCTGCTCCTCGGTCATCTCGTTCCAGTACGCCGTGCCGTAGAGGGAGTTCCACTCGGGGCTCTGTCCGTGGAAGTCCTTGTCGAGGGGGGTGTCCCAGTCGACCTCGACGGCGGGGTCGTACGACAGCTTGGCGGCCGACCGGAGCAGCCGCTCGGCGACGTCCTGGTCGGGGGCGGACTGGCTGTCCGGGCGAGCGGTGCTGTGTGCCATGGTGCGGCTCCTCGGGGCGCGTGTCCGGCTCGGCGGCTTGTTAGACGCACTGTCTAGCAAGCTTGTTAGACGGAACGTATAGCAAGACGGCCGTGCGGGCCTACCCCTCGGTACCGACTTTCTTTCCCCCGGAGTTACCGCGGGTACGCGAACGGGGCCGGAGCCATGTCGGCTCCGGCCCCGTCCTCGGGTCGGTGGCGGGTCAGGTGGTGCTAGAAGGTCAGGTTCCAGGCGTCGATCCGGCCCGTGTCCTGGTTGGCGTTGTCGTTCACGCGGAGCTTCCAGACGCCGTTCGCGACCTCGGCCGAGGCGTTGACCGTGAACGTCTGCGCGATGTTGTCCGTGCCGCTGCCGGTCCGGTTGTGGACCGTGTACACGGTGCCGTCCGGGGCCACCAGGTCGACCTTCAGGTCGCCGATGTAGGTGTGCTTGATGTCCACGCCCACCTTCAGCGTGGCCGGGGCGTTGCCCGTCACGCCGCTGACCGTGATCGGGCTCTCGACCGTGGTGTTGTCGGCGATCGCGACGTCGGTGAGGTTCTCGAAGTACGCGCCGGGCGGCGGGGTGGTGCCCCCGACGGCCTTCAGGGCGTCGACCGCGCCCTCACCGAAGAATCCGTTCTTGGTCGTGGTGCCCGTGCAGCGGGTGTCCGACGGGCAGGCCCTGTCCGTGGCCTGGACGCCGAGCTGGTCGCGGATCTGCGCCGGGGTGAACGCCGGGTTCACGCTCGCGATCAGCGCCGCGACGCCCGCGACGTGCGGGGAGGCCATCGACGTCCCGTTCATGTTGCCGTACTTGCCGCCCGGGAGCGTCGAGTAGACACCGGAGGCGCCGTCGCCGCCGGGGGCCGCGATGTCGATGACGCCGTTGCCGAAGTTCGAGTACGAGGCCTTGGCGCCGCCGTTGCCCTGCGCGGCGACCGTGACGACGCCCGGAAGCTCCGTCGGGATGTCGATGCAGGCGTTGGTGATCGTGCGGGTGACCGGGGTCGAGTCGTTGGGGGACTCGGTGTCGGTCGTCTTGTTCGCCAGGTCGTAGTTGGAGTTGCCTGCGGCGGCCACCTGGAGCGAACCCTTGCCCTCGGCGTACGCCTGGGCGCGGCGGACGCCCTCGATGATGGCGGCCTGGTCCACGTTGTCCGGGCAGTTGAACGCCCACGGGTCCGTGTAGTAGCTGTTGTTGGTGACCTTGAAGCCGTGGTCACCGGCCCACATGAAGCCGCAGATCGTGTTCTCCGCGAAGAACAGGCTGCTGGTCGGCTCCGCGATGCGGACGGAGGAGATCTTCACGCCCGGCGCGACGCCGATGACGCCCTTGCCGTTCTTGGCCGCCGCGATCGTGCCGGCGACGTGCGTGCCGTGCGTGCCGACGTCACGCCAGGCACCCGCGCGCGTGTCCGCCTTGCCGTAGGCGCAGGAGGCCGAGTCGGCGGCGTTGAAGTTGGGCGCGATGTCCTGGTGCCGGTCGTCCACGCCGGTGTCGAGGACGCCGACCTTCACCGTCGCCGAACCGGTGGTGACAGCCCAGGCCTGGTCGGCCTTGATCTGCGTCATGTCCCAGCGGTTCGACTCCGTCAGCGTCGTCGCCGACTGCGACGGGTTCGCCGGGAGCGCCGGGCTGTAGGCGTCGGCGGGAACGTCGGAGGTACGGGTCGCCCCGACCTGCTGGACGCCGCTGACCGTACGCATCGACGAGGCGAACGACGCGGACGTCGAGT
Organism: Streptomyces griseoluteus; assembly: GCA_000717735.1. Lineage (GTDB taxonomy): Bacteria > Actinomycetota > Actinomycetes > Streptomycetales > Streptomycetaceae > Streptomyces > Streptomyces griseoluteus_A. The sequence continues at coordinate 237,177 of JOBE01000010.1, read as the reverse complement.
GCGCCACGATCACGCCGATCGCGTCGTAACTGGCGAAGACCGAACCGCCGTTGGTCGCTACGGCGCCGCTCACGGCCGAGGTGCCGCCGGGGGCCGTGATCACCAGGTACGCGCGGGTGCCCGCGGCCCAGGCCGCCGGCGCCGCCGCGGTCGTGATGGCCGTCGTCGCCCCCGCCGAACGGGCCGCGACGGGCGCGGTGTCCGACGGTGCTGCCTGGGCGAATCCGGCGGGAGCGGCGAGCGCCACGGTGGTACCGAGGGCGGCGACGGCGATGGCCGACGTTCTCAACCGGCTGGATATGAGGGAAAACAATGCGTCCTCCGATAACCCGGTGGCGCGGGTGGCGCCCGCCGGGCTTTGTGATGTGTGGGGTGGACGCAAGATCCCAGACTCGTGCGGCGGAGGGAAGTGTTCTGTCCGAGAAGCGTGTTCGTGTTACGCACTGTTGACCGAAGGGTGCCGGGAAGGTGTCGGTATGGACGTCTTCGAGCCCTTGGCTCTTCCCTGGGGGACCCGTCCACACTTCCTGGACGGATGTCCAGGTATGCTGGACACCAGTCCAAGAAGTGTGACGGCCGGGAGAAGACCTGATGGAGACGACGGCGAACGTCCTGGTGGCCCTGGTGGCCGCCCTGCACGCGTACATCCTGGTGCTCGAGATGTTCCTGTGGGAGCGGAAGCCGGGCCGCTCGCTGTCCGGCTTCGACGCCGCCATGGCCCGCGCGACCGCGCCGCTCGCCGCGAACCAGGGCCTCTACAACGGCTTCCTGGCCGCCGGCCTCGTCTGGGGTCTGATCGCCGACGACCCGACGGGGTACCGGGTCACCCTCTTCTTCCTCGGCTGCGTGGTCGTGGCGGGCCTGTACGGCGGTGCCACCGCCAATCGCCGCATCTTCGTGGCGCAGGCGCTGCCCGGCGCGCTGGCCCTCGCCGCCGTAGTCCTGAGCCGATGACCACGTGGCAGGCATCGCCGCCCGCCGACCCCCGGGCGGCCAGGACACGGGCCAAGCTGCGCCGGGCTCTCCTCGACGAGTGCGCGGAGCGCCCGCTGACGGAGGTCACCATCGCCGCCCTCGTCCGGAGGGCCGGGGTCGGGCGTGCCACCTTCTACGTGCACTACGCCGACCTGGAGGCGCTGGCCGTCGACGCCTGCGCCGACGTGGTCCGTGACGCGGTGGACGCCCTGCACGCCTGGCGGGGCGTCCCCGACCCGGTGTCCCCGCCGCCCGCGCTTGTCGACTTCTTCGACGGCCTCGCCCCGCACGCCGCGCTGTACCGGACCCTGTTGAGCCCCGGGGGCGGCGGTCCGCTCGGCCGCGTCCTCCACCGGGACCTGCGTGCCCGCAGCCTCGCCGAGCGCAGCCTGGTCGGCGCCCCGGAGCCCGAGCTGATCGCCTCCGCCGTCGCCGCCACCTTCGCGGGGGTGCTGGCCGACTGGCTGCACGGCCTCGTGGAGGGCACACCCGCCGGCGTCTCCGCGCGGATCTGGCTCCTCCTCGTCACCCTGCACCGCACACCCCTGCGGGACGCCCCCTGAGGCCTGTCGGCGGGACGCGTACGGGGCGGGCCGTGACCCCCGCCCCGTACGCCGTCCACTACTTCAGGTACGGGCCCGAGGCGCCGATCCTGCCCGGGCCGTCCAGGACGTACACCCGCAGGTTGCCCTTGCCGGGCGCGGCGACCGAGAGGGTGCCGTTGGTCACGGTCCGCACGTCGCCGGTGACGGCGTCGGTGTACGTGCCGTTCGGGATGCCCGAGTAGGTCGCGCCGCCCGAGACCGTGACGAGCGCGAAGCTGTCCGTACCGCCGCTGGTGTAGCGGCGCTTGAACGCCATGCCGCCCGAGATGCCCTCGGTGGAGTACTGCCCCATCTGCAGCGCGGGGATCGCGCGGCGGATCTGGTTGAGCCGCTGCACGTGCTGCACCAGGGGCTGCTGGAGCGTGGTGGCGACCGCTCCGGAGGCCGCGGAGACCCGGGAGAAGTCGGAGGCCGTGACGGATCCCGCGACGTGGTCGCCGAAGTAGGCGCGGCCGGTCGTGGCGAGCGGACAGGTCGGCCCGCAGTCGATCTTCTGCCCCTTCTGGAACTCGATCTCGGAGCCGTAGTACAGGGTCGGGATGCCGCGGAACGTCCACATCAGGGACATGTTCTCCGCCCAGGCGTCGGTGCCGCCCGTGTACCGCTCGCTCGACTTGTTGGGACCGTAGTCGTGGCTGTCGACGTAGACGACGTTGTACGTGGCGTCGTTGTAACTGTCGTCCGAGTCCTTTCCGTTGGAGAAGGCGTTGTACGCGTCACCGAAGTTCATGTGCATGCGCATGTCGATGACGTTCATGCCGGAGAAGCGGCTGTGGTCGGGCGTGTGGTAGCTGTTCCCGTTCAGGAAGGCGTTGGTGGAGGTGGGCTGGCTGCCCGTGCCCTGCTGCTGCTCGTAGTCGTACATTTCCAGAGCGGCCTTGGCGTCGTCGGCGTCGTACTCCTTGCGCTCCTTCCAGGTGAAGAACTGCGCCGAGTGGTTCACCGAGCCGCGGTTCCACTTGTCGTTGACGAAGGCGGCGACCTCGCCGAAGACGAAGAAGTTCTTCGCCGCCTCGGCGCCGTGACTCTGTGTCACCCGCTCCTGGATGGCGGGCAGGAAGCGGCGGTTCCAGGTGGTGCGCGGGATGTGCACGGCCGTGTCGACGCGGAAGCCGTCGACGCCCATGTCGATGTACTTGTTGTAGGCGCCGATCAGGTAGTTCTGCACGGCGGGGTTCTCGGTGTTGAAGTCGGCCAGGTCCTCGTGAAGCCAGCAGGAACGCGAGTCCTCGCCCTCCCAGTTGCCGATCCAGCACTGGTGGAACAGCGCCTTCGGGAACATGCCGGACGTGGGGCTCGGCCACTGGCAGTTGTAGACGGTGTAGCCCTCGGCGCTCTTGCCTCCCGTCGGCTTGCCCCAGTTGAGGCAGGTGTTGCCGGTCGGCTCCGCCGTCGACCACAGGTCGCCGTTGTAGTACGACTTCCCCGTCTTCGGGTCGATCGTCAGGCCGTCGTACTCGAAGCCGGGCTGCTTCTCGTCGTAGTACCAGCTCCACTGGCTGTCCCGCACGCCGTACACGGTGGGCGTGAACAGGCCCTTGGCGCCCCAGCGGGAGGAGTGGTTGTAGACGACGTCCTGGTAGATCTTCATGCCCTTGGCGTGGGCCGCGTCGATCAGGTCCTGGTAGGAGGCGCCGGCCGACTCCAGGCGCGGGTCGACCTTGTAGAAGTCCCAGCCGTGGTAGCCGTGGTGGTCGTAGTCGGACCGGTTGAGGACCACGGGCGTGACCCATATCGCCGAGAATCCGAGGCCCTTGACGTAGTCCAGCTTCTGGATGAGGCCCTTGAAGTCGCCCCGGAACATGGGGTCGTCGTTGGCCGCGTTGCCGGACTTGACGTGCTGGCTGCCGCCCCGGTTGTTCGACGGGTCGCCGTCGTTGAAGCGGGCGGTGAGGACGAAGTAGATCGGGTCCTTGCGCGGGTCGGTGCCGAGCGGCTTCCCGGTGGCCGGGTTGGCCGGCTTCTCGCCGGTGGTGGCGGTCGCGGCGGCCGAGGCGGCGGAGACGTTGCCCGCGGCGTCGACGGCCCTCACCGTGTAGGTGTAGGCGGTCCGTTCGGCGAGGCCGGTGTCGGAGAACACCGTGGAGCCGACGTCGGTCACGACCGTGCCGCCGCTGCCGCCGGTCCGCGTGACCTGGTACTTCGTCACGCCCCTGTCGTCCGTGGCGGGGTCCCAGGAGAGCAGCACCGAGACGCCGTCGGCGGCGGCGGTGACCCGGCCGGGGGCCGTCGGCGCCTGGGTGTCGGGGGTCGCGGCGGCGCACGGATCGGTCGCGTTCGCCGTCACCACGTTGTTCCGTACGGTGCTGACGCCGGCCCCGAGGGCGTAGTCGGAGCCCCGGTTGTTGTCCCAGGTGCCGTTGCCGTTGTTGAAGGCGGCCTTGAGGGAGGAGGCCGTCCCGAGGTCGACCTCCCGCTTCCACCAGCCGGCGCAGGCGGCCTGCATGCCGACACCGGGGGCGGCGGTCCAGGCGCCACCGGCCGGCTGGTAGTGCAGGTTGACGGTGGACCAGCCGAGCGCCTCGGTCGAGTAGTAGACGGTGGCCTTGGTGCCCGGGGTCGGGGTGGTGCCCGCGCAGGGGTCGGAGTGGGCGACGACCCCGTCCTTGACGGTGATGGCGCCGGTGCCCAGGGCGTAGTTCTTGCCGCCGTTGTTGTCCCAGGTGCCGCTGCCGTTGTTGAAGGTGGCCTGGAGCCCGGTGGCCGCGCCGAGCGGGACGGTCTTCTTGACCCAGTCGGTGCAGGCGGCCTCCATGGCCACCCCCGGAACGGTGGTCCAGGAGCCGCCGTCGGGGGCGTAATGCAGGTTGTGGGCGGCCCAGTTCTTCGTCTTGGTCCAGTAGAAGACCGTCGCCGTGCTGTCCGCGACGGCCGCGACCGGGGCGGTACGGGGCGAGGGACCGTCGGGCGGGGCGGCGAGCAGGCCGAGCAGGCCGGCGGCGACGGCCAGGACGGCCACCGGGCGTCCGGGCGGCCGCAGGGGGATGCGGGTCATCTCAACTCCAGGCGGGGGCGCGCTCCGTACGGGCTGGTGGGAGAGGGGGATCGGCACCGTTGGAAACGCTGTCGGAAAGTTTCTGAAACATCTTGCGTCGGCGGGAAGTTACCGCCGCCGGGACCCGAGGTAAAGACTTCTGTCAGAAGTCGCGTCAGGTCCGGGGGCGGCCCGCCCGCGTGATCGACGTCCCCGAGGGCGCGCGCCAGTGCCGCCCTGGCCACGGCGGACAGGCGGCCGCGATGCGGCGGCCCGGCTGCTGAGCGGGGGCGGTGCGGAGTCGTGCGGGTCGCGCCTCAGGGGCGCGGCCAGGGGCGGCCTTCCAGGCGCTCGATGTCCCGGTTGAAGCGTTCGAGGAAGGCCGCGAAGTGGGCCACGTCCTCGGGTGACCAGTGCTCCATCACCCGCTCCAGACCGTCGATGTTCGAGGCCCGGTCGGCCTCCAGGCGCCGCTCGCCCTCCTCCGTGATGCGGAACTTGCGGGCGATCCCCCCGTCCGGGTCGGGGATGCGTTCGACGACGCCGGCGCGCAGCATTGCGGCGGTCTGCCGGTTGAGGGTGGAGGCGTCGAGGCCGAAGGCCTCGCTCAGCTGCCCGATGGACATGGGCCCGTGCATCCGGATGCGACTCAGGACGACGTACGCGCTGCGGTCGAGCTGCCCGCCGGAGGCCCGGGAGCGCGGCGCGTACAGCAGGGAGTGCCGGCCGAGCAGCATGGTCTCGAACTCGACCAGGTGGGTGGGCTTGTCCACGGGCTTGTCCATGGGGTCATTCTCTCCTGCGCGAGCGGATATGCATCATGCATAATTTGTGCATGGGGCAGTCGATGTGCATGATGCATATCGACCCTCGGGCCCGCTGGGGGAGACCGAGGGAGAACATCACGTGGACGGCTCCACGCCCGACACCCGGCCCGGACGCGTCGTCGGCGTCCTCGCGCTCGCCGGCATCGTCGCCGCACTCATGCAGACCCTGGTCGTGCCGCTCATCGGAGACCTCCCGAAACTGCTCGACACCAGCGCGTCCAACGCCTCCTGGGTGATCACCGCCACCCTGCTGGCCGGCGCCGTCGCCACCCCCGTGGCGGGCCGGCTCGGCGACACTCTCGGCAAGCGGCGGGTCCTGCTCGTCTCCGTGATCCCGCTGATCGTCGGCTCGGTGGTCTGCGCGCTCGCCTCCTCCGTCGTCCCGATGATCGTCGGACGCGGCCTCCAGGGCCTCGGCATGGGCGTCGTCCCGCTCGGCATCAGCCTGCTCCGCGACATCCTCCCGGCCGAGAAGCTGGGCGGCTCCATCGCCCTGATGAGCGCCTCCATGGGCGTCGGCGGCGCCCTCGGCCTGCCGTTCTCCGCCGCCGTCGCCGAGAACGCCAGCTGGCGCGTGCTCTTCTGGGTCGCCGCCGCACTGAGCGTCGTCGTGGGCGTCCTGATCTGGCGCGTCGCCCCCGCCGGCCGCCGCGCCGCCGACCCCGGCCGCTTCGACGTGCCCGGCGCGCTCGGCCTCGGCGTCGGCCTCGTCTCCCTGCTGCTCGCGGTCTCCAAGGGCGCCACCTGGGGCTGGGGCAGCGGCACCACCCTCGGCCTCTTCGCCGTCGCGGCCGTCGTCCTGCTCGCCTGGGGCCGGTGGGAGCCGCGTACCCGCGACCCCCTCGTCGACCTGCGGGTCACCGCCCGCCCCGTCGTCCTGCTGACCAACGCCGCGTCGGTCCTCGTCGGATTCGCCATGTACGCGCAATCCCTTGTCGTGCCCCAGTTGTTCCAGCTGCCCGAGGCCACCGGCTACGGACTCGGCCAGTCGATGATGGCGATGGGCCTGTGGATGGCCCCGGCAGGGCTGATGATGATGCTCCTGGCGCCCCTCGGCGCCAAGCTGTCGGCCGCCCGCGGCCCCAAGGTCACGCTCTCCGTCGGCGCCCTGGTCATCGCCGCCGGATACGGCTCCTCGCTCGCCCTGATGGGATCCACCTGGGGCCTGCTCGTCGTGACGCTCATCTGCAACACCGGCGTCGGACTCGCCTACGGGGCCATGCCCGCGCTCATCATGGGAGCCGTCCCGCAGGAGGAGACCGCCTCGGCCAACAGCTTCAACACCCTGATGCGCTCCATCGGCACCTCCGTCTCGGCCGCCGTGATCGGCGTCGTCCTGGCCCAGATGACCACGACCCTGGGCGGCCACGCGCTGCCGTCCGAGGAGGGCTTCCGCGTCGCGATGCTCATCGGCTGCGGCGTGGGCCTGGTGGCCGCGGTCGTCGCCGCCTTCATCCCCGCCAGGGCCGCGGCGGCCCCCTCCGCGGATCCGGTGGGCACAGAGCCGGACGCCGCACCGCGCGCCCCCTCCGGGGCCACCGCCTGAGGTCCGAGGGCCCGCACCGGCCGGGCATCGACCGGTGCGGGCACGGGGAACGACCCGCGCCCGCGCCGGCCGACGCTCAGCCCTTGCCCTCCTCGGCGCCCTCCAGTGTGAAGAGCGCCCCGTCCGGGTCCCGCACCACCACCGCCCTGCGCCCCTCGGCCTCCTCGGGGCCGCGTACTCCGCCCCAGTCCCCGCCCGGCACCACCGAACCGCCGTGCGCCAGGACCGCCGCCGTCGCCGCCTCCGGATCGGGCACCCGGAACCGCACCAGCCAGCGCGGACGCAGCTGCGGCCGGGGCGAACCGGACTCGACGGGCCCGCTGTTCAGCCGGGCCACCGCCTCGCCCTCGCGCCGCAGCACCACCTTGTCCTGCTCGTACGACACCTCGTAGCGGCCCGGTCCCTCGTCCGCCCAGCGGAGCACCTCGCCGTAGAACACCGCCGCCTCGAACGCGTCCCGCGTGTGCAGTTCGAGCCAGGCGGGCGCCGAGTGCTCGCCGATGTGCCACTGCGACTCCGTCCGCCCCTGCCACACGCCGAACGCCGCACCCTCCAGGTCGGTCGCGAGCGCCGCACGCCCCTCGGGCGGGTAGGCGACCGGCCCCACCCCCACGGTGCCGCCGCGCTCCCTGATCCGCGCCACCGCCGCGTCGGCGTCGTCCACGGCGAAGAACGCCGTCCAGGACACCGGTACGGACAGCTCGGCCGCGACGGCCGCGATCCCGGCCACGGGCACCTCGCCCAGCTCACCCACGGCGTACTTGCGCTCCTCGCCGCCCCGCCGGAACGTCCAGCCCAGCACGGCCCCGTAGAAGCGCTCCGCCGCGTCCAGATCGCGCGCGTTCAGACTCAGCCAGCACGGTGCTCCCACCTCCTCTCCGGTCGTCGGCCCCGACACCGGCACCACCTCCTCGTCGTCCTGCGTGCAGCGTGCGTCGTGCGCCCCTTCCCCGGTCCGCCGCACCGCATGCGCGCGTTCACCCACGTGCCGCCGATCACCACCCGCCCGGGTGCGCCGGCGGCGGAACGCCGGCCTCCTCCCCGACCTGCCGGCCGAGCGCGACCGAGAGGTGGTGGTGGAGGGCGCCGAGGACCGGCTCCCCGGGGGCGAACAGGCCCGTGGCGAGCTTCCAGTAACGGATGATCACCGGGCCCTCGCTCCCGGCGAGCAGCGGGACGAGCCCGCGCCGGAACTCCGGGGAGTCCACCGCCCCCCGCGCGCGTGCGTAGGCGCCGACGAAGCAGTCCAGGGCCCCGCCGTCCTGCGGGGCGCGCCCTGCCCGAACCTCCGCCGCGGCCAGCGCGTACGCCTCCGCGAGGCCCTCGTACAGCACCGCGGGACGGTACTCCCCGGCAGGCAGCGGCGGCGCCGGCCGGGACTCCGGACGGTCGAGGCGCGGATCGGACACGAGCGCGTGCAGCCTGGCGAAGTCGAGGACCTGCGCGGGCGTCGGCTCCTCCGGGAGCCCCGGCACCACCGAGTCGAGGACCATCGAAACCACCCGGCCCGGCAGCCGGACAGGCAGGATCCGCCGCCAGAACCGGGCGAGGGCGTCCGTGCCCGGTGGTACGGACACCGCACCGAGCAGCCGCAACCGGTCGGCCCGCTCCCCGGCCGGGCAGTCCTTGAGCAGCCGCAGCGAGGCCTCGCGCCAGCGCAGCGCGGCCAGTTGGGAACCCAGCTCGCGCAACTGCCCCGCCACGACCTCCTCCAGTGCCTCGTCCCGTTCGAGGACCCGCTCCACCTCGGGGACGGGCAGGTCGAGGGCGCGCAGCGAGCGGATCAGCCGGAGCCGGCCGAGCGCCTCCTGCCCGTACCGCCGATGCCCTCCCGCGCTGCGCGCGGCCTCGGGCAGCAGCCCGCGGTCGGTGTAGTAGCGCACCGTCTTCACGGTGGCCCCCGCCCGCGCGGCGAGCTCCCCGATGCTCCACAGTCCCTCGGACATCACGGCGTGAGCCTCCCTCCGGCCGGCTCCAGTGTGATGGACGGCCCGTGAGCGGTGACCTCCGCCCGTCGCCGTCCTTGAACCTCCCGCAGGGGGAGTTCCTAGCGTGACGGCGAGGAGTTCACCCGACGGGCGAGGAGACGATCATGACGGCGTTCGTACTGGTTCCGGGCGCGTTCACCGGCGGCTGGGTCTGGGAAGAGGTGGCCGCACGGCTGCGGGAGTCGGGAGCGGAGGCATATCCGGCGACCCTGACCGGCATGGGGGAGCGGCGGGGAGAGACGGGACCCGGCACCGGTCTGGAGACCCATGTCGAGGACCTGCTGCGGCTGATCGACGGCATGGGTACGCCCCGGGTCGTGCTCGTCGGACACGGATACGGGCTCCACCCCGTTCTCGGCGCCGCCGACCGGCGCCCCGGGCGCGTCGCCCGGATCATCTCGCTGGACACCGCCCTGCCGGGGGACGGCGAGACCGCCCTGGGCACCGTACCCGACCCCGAGGTATGGGCGCGTCGGACGGACGGCGTCCTGCCTGCCGAGGACGACGGGTTGATCCCCCCGCCGCGGCCGGGCGCCTGGTACCGCTGGGGCAGCACCGAGGGGGTGCCCGCCGAAGCTCTGGAGCGCCTCGATCGCCTGGCCGCGCCCCAGCCGGCGGGCACCTTCACCCAGCCGCTCCGGCTGTCCGGCGCGGCCACGGCACCGCCGGTCACGGGCGTGCTCTGCACCGCCAACGGCTCCAGCGTCGACCTGGTGCGGATGCTGGTGGAATCGGGTCCGCCGCAGTTCCGCGCGCTCGCCGACGACCGGTTCCGCTTCCTCGACCTCGGCACCGGACACTGGCCGATGCTCTCCGCGCCCGGCGAACTGGCCGAGGTGCTGCTCAGGGCGGCGGCCGGTGAGGGGCACCGCATCACCGCGCCCGAGCGCGACCCGGAGCACGAAGTCCCGCCGCATCTCCTGCCCTTCCTCCTCGACGTACCCGAGGTGCCGCGCGAGCGGCGCGGGCGCGTCGACCTCCACCTGCCGGACACGGACCGACCGAGGCCCGCGATCGTGTTCGTCCACGGCGGCCCCGTCGCCGCCGACCAGCGCCCCACCCCGAGGGACACGCCGTTCCTCCTCGGGTACGGCCGGTACGCGGCGGGCCTCGGCGTCGTCGGCGTCACCCTGGACCACCGGCTGCACGGCATCGCCGACTACCCGCGCGCCGCGCAGGACCTCGCCGAGGCCGTCGCGCTCGTCCGCGCCGACCCCCGTGTCGACGAGGACCGCATCGCGCTCTGGTTCTTCTCCACCGGCGGGCTCCTGGCGGCGGACTGGCTCGCCGTGCCCCCGCCGTGGCTGCGGTGCGTGGCCGCCAACTACCCCGCCCTGGCACCGCTGCCCGGCTGGCGGACCGTGGACTCCCGCTTCCGTCCCGTCGCCGCCGTCGGGACGGCGGACGGGCCGCCGGTCGTGCTCACCCGGGCCGGGCGGGAGCACCCGGCCTTCGCGGCGACGGTCGAGGAGTTCCTGACCGCGGCCGGGAGGAGGGGCGCCGACGTCGATGTCGTCGACGTTCCGCACGGGCGCCACAGCTTCGAACTGGTCGACCCCACCGACGAGTCGCGCGCGGCGGTGGAACGGGCCATGCGTTCCGTCCTCACGCACCTGAGGAGTTGAGGTCGCACGGAGGAGCCGGGACGGGACAGAGGACGGTTCTTTCACGGGTCGATGATCATGCTCTGGTCAACCTGGCGGACGCCCACTACTGTCGCAACCCCCGTCAAGATCAACTGCGTTGCGCAGGGAAGAGAACCTCAGAGGAGAACGTCGTTGAGAACCCTCCACAAGAGGCGAGCGCCACTGGCGGCGGTCGCCGCCGGCGCGGTACTCGCCGGACTGACCCAGGCGACCGCCTGGGCCGAACCCGCACCCGCCGCACCCCCGGCGTCCGCCACCACCGGCACCACCCCCGGGCCGACCGACAGCGTTCCGGCCGCCGACAGGTCCGAAGTCCTCGGCGAGGACTGGCAGAAGTCCTCGGACACCGCCTGGACGACCACCGGTGACGCCCAGGGCTTCCACCTCCTGACGGCCACCGAACGGAGCGGCTACGCCTGGAAGACCCTCGCGTCCCTCGCCGAGCCCGGCTTCGACGCGGACCAGTGGATCGGCAACGCCTGCGTCACCGGCTCGGGCAAGCGGGCGGTCGTCGTCTACGCCCCGCGCACCTTCACCAACGATCCCCGGCTGATGGCCCGCGGCGGGTTCTCCGCCGTCGTGGACCTGACCAGCGGCGCCGTGACCAAACTGAAGATCAACGCCTCACTGTCGTACTACGACCCCGGCTGCGGCACGGGCGAAGAGGCCGTCCTCACCCAGTCCCCGGGCGAGGACAAGCGGCAGACCCGCCTGTTCCGCGTGAACGCGGCCACCGGCGAAGTGAGCGAACCGGTCGTCGTCGACGGCCAGATCACCTCGTCCGTGCCGGCCGGCAACGGGAAGATCGCCGCCGCCTCCGGACGCACCCTGGTCGAGATCGACGGCAAGGGCGCCAAGAAGAAGCTCGCGACGACGGGCACCGTCCCGTACCGCATCAGCAAGGACGGCGGCGGCGGTTACGTCTTCCTGGAGCGCGTCCAGCGCGACAGCCTCGAGGAGAAGGAGACCGCGCTCGTCCGCCGCTGGGCCGACAAGAAGGTCTCCCGGCTCGGCCACGGACCGCTCGCCGACACCGGTCTCGCCCGGGTCGGCGGCCAGGTCTACCTGACCGGCGGCGTCACCACGGGCGCGGGCCTCCCCGCGTCGGTCACCCGGCTCGCCGGAGCCCACAAGGACGCCACGCTGTCCACCCGGGGCACCGCGATCGTCCAGCACACGGTCTGGGCGGACGGCAAGGGATCCCCCCAGTACCTCCAGCCGGAGAAGGCCACCGACGCCCGCCCGGTGAAGATCGACACCACCCTGCGGGACACCGGCAGGAGCGTCGGCTTCACCGTGACCCCCATGGCGGCCACCTCCCCGGAGTGGGAGACCTCCCGCACCCCGTCGCCGCTGCTCCCCAAGGGCGTCGGCGACGGCGCAGGCAAGGCCACCGCGGAGACCGGCACGGACGGCCTGTCGGCCCAGTCCGCCGGCGCCCGCCCGCTGACCGCCGCCACGACGCTCGCCGCCGCCTCCGGCACGGAGATCGTGGAGTCGGAGCGCACCTGCTCCGTGCCACGCAGCGACCCCCGCAACCAGGCCATGCAGCCCAAGCCTCGCCAGGTCGAGTGGGCCGTCGACAAGGCCATCACGGGCAAGCTGAACATCGGCGCCTCGCGCCCGGCGAACTGGAAGAACCTGGGAATGCCGGCGTACGCGCCGCAGACCCTCTTCCCGAACCCGGTCCTCGAAGGCGGCGGCCGTGTCCCCGCGCAGGTGATGCTCGGCATCACCGCGCAGGAGTCGAACATGTGGCAGGCGTCCCGCTCCGCGGTGCCCGGCGTGACCGGCACCCCGCTGATCGGGAACTACTACGGCGTCGACTACTACGACGGCAACCCGGCCAACGACTGGGACGTCAACTGGTCGGACGCCGACTGCGGTTACGGCATCACCCAGGTCACCGACCACATGCGCATGGCCGGCCGTGAGCACGGCAAGGGCGGCACCGCCTGGGACTACCAGAAGCAGCGCGCCGTCGCCCTGGACTACGCGGCGAACGTCGCCGCGGGCCTCGGCATCCTGGTCGAGAAGTGGAACCAGACGAAGACGGCAGGACTCGTCGTCCACGACGGCAACCCGGCCAAGCTGGAGAACTGGTTCTTCGCGCTGTGGGCCTACAACAGCGGCTTCTACGAGAACGTCAACTACAACGAGCCCTGGGGCGTCGGCTGGGCCAACAACCCCGCCAACCCCGAGTGGGACGCCGGCCGGCTCCCGTTCATGGAGACCCGCCTCGGTGCCGAGGACGCCTCGGCCGCCGCGCGCCCGCAGCACTGGCCGTACCCCGAGAAGGTCCTCGGCTTCGCCGCGCACCCGCCGTCGTTCCTGGAGTCCCCGGGCGTCCTGGTCGCCGCGTTCCGCGCCGCCTGGTGGAACGGCACCACCGAGGACGCCACCGTCCAGGGCTCGGCGAAGTACAACCGTGCCCGGGTGAAGCCGCCGGAGGACCTCTTCTGCGGCGTCTACAACTGGTGCGAGCCCTCGAAGATCTCGGACACCGCGAAGAACGAGCCCGGAGCGGGACCCTGCACCCGCGACGACTTCAAGTGCTGGTTCCACCTGTCCGTCCAGTGGAAGACCGACTGCTCGTACTCCTGCGGCAACGAGCTCTTCCGCTTCACCTCGCCGGACTACGACGCCGAGCAGGCCGACGGTACGGCCTACCCGCCGAACTGCACCCGCTCCGGCCTGCCCGCCGGCGCGCTCGTCGTCGACGACGTGCCCGGAGGGACCCCGTCCGTCCGGCCCGGCTGTGTCAACAGCGACTGGACCAACTCGGGCAGCTTCACCGCCGACTTCCCCGGCGAGTCCGGCATCGCGCATGACGGAACCGCCACGACGGTGTACCCCGGCAAGGTCGACCTGCACCAGCTCGGCGCGGGCTTCGGCGGCCACTTCTACTTCGGCCACACCCGGGACCTCGCCGCCAAGGGCGACCGTCTCAACTTCACCGGAACCTGGACGCTGAACCAGGCCCGCACCGACTGGATGCGCGTCCTGGTCCACCTCCCCGACCACGGCGCCCACACCCAGCAGGCCCGGTACGACATCGACACCGGCAACGGCTTCGACCGCCACCGCTATGTCAACCAGAAGCGCGGGACCAACGGCTGGATGTCCCTCGGCGCGTTCAAGATGAACGGCGTGCCCCGCGTCAGGCTCACCACCGAGACCGAGGACGGCACCGGGGACGACGACGTCGCCTTCGACGCCGTCGCGTTCCAGCCGCTGCCGGGCAAGCCCCAGCAGGTCGTGCAGATGGGCGACTCGTACGCCTCCGGTGAGGGAGCGGGTTCGTACGCCAAGGACTCCGACAACGACGTCGACACCAACGCGCGCTGGAACGCCTGCCGCCGCAGCGCCAACTCCTGGGTGCGCAAGACCACCCTGCCGGGCCGGTCCGCGTCCGTCGGCACCCTCGCCGACAACTTCTCCTCCGAGCTCGAGCTCCAGAACGTCTCCTGCTCCGGTGCCCGGACCTTCCAGCTGACGACGGGACACCCCGTCGACGGGAACGGCAACGAGAAGTGGGGCTTCGACGGCAACTTCCACGAGCGGTTCCAGATCGACTCCGGCGTCCTCAGCGGTGACACCGACCTGGTGACGCTCACCGTCGGTGGCAACGACGCCGGCTTCCCGACCGTGATGCAGGAATGCGCCACCCTCGGCTGCCCGGCGGAATCCGAGGTCCACGCGGACATCGACGCGGCCATGCCCAAGATCGAGGACGTGCTGCGGCGGATCCGCAGCGAGGCGGGCAACGCGAAGATCGTCCTGCTCGGGTACCCGCAGATCTTCAACGAGAACTCGCTCACCTGCGTCAGCGGCGTCGGCGGCGCGGGCATGATCCGCATCAACGACAACGCGGTCTACATGGAGGGCAAGCAGCGGGCCGTCGTCGACAAGCTCAAGGCGGAGGGACTCCCGGTCTTCTTCGAGTCCCCTGACGGGGACTTCGCGGGCCGGCGGGCGTGCGACGACCCCGAGGGCATCAACAAGATCGTGACGGCGGGCAAGGGCCCCGGTGACTTCAAGTGCGAGCTCGGCGGTACCTGGTGCATCAGCCGTGAGAGCTACCATCCGAACAACACCGGCACCTCCGCGTACGCCGCGGCCTTCCGCCGCGCGGTGGACAACCTCCCCAAGTAGCGACGGGAACCAGTGAAAACAGAGCGAAAAGGAAGGACCGCACCCTGGGCCAAGGCCCTGGGTGCGGTCCTGCTCGTCCCCGTCGTGGTCGTCGTGGCTCTGTTCGCCGTCGCCCGGCACCGTGAGGGCGACCGGGAACGGGACGCCTTCGACGCCACCGTCACGGACGCCCGGCGCTTCGCCGACGCCCTCGCCGGCCGGGGCGCGGCCCCCTCGCCGCAGGACGTACGGGACGTCCTCGCCGAGACGGCCGGCCACGGCCGGGGCGACGGGGTCCTCCACGAGGTGCGACCCGCCGCGGACGGCACCCGGGTCATCGTCCAGTTCTCGCGCACGTACGAGCGGTCCCCGGCCCTGTTCGGCCCGTCGACGACCACGGCCGACCGCTGCTTCACGATCGGCCTCCCGGCCCTGCCGGCCGACGAATCGCCCGACGGGACCGAGGCCCGGGTCACGGCGCACGGCCCCGACGCATCCTGCCTGGAGGTGGCGGCCGCCCCGGACGAGGGGAAGCTCCGCGTTAGCGGAACGTGAGCGAGACGTGAGTGGCGGCAGGGACAGTGGTGACCGCCGCACAGACCGGACTCGGGGCGGGCCGTGGGGGCCCGCCCCGAGTCCCTTTCGGCCGTGCTCGCGACGGGTCAGCCGGCGATGGTCGCGATGGTGGCGGCCGTGACCACGATCATCGCGGCCTGCATGTCACGGATCGCCCGGCGCACGCCCTCCGCCGCCCATTCACCGGCCGTGATCTCCTCCAGGCGCGCCGCGATCTCCTTGCGGGGCACGTCGGGGAAGGCGATGCGGTGCAGCTTGGCGCCGTGGATCAGGGCGAGGAGGCCCGTGGTGCGGGCATGGTGGGTGGCGCCCTCGACGACCACCGCGCCCAGCCTGGCCCGCAGCTCCCGCTCGACCGAACCGTCCGCCTCCGGGTAGCGGGAGACGGGGAAGAGCCCCAGCACCCGGTGCTGCTCCTCGCGCACGAGGCCCCGCTCGCACAGGCCGGCGACCGTGGCCTTCACGGCCTTGGCGTGGTCCTTCGTCAGCCACTCGGTGACCTTCGGGGCCTTGCCTTTCTTCCCGCACCAGACGACGAGCTTCCCGAGGCGCTCGTCGAGAAGCGGCACTTTGGTGGGCGTCGCGTCCAGCACCCTCAGTCGCCCGTCGTCGACCGACACGCGTCCGGCCAGGACGAGATCGAGCAGGATTCCTCCCGCGACGGCCCACGCGGCGGACTGCCGTTCCTTCGCCGCCCCGGACTCGTCGTCCAGCGACAGCAGCATGATCTCCTCCGCGAGCGTGACCGCCACCCGATATCCCTTGCCTTCCGCACGTACGTCCCTGGGGCCGGACAGCTTCCGGCACCCCTCGCCCCTGAGGACGACCGGAACGCGCCAACGGTTCCCTTGCCGGCGCCGTCGCCCCTCGTGACCTGGGGCGTTCCGTTCGGGCGGGGAACGCCGGAGGAGGCGTGACGGCCTTGGTCTGGACCGCTGGGGGCCGGGGCGTCAAGCTCTCGGTATGGACTTGGAGTTGAGGCACCTGAAGACGATCCGGGCCATCGCGGACGCGGGGAGCCTCACGCGTGCCGCGACCGCGCTCGGCCTCGCGCAACCCGCGCTCAGTGCTCAGCTCAAACGGATCGAACGCGCCCTGGGCGGCGCCCTGTTCGAGCGCGGAAGGGAGGGCGTGCGGGCCACGGCCCTCGGCGACCTGGTCCTCGACCGGGCCCGCGTGGTGCTCCCCGCCGTCTGCGAGCTGCAGGAGGAGGCGGTGCGCTTCGCGCGCGACGGAGCCGAGGGCTACCGGCTCGGCGGGACGCACGGGCCGCTGCTCGGCGGCCTCGTCGACCGGATCGCGCGCACCGACCCCGGGGCGCCGGTGACCACGTACACCTCGTGGTCGGAGCGTGACGTCGCCGGCGGGGTCGCCGACGGGCGGCTCGACTTCGCCCTGGTCGGCGTCTGCGGGGAGAGCGGTCCGCCCGAGGCGGGACGGCTCGCGTGGACGGAGATCGCCCGCGACCCGGTGTACGTGATGCTGGCCGCCGACCATCCGCTGGCGCCCCGCACCGAGATCCACCTGGCCGAACTGGCGGCGGAGGCCTGGACCGACGTGCCGGGCGACGGCTGCTTCGGCGACTGCTTCGCCGCCGCCTGCGTGCGGGCGGGGTTCACCCCGGCCTGCGTGTACGAGACGGACACCGCGTCCTGTGTGCACCTGGTGCGGGTGGGGCGGGCCGTCGGCCTCTGCCGGGCCACCTTCCCCGCCACCCCCGGGCTCGTCACCCGCCCCCTCGCCGGTGCCCCGCTCGTGTGGCGGCACCTGCTGGGCTGGCATCCCGAGGGGCGGGCGGCCGGGCGGGCCGCCGCCGTGCTCGGTCACACCAGGGCCGCCCACGCCGAGGCGCTCGCGACCAGCGCCGGCCGGTCACCGGCTCGGGGGCCGCGGGAGGGAAGACCGCGGTGACGCGCCATCAGCCGCCCGGCCCCTCGGCATAACGCGATGACAGGGGCCGGCTGACAGCTGCCGCCCACTCCCCGTCCTCCCTACGGTTCCAGCAGATCCCCACCCATGAACCGAGGAGACACCCCATGCTCCGACGACACGCCCGTACGGCGTGTACCGCCCTCGTCGCCGCCGGACTGGCGCTGGCCGGACTCCAGGCCGGTTCCGCCGCCGCGGCCCCGCACGCCCCCGACCCGCACCGCGCGCCGACCGTCAGGACCGCCGCGCTGGCCCTGGGCGCCGACTCCGCCGCGCCCGAGCTGCTCGACGCCATGCGGCGCGACCTGGGGCTCACCCGCTCCCAGGCGCTGACCCGCCTCGCCAACGAGGCCGAGGCGGGCGCCACCGCCGCCCGGCTCCGCCAGGGTCTGGGCGGTGCCTTCGCCGGCGCGTGGCTGGACGGCGCCGAGGCCGGGACCCTGACCGTCGCCACCACCCGGGCCGCCGACACGGCCGCGATACGGGCCTCGGGAGCGTACGCCCGGCTCGTGACGCACAGTCTGACCACCCTGGAGCGGGCCAAGGAGGCCCTGGACCGGTCCGCGTCCGTCGACGCACCCGTCCGCTACGTCGACGTACGGGCCAACGTCCTGGTCGTCGAGGAGACCAGGGCCGGTGCGGGGGAGCGGCTCGTGGAGGCCGCCGGGGTCCCGCGCGAGCTGGTACGCGTCGTCCGCACCGGGCAGGCACCCCGCCCGCTCCACGACATCCGGGGCGGCGACGCCTACTACATGGGCGGCGGCGGCCGCTGCTCGGTCGGTTTCGCGGTCACCCGGGGCACCACGCAGGGCTTCGCGACCGCCGGCCACTGCGGGCGTGCGGGCACCACCACCAGCGGGTTCAACCAGGTCGCCCAGGGCACCTTCCAGGGCTCCGTCTTCCCGGGCAACGACATGGCCTGGGTCGCCGCCAACACCAACTGGACCTCGACCCCGTACGTCAAGGGCGCCGGCGGCGCGAACGTCCAGGTGACCGGCTCCGTCCTGCAGCCCGTCGGCTCCTCCGTGTGCCGCTCGGGATCGACGACCGGCTGGCACTGCGGCACCGTCCAGCAGCACAACACGAGCGTCACCTACCCCGAGGGCACCATCTCCGGGGTGACCCGTACGACCGTCTGTGCCGAGCCCGGCGACTCGGGCGGCTCGTACATCTCCGGCAGCCAGGCCCAGGGCGTGACCTCCGGCGGTTCCGGCAACTGCTCCACCGGCGGGACGACGTTCTTCCAGCCGCTGAACCCGCTGCTGCGGAACTACGGCCTGACCCTGAGGACCACCGGCGTCGACCCGGGCCCCGGCCCCGGCGAACCGCAGCCGGGCGGCACCTGGGCGGCGGGCAAGGTCTACGCGGCCGGTGACGTCGTCACCTACGGCGGCGCGAGCTACCGCTGCCTCCAGGGCCACCAGGCCCAGACCGGCTGGGAGCCGCCGAACGTCCCGGCCCTGTGGCAGCGCCTGTGACGACCGTGCCCCGGCGGCACTGAACGGGGGCGCCGCGACCGCACGCGGGGCGGCCGCGCGGGACGAGGGGGTGTCGCCGTGCCCGAGGGGCGTCGCGGCGCCCCCTCGTCCGTCAGCCGTTCTCCGGGAGCTCGCGGAGATACGCCTCCAGCTCCGCCGCCCCGGCCAGCATCGCCCGTCCGCGGGCGGACAGGCGCCCGTGCCAGTCGGACAGCGCGGCCGCCAGCGGCTCAAGGCCGCCGGCCGCCCGCACATGGGCGATCAGCGGCGCGATCTGCTCCAACGGATAGCCACCCCGGCGGAGTTGACGGGCCAGGCGGGCGTCCCGTACGTCCGCCTCGTCGTAGACGCGGTATCCGGTCCGAGGATCGCGGCGCGGGCGCACAAGCCCGGCGTGCTCCCACTTGCGCAGCGTCGCGGGCCGGATTCCGAGCCTCCGCGCCAGCGGCCCGACGAACATGCCACCGGGTCCGGGTCCGGGTCCGGACGTGGCGGCGGGCGCGGTCTCCGCGCCCGGCTCCAGGTCCCGGAGGGCGCTCTCCACGGCCTGGAGGGTCTGCCGGTCGTCGAGGAGCCCGGCATGGCTCTCGTCGATGAGGCGGAACGCCTCCTCCACCGGCCCCTGGTTCACGGCCCGCATGATCGACGTCGCGGTCCGGTGGCCGTGACCCGGCACCAGCGCGAGAAACGCGCGCAGGGCCGCCGCGTGCAGGGCGGTGTAGGTGCGGTAGCCGTGGGGTGTGCGACCGGCGGCCGGAAGGATCCCGGCCTCCTCGTAGTTCCTGATCGCCTGCGTGGACAGACCGTGCCCGCGCGCCAGGTCGACCGGCCTGAGCCTTCCGCCGCTTTGAAGGTTTTTCCCCATGGCACCGAGGATATGGAGCGAAAGCCTCAACCGAGAGTTCAACGATAGCGTTGAAGGCATGGCGACTGACATCAAGACCGCTGACATCCAGAGCGCTGACATCGAGAGCGCCGCCCACACCGTCGACGCCGCCGCCGTCATGGGAATGCTCCCGGCCCGGCCCCGGATGCTCGCCCTCGGCGAGCCCACCCACGGCGAGGAGGCCCTGCTCGAACTGCGCAACGAACTGTTCCGGCAACTGGTCGAGCAGGAGGGCTACCGGACGATCGCGATCGAGAGCGACTGCGTCAGGGGACTGCTCGTCGACGACCACGTCACCTCGGGGAGGAGCACGCTCGACGAGGTCATGGAGCAGGGCTTCAGCCACGGCTGGGGCACCTCGGCGGCCAACCGCGCACTCGTGCGCTGGATGCGCGCCCACAACGAGGGCCGGCCCGCGTCCGAGCGGCTCCGCTTCGCCGGATTCGACGGCCCGCTGGAGATCGCCGCCGCCGAGAGCCCCCGGCAGGCCCTCACCACACTCCACGGCTACCTCGCGGCCCGGCTGGACGCGGACCTGCTCCCCTGCACCGCCGAGACGCTCGACCACCTGCTCGGCACCGACGACCGGTGGACCGAACCCGCCGCGATGAGGGACCCGTCCCGGTCCGTGGGCAGGTCGGCCGAGGCCGGCGAGCTGCGCCTGCTCGCCGACGAACTGGCGGCGCTGCTCGACGCGTGGACACCACAGCTGATCGCTGCGACCTCGCCGGACGCCTGGGACCGGGCGCGACTGCACGGGCGCACCGCCCTCGGCCTGCTGCGCTACCACTACTGGATGGCCGACGCCTCACCGGCCCGCCTGACCCGACTCGTCGGCGTACGGGACCAGATGATGGCCCACAACCTCCTCGCCGTCGCCGCACGGGGCCCGGTACTCGTGTACGCCCACAACTCCCACCTCCAGCGGGAGAAGAGCACGATGCGGATGGGCGGGGCGCCGCTGGAGTGGTGGAGCGCCGGTGCGCTGGTGAGCGCCGAACTGGGCGCGGAGTACGCCTTCATCAGCACGGCCCTCGGCACGATCAGGCACCAGGGGGTCGACGTGCCGGAGCCCGGCACGATCGAAGGGCTCCTGTACGCGCTCCCGGAGGACCGCAGCCTCGTCGACGCCCGGCGCCTGGCCACCGTCCTCGGCGACACCCGCCCCGCACCCCGCGTGTCCCCCTGGTTCGGCTACGCCCCGTTCGACCCGGAGCACCTGGGGGACAGCGACGGCATCGTGTTCGTCAAGGACGCGCAGCACTAGGGCGTCTCCGTGAGGCCCCCTCGGGCGATGACCTCCGCGTACCAGCGGGCGCTGTCCTTGAGGGTCCGGCGCTGCGTCGCGAAGTCCACGTGCACGATGCCGAACCGCTTGCTGTAGCCGTACGCCCACTCGAAGTTGTCCAGGAGCGACCACAGGAAGTACCCGCGCACGTCGGCGCCGTCGGCGAGGGCGCGGTGGACCGCCGCCAGGTGTCCGTGGAGATAGGCCACCCGCTCCGGGTCCTTCACGTTCCCCGAGGGGTCGGCGTAGTCGTCGTACGCCGCGCCGTTCTCGGTGATCACCAGTGGGACGCCCGGCAGTTCGTCCCGCAGCCTGACGAGGAGTTCGTGCAGGCCGTTCGCGTCCACCGGCCAGTCCATCGCGGTGCGCGGACCGGGCGCGGGCTCGAACCGGACGTGCTGCTCCGCGCCCGCCCACGCCGACGGCGCCTCGGAGGCGCCCGCCGCGACGACGGAGGGCGAGTAGTAGTTGATGCCGAGGAAGTCGAGCGGCGCGGCCGCCGTCGCCAGGTCGCCGTCCCGGACGAAGGACCAGTCCGTGACCGGAGCCGTGTCGCGGACCAGGTCCTCCGGCAGCCGGCCGTGGAAGACGGGGTCGAGGAAGATCCGGTTGGCGACCGCGTCGATGCGGCGGGCCGCGTCCACGTCCTCGGGGGCCTGCGAAAGGGCGCGTACCGCATGGAGGTTGAGGGTGAGGGACACCTCCGCCGCACCGGGCAACGCGCCCCGGAGCGTACGCGCCGCGAGCCCGTGCGCGAGATTGAGGTGGTGGGCGGCGCGCAGCGACCCGAGCGCGCTGGTGTGCCCCGGCGCGTGCTCGCCGCTGCCGTAGCCGAGGAAGGCCGCGCACCAGGGCTCGTTGAGCGTGGTCCAGGTCGCGACCCGGTCGCCGAGCGCGTCCGCCATGATGCCCGCGTACTCGGCGAATCGGTACGCGGTCTCCCGGTGCGGCCAGCCGCCCGCGTCCTCCAGCTCCTGCGGCAGGTCCCAGTGGTAGAGCGTCGCCACCGGGCGGATGCCGGCCTCCAGGAGACGGTCGGCGAGGCGCCGGTAGAAGTCCAGGCCCTTGCGGACGGCGGGTCCGCGTCCGGTGGGCTGGACCCGGGGCCAGGCGATCGAGAAGCGGTAGTCGGTGACGCCGAGGCGCCGCATCAGGGCGACGTCCTCGTCGACCCGGTGGTAGTGGTCGGCGGCGATGTCACCGGTGTCGCCGTTGCGGACCTTGCCGGGCGTGCGGCTGAAGGTGTCCCAGATGGAGGGCGTGCGGCCGTCCTCCGCCGCGGCCCCCTCGATCTGGTAGGCGGCCGTGGCGGTGCCCCAGCGGAAGCCCTCGGGGAAGCGGAGAACCGTCGTGGTGTCGGTGCGGGCGTCGAGCGCGGTCATGGGGTGGGAACTCCCTGGAGTGAGACGTCTGGGGGTGAGGCGGGTGGAGTGCCGGTCGACCCGGAGTGGTGGTCGTTCCGTGGGTCAGCCCTTGACCGCGCCCTGCATGATGCCGCCGACGATCTGCCGGCCGAGCAGTCCGAAGACCAGCAGCACCGGCAGGGTGCCGAGCAGCGTGCCGGCCATGATCACGGACTGGTCGTGGACGTAGCCGCCGCCGAGCTGGCGCAGGGCGACCTGGACGGTGGGCTCGGACGAGGTGAGGGCGACGACCGGCCAGAAGAAGTCGTTCCACGCGGCCATGAAGGTCAGCAGGCCGAGGACGGCCATGCCGGGCCGCGCGATCGGCACCACGATCGACCAGAAGATCCGGGCCGTGGAGGCGCCGTCGACGCGGGCGGCCTCGATCAGCTCGTCCGGCAGCGCCTGCGTCAGGTACTGGCGCATGAAGAACACCCCGAACGCGGACACCAGCCCCGGCAGGATCACCGCCTGGAGCTGGTTCACCCAGCCGAGCTCGGCGATCAGCATGAACAGTGGGATCACGCCCAGCTGCGGCGGGATCATCATGGTGCCGACGGTGATCGCGAGCAGCGCGCCCCGGCCCCGGAACCTCAGCTTGGCGAAGGCGAAACCGGCGAGCGTGCAGCACAGCACGGTGCCGAGGGTGATCGACCCGGAGACGATGAGCGAGTTGAGGAGTGCCTTGCCTATGTCCGCCTCTTCGAGGACGGCCTCGAAGTTCTTGATCAGGTTCGGCCCGGGGAGCAGGGCCGGCGGGACCTTCGCCAGGTCGGCGTTGGAGCGGCTCGCGGCGACGATCGTCCAGTAGAAGGGGAAGGCGGAGAAGAGCACGGCGACGATCAGGATCGCGTAGGCGAGCGGACCGGCGTGCAGGGTGCGGCCGGCCCGGCGGGCTCCGCGCCGTGGCACGCGCGCGCGTACGGGGGCCGGGGGAGTGGTCGCCGGGTCGGTGGGTCCGGTCGGGGCCGGGGTGGCCGCCGGGGCGGTCGGCGCGGTCATCGGCCGGCCTCCTTGCGGGAACGGCGGCGCGCGATCAGGGCGTTGGCCCCGACGATCACCACGATGAGCAGGAGCATCACCCAGGCGATGGCGGCGGCCCTGCCCAGGTGGAAGAAGCCCCAGCCCTGCTCGTACATGTACAGGCCGAGGGTCTGGTACTGGTGCGAGATGCCGCCCGAGATGGACCCTTCGAGCAGCAGCGGCTCCCCGAACAGCTGGGTCGCGCCGATCGTCGAGACGATGACGGTGAACACGATCGTGGGCCGCAGGCCCGGCAGCGTGACGTGGAAGAACTGGCGCCACCGCGAGGCCCCGTCCATCGCGGCCGCCTCGTACAGCTCGTGGGGGATCGACTGCATGCCGGCCAGGTAGATCAGCGCGTTGTAGCCGGTCCAGCGCCAGATGACGACCGTGGACACGGCGATCTGCGAGGCGACCGTGCCGTTCTGCCAGTCGACGGGGTCGATGCCGACCAGGCCGAGCGCGTAGTTGACCAGCCCGAAGTCGCGCCCGAAGAGCTGGGCGAAGACGAGGGTGGCCGCGGCCACGGAGGTCGCGTACGGCAGGAGGACCGCGGTCCGCAGGAACGTGCGGCCGCGCATCCGGTAGTTCAGCAGATGCGCGAGGCCCAGGGCCATGACCAGCTGCGGCACGGTGGACAGCACACCGATGGTGAAGGTGTTGCGCAGGGAGGTCCAGAAGTACTCGTCGCCGAAGAGGGCGGTGTAGTTGCCGAGACCGCGCCACTCCATCTCGCCGGGCGTCTGGAGCTCCACCCGGTACAGCGAGACGAAGGCCGTGTAGATCAGCGGGAAGAGGCCGAAGGCGGCGAACAGGGTGAAGAACGGGGCGAGGTAGGCGTACGGGGAGAACGTCTGCCAGGCCCGCCGGGCGGATCCCCGCCGCGCGGGCGGCGGAACCGGCCTCGGCGGCGCCGGGCTCTCGGATGCGGTGAGGGTCACGGGGCGGCCCTTCGGAGGGGAGCGGGAGAGGAGGCGTACCTGAGGAGGCGTGCCTGAGGAGGCGTACGGGACGAGGCCTGCCTGAGAAGGCGTCGAGAAGGGGGCGGGCAGGCCGACGCGTGTCCGCCCGCCCGTCGCCGCCGGTCAGCCGATCGTGTTCGCGACGCCCTTCTTGGCGTTCGACCAGGCCTTCTCGGGCGAGGTCCCCTTCCGCTCCACCTCGCTCAGCGCGTTCGTGATCTGCTGCGCGATGTTCTGGTCGTGCACGCCGAGCACCTGGACGGGGGCCGCCTTCGCCGCCTCGCCGAAGATCCGGCCGATCGGGGCGTCGGAGAAGAACGGGTCCTTCGCGTCGGCGACCTTCGCGATGGCGCCCGTGGCGGAGGGGAAGTTGCCCTGCTTCTCGAAGAGCCGGGCCTGCTGCTCGGGAGCGGTCAGCCACTTCACCAGCTCGTACGCCTCCTTCTTGTGCTTGGCGGCCTTGGGCACCGCCAGGTAGGAGCCGCCCCAGTTGCCCGCGCCGCCGGGCAGCGCGGCCACGTCCCACTTGCCCTTGCCTGCCTCACCGGCCTGGCCCTTGATGTAGCCCAGCATCCACGCGGGGCACGGGATGGTGGCGAAGGAGCCGGCCGCGAAGGCCTGGTTCCACTGCGGTGACCACTGGTCGAGCTTGGCGCTCAGTCCGTCCTGGGCCGCCTGGACGGAGTGGTCCCAGGCGGTGCGCAGGGCGGGGTTGTCCTCCCAGATCAGCTTCCCCGAGGCGTCGTAGTAGCGCTCCTTCTCCTGCCCGATCATGATCGAGTAGAGGCTGCCGACGCTGTCGAGCCAGGCGCTCTTGCCGGGGGCCTTCGCCTTGTACTGCTTCCCGAGCGCCAGGTAGCCGTCCCAGGTGGCCCACTTCCGGGCGAGTTCCTCGCGGTCGGTGGGCAGTCCGGCGGCCTTGAACAGGTCGGTGCGGTAGCACATCGCCTCGGGGCCGACGTCCGTGCCGAGTCCGAGGATCTCGCCGCCCTTGCCGGTGGCGGCGGCCCACTTGGCGGGGGCGA
Organism: Streptomyces griseoluteus; assembly: GCA_000717735.1. Classification (GTDB taxonomy): domain Bacteria; phylum Actinomycetota; class Actinomycetes; order Streptomycetales; family Streptomycetaceae; genus Streptomyces; species Streptomyces griseoluteus_A. The sequence continues at coordinate 211,912 of JOBE01000010.1, read as the reverse complement.
ACTGGTCCTTGAGCCCGTCGGCGCCGTACTTGCGCAGGTCCTCGAACCGCTCGGACTGCTGCTGGGCGACGGAGGCGATCCGGCCGACCTCGATGCCCTGGACGTCGGCGAGGCCGGCGCCGCCGGCCAGCCGGGTCTGGAGGGACTTCCAGTAGTCGGCCTCGTCCTCCGTGTCCGTCTGCTTGATGGTGACGCCGGGGTGGAGCTTCTCGTACTCGGCGTACAGCCCGGCCTCCTTGTACCCGAAGGAGCCGAACAGGTCGACGGTGAGGGTCACCTCGCCGCCCGCACCGTCGGCGGAGGTGTCGTCCGAGGTGCCTCCGCAGGCGGCGAGCAGGGCTCCGGTGAGCGCGACCGCTCCCAGGCGGACGGCGGCTCTTCTCGTGGTGGTGATCGCGGCTCGGGCGATGGGCATGGGAAGCCTCCCTTGGCTCCGGAACGAGCGAGAGCCTCTGAGAGCGCTCTCAAGCGTGCGGGGGGAGCGTGCCCGTGAAGGAGTCCATCCGTCAAGGCTCGAAGGCGTAACGGACGGGAAGCACCCTCAACTCCTCGCTGTGTTCAACCTCTTGACACAGTTGTTTCAGCGGTTTTACGTTTCCGGCGATCTGAGAGCGCTCTCTGACGACATGAGGTGCCGTTCATGCCAGCCCCCCGCAGAAGGCCGGCCGCAGCGCTGGTCCTGGTCTCCGCCCTCGCCGCCCTGGGACTCGGCCCCGCCGCCGCCCCGGCCGCCGCCGCCACCGTCCCCACGGGCGCCGGAAGCTACTCCGACACCCGTCCGGCCGGAACCTCCGGCCCCACCACCAACACCGGTGCACCCGTCACCCCGAAGGTCACCCCCGCCGCCCAGGGCAAGCCGGTCCCCACGAACGACTGGTGGTCCTCCCTCGCCTACCAGCGGTACGGGGACAACCCCTACTCCACCCCCATGTACGGGCATCCGCTCACCTACCAGGCCGTGTCCGGAGGCCTGGAGATCGGCTATCCGACCACCCCCGCCGTCGTCGGCGAGGGGCGGCAGTACGAGTTCGCCCACAAACGCGACCTCACCCTCGGCCTCACCGGCCTCAACTCGCCCGACACCAAGGCCGACGCCTGGTCCGACTGGACCGTCACCCCCTACTGGTCCGACGGCGCCCGCACCCTGCGGACCACCATCGGCCACGGCATGCCCTTCGTGTACGCCAAGGGCACCGGCGGCGACGCCCGGATCACCACCGCCACCGCGCCCGCCGTCTTTGCCGACCAGGGCAACGTCCTCGGCATCACCGTCGCCGGACACCACTACGCCCTCTTCGCGCCCGGCGGCACCGACTGGAACGTCTCCGGCTCCACCATCACCGCGGGCCTCGGAGGCAAGGACTACTTCTCCGTCGCCGTCCTCCCCTCCACCGACGCCCTCGCGACCTACCGGAAGTACGCCTACAGCTTCGTCACCGGATCCACCGTGAACTGGAGCTACGAAGCGGGCACCGTCCGGGCCGCCTACACCCTCACCACCGAGGCCAAGGAGGGCACCGAGCGCGGCGCCCTCCAGGCGCTCTACCGGCACCAGTGGCTGCACACCACCGACCCGCTCACCCCGTACACGTACGTCTCGCCCCGCGGCACCATGAAGGTCCGGGAGGCGGCCACCTTCACCACCACCCAGAAGGCCGCCGCGACCCTGCCCGGACTGCCGGGCGGCACGGGAGCCGACCCCGCCCGGCTGCGCGGCTACCTCAACGAGGTCGCCAACTCCGCAGACCCGTTCTCCGGAGCCGTCGACACCTACTGGACCGGCAAGGCGCTCGGAAAACTCGCCCAACTGGTGCCGCTCGCCGAGCAGATCGGCGATACCGCACTCCGCGACAAGCTCCTCGGCCAGATCAAGGGACGCCTCCAGGACTGGTTCACGGTCGGCGGGGCGAGCGAGTTCTCGTACGACAGGACCTGGAAGACCCTCACCGGCTACCCGGCCTCCTACGGCAGCGACACCGAACTCAACGACCACCACTTCCACTACGGCTACTACGTGTACGCCGCCGCGATCGTCGCCCAGTACGACGCGGCCTGGGCGGCCGACTCCGCCTGGGGGGCCATGGTCAAGACCCTGGTCAGGGACACCGCCAACCCCAGCCGCACCGACGGCGCCTACCCCTTCCTCCGCGGCTTCGACGTCTACGCCGGACACAGCTGGGCCAGCGGACACCAGGGCTTCGCCGCCGGCAACAACCAGGAGTCGTCCTCCGAGTCGACCAACCTCAGCGCCGCCCTCGTCCTGTGGGGCTCGGCCACCGGCGACACCCAGCTCCGTGACCTGGGCACGTATCTGCTGACCACCGAGGGCGAAGCCATCGCCCAGTACTGGTTCGACGCCGACCAGCAGGTCTTCCCCGGCACCTTCCAGCACGACACCGCCGGAATGGTGTGGGGCAGCGGCGCCGCGTACTCCACCTGGTGGACCGCCAACCCCGAGGAGATCCACGGCATCAACGTCCTCCCGGTGACCGGCGGTTCGCTCCACCTCGGCGGACACAAGGACGCCGTCCGGCGCAACATCGCCGAACTGGAACGCGAGAACGGCGGACCCGCCGTCGAATGGCGCGACATCCTCTGGGAGTTCCAGTCCTTCGCCGACCCCGGCGCCGCCAAGGCCAAGTGGGACGCGGGCCACGCCGGGTACACGCCGGAGGCGGGCGAGTCCAAGGCCCATACCTACCACTGGCTCACCGCGCTCGACACCCTCGGCGCCCCCGACGCGACGGTCACCGGATCCATCCCGACCTCCGCCGTCTTCGCCAAGGGAACCGCCCGGACGTACGTGGCCCACAACCACGGCTCCACCGCCCGGACCGTCACCTTCTCCGACGGCAAGTCCCTCTCGGTACCGGCTCGTTCCACCGCGACGGGCACCGGGACGGGCGGCCCCGGGACCGACCCGGACCCGGAGCCGTCCACCGGCAACACCTTCCAGCTCCGCACCGGCGGCGCGCTCACCACGGCCACCGGCGCCACGGCCGGAAGCGACACCATCGCCTCGGCGCAGGGCGGCAACCACGACGGGACGCCGAACCGGCCGCTCGTCTACGAGGTCAGGGGAGTCAACGGCACCCTCAAGGCGGGCGGCTCCACCGCCTTCCGCCTCCAGGTCGACGCCGGAACGGCCGTCGGACTCGGCCAGCAGGCCCGGATCAGCTACGACCTCACCGGTGACGGCACCTTCGAACGGACGGAGACCTACCACTACTTCGCGACCGACCCGGTGACGGGCTGGGAGGAGTACGCCCACTCCCGCGGACTGAAGGGTCCGGGTGTGCCACCCGGACCCGCCGCTTCTCGTGCCTGTTCAGCCGGATGCCTGTTCAGCCGAATACCCGGTCGGCCGAATACCCGGTCAGCCGGATGCCCGGTCAGGCGGAGGCGCGGCGGACCAGCGAGGTCGGGGTGATCACGGAGTCCGGGATCCCGGACCCGGTGCCGTCAAGGCGTCGCATGAGCAGCTTCACCATGAGCCGGCCCATCCCCTCGATGTCCTGGTGCACGGTGGTCAGCGCGGGCGAGGTCCTGCCGACCACCGACGCCATGTCGTCGAAGCCGACGACCGCCACGTCCTCCGGCACCCGTACGCCGCGCTCCCGCAGGGTCAGCAAGGCACCCGACGCCATCAGGTCGTTGGCGACGAACACCCCGTCCACGTCCGGCCGGTGGTCGAGCAGCTCGGCCATGGCGCGGGCGCCGCTCTCCTCCGTGAAGTCGCCCACGCGCAGCAGCGCGGGGTCGGCGTCGATGAGGACGTCCCGGTAGCCGTGCAGCCGGTCGACGGCCGAGGTCTGGTCGGCGGGCCCCGAGATGTGGGCGATGCTCCGGCACCCGCGCTCCACCAGGTGCCGCACCGCCTCGCGGGCACCCCCGCGGTTGTCGCAGTCGACGAAGGGCACGGCCGGGTCGATGCCGGGCGCGGGCCGCCCGCCGAGGACCACCGGGATCCGCGCCCCCTCGATCACGGCCGGCAGCGCGTCGTCACTGTGCAGCGAGAACGCGAGCGCCCCGTCGACATGGCCCCCGCCGAGATAGCGGGCGATCCGCTCGTGGTCCCCCGGTCCCTCCACCCACAGCAGCACCAGCTGGGCGTCGTGCGCCGTGAGTTCCCGGCTGATGCCCCGTACCTGCTGCTCGAAGAAGGGATCGGAGAAGATCCGGAACTCGGGCTCCGCGATGATCACCGCCACCGCGCCGTTGCGCCGGGTGACCAGCGTGCGAGCGGCGTGATTGGGTACGTAACCCAGCTCGTCGACGGCCCGGCGCACCTTCTCGACCAGCGGAGGGCGTACGCCCGCGCCCCCGTTGACGACCCGGGAGGCCGTGGCGCGGGACACGCCGGCGCGAGCGGCGACGGCTTCCAGCGTGGGGCGGGGCCCCGTGGTCTGCTCGGGCAAGGCGGGCGCTCCTCGACTGCGGGGTAGGGACTGCGGTCTGTTCGGGTCTTGTCGGTTCTGTGGGTCTGCGTGGATCAGGATATCCGGAGCCGCCCCCGTTCTGAGAGCGCTCCCAGAACGCGGAGGCTGAGCACCTCGACCCCCACCCCCCACCCCCCACGCGACCGGGGCCGGACCGCGACCGCCGTACGGCGGTGTCAGTGGCGCGTGCGACGATCCGGAGCATGATCGCCTCGCTCGCATCCCTGTTGCCCGCCGACGGCGGGACGCACGTCTCGACCACGTACGCAGACTGGGTCGCCGCCCATGACCCGGACGCGGCCGCGACGGCGCGCGACCTGATCCAGGACATGGGTACGGAGCTCAGCCGGTCCTGGACCAAGCCCGGCGCGTTCGTCGACGCGATGGCAGGGCGGGCGCGGCGACTGCCGTCCGCGCATCTGCCGTGGTTCTGGGACACCGTGGGCCACCGGCTCATCGGCTACGGGAGCCGGCCCGGCGGCCGGGCGTACGTGGCGGCGAGAACCGCGGAGGCCGAGCACGGGCTGCCGGTGGACCCCGCCTACCGCCGGGCCAACGGCCTGCTGTTCGCCAAGGGCGGGGCCATGCCCGCCAAGGAGTTCGGGGCCCATCAGCGGTTCCTCGCCGAGACCCTGGAGCCCGCCGAGGCGTACGCGGCCCTGGGCGCGTTCCTGACCGCGTGGTCGGCATCGAAGGCGGACCTGCCGGCGGATCTCGTGCGCCGGGTACGGGCCGCCGCCAAGACGGCGGGACACGGCGACGACGAGGTCGCGCGGGTGGTGGGCGCGATCGTGTCGGTGGCCAGGAAGAAGTCCGTGCCGGACGCGCTGCTCACCGCCGCCGAACCGGTCCTGACGGCCCATCCGCCGACCGACGAGGTCGCGGCCGGACTCGTCGAGGTCTTCCCGGAGGGCGTCACCGACGGCGGTGCGTGGCTGCGGACGCTGATCGGCTGCGGCGCCACGGAGGCGATGGAGGCCGGACGGGTGGTGCCGGAGGGCGGACTGCACCGCTGGGTCGGGCACTTCGTCCACATGTACCAGTACGCGAAGCAGTCCGGCGGCGGCGTCGGACGGCAGCAACTGCCGCAGGAGTTCCTCGACCTCGTCGGGCGCCTCGGACCGCGCCTGCGGGCGGCGGGCGAGGCCGTGACCGTGCATACGACCCGCCATTACTACCAGGGCTTCGACGCGGACGTGCTCGACGCCTGCCTGGCGGCCGGGGTCGCCGTCGTCGACCCGGGGCCGGAGACCCGGATGCGCTTCTGGGGCGAGCGGTCCCGGCGGGACCTCGCCGCGCTCGCCGCCGACCCGGTGTTCGGGCCCCGCCTGGAGGGGACCGTGCACGCCGGACTCCTGCCGGACGGGTTCAGGTCGGGCGGACGCAAGGCCGGGTCGGCGGTGACGCTGCTCCCGGGCAACGAGGGCATCGCGCAGGAGGTGGCTGGCCGGGTCGGCAAGCTCGTCGACACCGTCGGGGGCGGCGGCATGGCGGGGGCGGAGGAGGCCGTCGCCGAGCTGGAGGCCCTGCTCGACCGGCCGACGGTGACGGCCCTCGGCGGAGTCGGCGACGCCCTCGCGGAGGTGTCCGCGGCGGGCGCGCTGCGCCGCTCGCTCGCGGCCGGGCTGCCGGAGGAGCTGGCGTGGCCGGCCCTGGAGTCCGTGTACGAGGAGTTCACGGCGGCCTCCGTCCGGGAGGCGACGGAGGGTGCGGCGGTCGACGGCGGCCCGGTGACCGGAGAGGCGCCGGCCGAGGGTCCGGGTGCAGCCGGTGCCGCCGGTGGCCCCGATGCCGTCGGAGTCGCCGATGCTGAGGGCGTCGCCGGTTCCGCCGGTTCCGCCGGTGCCTCCGGTGTCGCCGGGCTGATCGGTGAGGCCGGTGTGCCGGGAGTGATCGGTGTGACCTCCACCTGGCCGGTCCTGACGGTGTTCGGACGCGACCGGGCCGTCGCCGTCGCGCCCGACGGGGTCCGGGGCTCCTGCCGGTTCACCGTGCCGGAGGACGCGACCATGGTCGCCGTCCACTACGTGGGCAACTCCTTCCTGGTGAGCTGGAGCCTCAAACCGAGCCCGTACTACTGCGACACCGCGATCTGGGCCGACCGCCCCGAGGAGCCGTTCACGCCCGCCGACTGGGGTGGTCTGGTGCCGTTCGGCGGCAGCCTGGACGGGGCCTACGGCTTCCAGTTCGAGACCGCCGACGGAGGCGGCCGGCACGGCGGCCTGCGGGTCGTGCGGCCCGGCGGCAGGGAGGGGATCGACCGGGAGGAGCTTCAACTCCACGACGGCTCCCGTGTCTGGACCAACGCCGTCTACCGCGGAAAGCCCTGGGAGGTCGTCGACCCCGTCACGGGCGAGCGGCTCGGCGCGACGCCGCTGCCGGACTTCCCCGGCCGCGCCCCGAGCGCCGATCCGGCCGTCGAACCGTCCGAGGCGGGCATGTCCCTGGCCCGCGAGGCCCTCCAGCTGGCGCCGCTGCCCGCCGGACTGACCGGCTCCCCGCTGGGCAGCCGCGACGGACTCGTCGGAACGCGGGTGCTGTTCCGCACCCGGCACCGCGACCACGCGCCCGACCACTACCTGCTTGAGAGCATCGACGGGCGCAAGGCCCGCTTCGACATCGACCGACAGGGCCAGGAGCCCTGGGGACTGTGGGCGCCGCCGGAGGGCGCGGTGGAGGACGTGGTCCTCGCCGAGGCGGAGACCCGGACGGGCGTGCGCGCGTACGCCGCCGACGGCAGCCTGCTGTGGGAGCTGGACGGGCACCACTCGCCCCGGAACGGCCGGACGAAGCGGAACCGCCGGGTCACCGCGTCCCGCGGCGTGGCCCTGCCCCCGGCCTTCTGGTACCTGCTGCGGACCCGGGACACGGCGGGCTCCCGGGCCCTGCGGACCGTGGCGGAGCCGACGGCCGACGCGCTCCTGGCCACCGCCCTCGAAGGCACCGAAGCACTGCGCGCCGCCGTGGCACGCCACCTGCCGCAGGTCACCGAGCCGGAGCTCGTCGAGGCCGTCGTGGCGGTGGCCGGGCGCGCCGCCCGGGTGGAGGAGCGGCGGCGCGCCCTGCACCGGCGGGTCACCCTGCTCGCCGAGGCGCCGCCCGCCCCGCCGCGCCGGACCGCCCCGGACACCGAGCTGATGCCCGCCCTGTCCGGGCTTCTCGTGGACGGGCAGCCCGCGACCTGGCGCAGGAGCCCGGACGTGGCCCTGCCGGCGACGCTGAGCGCACTGGCCGCCGACGGCGCCTGCCTGGCCGGGACGATCGGGGAGGAGGTGCGGCGGCTCTCCCCGCCCGCGGCGCCGCATGACTGGTCGCAGCTGCTCGGCGCGATCGACGCCGTCGCCTGGCGCGCGGTGGCGGCGCCGACCCCGGAACCGGAGCGGGCCGCGCTGCTCGCGCTCCTGGACACCTGGGCCGAGCAGCCGTTCGCCCGTGCGGGCAGCCGGTGGTGGGCGGGCCGCACGGCCGCGGCCGCACCTCTCGACGGCCTGCGGGAGGCCGGGACCGCCGTGGCGTCCGCCGCCGTGTGGGACGGCGCGCCCGCCTGCTGGTTCGTCGCGCCCGCCGCCGAGGACACCGACGGCGACCCCGTGCCGGCGGCCGTGCCCGACGCCCGTCTCGTGCGGGTGGAGCGGGACGACGCCGTCCGTCTGCGGGCCCTGCTCGCCTCGATCGAGGCGCACGGACCCGTTCCGGTGCCGGAGTCGGCGGCGGCCCGGTTCGCCGAACTGACCGGTGTACGCCGGGCGGTGGCCAGGCTCGTGGTCGCGGGTCTCGTCGGCGGTTCCGACCGGGAGGCGGACCGCGCCCTGGCCCGCAAGGCCCCGTACAAGGCGAGTCCGAAGACGGTCGAGTCCTACGAAGAGCTGTGGGGACGGCTCGGCGCCGGCCGCGGCTCCGTCCTGGCCGCCGCCGTCCCCGAGGACCCGGCGGACCTGTGGCGGCCCGGCGGCGTCGAGGCGGCCGTGGAGCGGATGGCCGGGGTGTGGAGCGGTCTTGTCGGAGCGCTGCCCGCCGTCCGCGACGAGGCCGCCGACGCCCTGGAGGCGGACCTGGGACTCTCCGAGGTGTGGGCACGCCGTCTCGCCGGGGGTTACGAGGCCGCCGAGGACGCGACCGTGCCCGCGGCCGGCTGGGACCTCGCGGCACCCTCGTACGGCCTGGGCGTGGAGGTCAGGGCCCTGCCGCCGACGGGCACCGAACCGCCCTACGGCACCCCGGTGGGTCTCCCGCTCCGGCGGATCGCGAGCGCGCTCGTGTGGGCGTGGACCGACCGGCCCGTCGGCGACCCCGCCACGGCCGGTGCCACGGAACTGTACGAGCGGTTGCGGTCCGAACTGGCGCGGCCGGAACTGCTCCTGGAGCTGGACGGTGCGGGGGTCAAGGACACCCCGGAGGCGATCGCCGAGCGGTTCGGGCCGGCACGGCTCCCCGTCTCGCTGGACCGCAGGAAGGAGGAGGGCGAGCTGCCCGCCATCACCGCGTACGACTCCGGACCGCTCATCGTGTGCGTACCCGGCGGTGATGCCTTCCTGCGGCCCGCCGAGGTGGCGGACCCCGAGGCGTGGCGGCGGGTCCGCGAGGTCACCGACCTCGCCGACGAGCTGGACCGGACGGCGCCGCTCCTTGCCGGGGGCGGCCTCGAACGGATGATGCGCCGGGCGGTCTCCGGGGCCGTCCCGGTCGGCGCGTACGAGGCGGATCCCCGCAGGTCCTGCCCGGACCTGGTGGCACGCGCGGCGGAGGAGCTCGGCGTCGGCACGGCCGCTGCCGCTTTGTACCTCCAGCTGGCGACGCTCGCCGCCCCCACCGACCGGAACGTGCGCCGGTGGAACGGCTGGACGACCAAGCGGCACGCGGAGGTCAGGGCGGAACTCCTCGCGACCGGCGCGGTCCTGGAGGCCAAACGGGCCCGGGCCGGGCGGACGCTGTTCCTGCCCGGCGAATGGACCGAACTGAAGGCCCCGCACCTCCCGCTGGAGACCGTGAAGCTGGCTGCCTACCGGGTGCGCCCGCTGTGGGGCAACCAGATCCGCGCACCGTTCGTACGGCTGCTGCCGACGGCACCCCTCCACGAGATGTTCGCCGAGGCGTGGGAGCGCGACCGGTGAGACACGAGACGACCGGCGGTGCCGGATGGCACCGCCGGTCGTCTCGTCGGGTGTCTCGTCGCGCGGCGGCGAGGCACCGGGTGGGTCAGGCGGGGCGCTTCCACTCGCGGAGCAGCAGATAGCCCAGGTAGGCGCCGCCGACGGCCATCGTGTACAGGCCGACCGGCAGGTCGTCGAAGAGGGGCAGCTGCTGCGCCGTGAGATCGGCCAGGACCAGGAGCAGGGCGCCGAGGAGGGTCGACATGACCAGGTGCGGACCGCCGCTGCGGGTGACCCGCTTGGCGATCTGCGGCGCCGTCAGGGAGACGAACGCGATGGGACCGGCCACGCTCACCGCCCCCGCGGAGAGGACGATCGACAGCACGACCGCCGCGGTCGCCGTCCGCCCCGGACGGGCACCCAGACCGGCGGAGAGGTCGTCGCCCATCTCACTGATGCTCAGGGGCCGGGCCAGGAGGGCCGCGAACGGCAGCGCGAGGAGCAGCACCGTCCAGATGGTCGTCGCGTCCTCCCAGGAGCGGGCGGAGAGACTGCCGTTGATGTAGGCGGTGAGGGCGCTGGCCTTGTCGCGCTCGACCGCGTACACCACGTACTGGGTCAGCGCCGTCGCCATCGCGGCCACGCCGATGCCGGCCACCACGAGCCGGCCCGGGCTGCGGAAGCCGGTGCCGGTGGCGAGGAACACGACGGCCATCGCGATGACCGCTCCGAGCAGCGCGCCGACGGCCACCGGCAGGACGTCGGGCAGGAACAGGGCCGCGGCCGCGGCGCCCGCCCCCGCGCCCGCGCCCAGCCCGATCACGTCGGGACTGCCCAGCGGGTTGCGGGTGACGGACTGGAACAGCGCCCCCGAGAGGCCGAAGGCCGCGCCGGTGGCGATGGCCACCACGAGCCTCGGGCCGCGCAGCCGGTTCAGGACGAAGGCGTTCTTGCCCGTGGCGTCACCGGCGAGGGCCGACGGCAGGTCGGGCAGGGCGATGCCGAGCCTGCCCATCGACAAGGTGGCCACGGCCGCCCCGCAGAGCAGCAGCAGCGTCACGACGGCGGCGACCACGGAGGCGCGGCGGACGGGCACGGCGACCCAGGGACCGATCCGCAGGACCCCGCGGCCCGCGGGCCGCGCCCCGCGTCTCGGCGCCACGGGAGCGCTGTCGGCGCTGTTCGTGGTGGCGGTCCGGTCGGCGGTCTTCATGCCGCTCCCCTCATACGACGAACGGCGAAGAGCAGGGCCGGGGCGCCGACGAAGGCGGTGACCACTCCGACCATGAGCTCCTGCGGGCGCAGCAGGACCCGGCCGATGACATCGGCGAAGAGCAGCAGCGCGGGACCCGCGAGCGCGGTGAACAGGATCTGGGCCCGGAAGTCGGCGCCCACGAGCGCCCGCACCACGTGCGGGACGGCGAGGCCGACGAAGGCGATGGGTCCGACGGCCGCCGTGGCGGCGGCGGCCAGCAGGGTCGCGGCGAGCAGGCCCGCGCCCTTGACGCGGGCCGGACTGATGCCGAGGGAGGCCGCCTTGTCGTCGCCCATCGCCATGGCGTTGAGCCCGGGCGCGAGCAGCAGGGCGAGGAGCAGACCCGCCGCGGCGAACGGCGCGACCGCCCAGAAGGCGTCGAAGCCGCGCCCGCCGAGCGCGCCCACCACCCAGTAGCGGTAGGTGTCGAAGACCCGCGGGTCGGACAGCGCGACGGCCTGGATGAACGCGGCGAGGACGGCGGAGAGCACCGCACCGGCGAGCACCAGGCGCACCGGTCCGCCACCGCCGCCGGCGGTGCCGACGACATGGACGACGACTCCGGTCGCGAGGGCGCCGACGAGGGCCCACCAGATGGTCTGCTGCTGTCCCGAGGCGCCGAGGAACGCGGTGGCGGCGACGATGCTCGCGGACGCGCCCGCGTTGATGCCGAGGAGTCCCGGCTCGGCGAGCGGATTGCGCGTGATGCCCTGCATCAGGGTTCCGGCGACACCGAGACAGAGACCCGCCAGGACGCCGAGGGCGGTGCGCGGGTAGCGGCTCTCGACGACGGTACGGGTGTAGCTGTCGCCGTCACCGGTGATCACCCGCAGGACGTCGCCGAGGGACGTCGGCTTGCTGCCGAACATCACGCTGGCGAGCAGCGCGAGAGCGAGCAGGACGAGACACAGGACGGCGGCCATGACATGCCGGGCAAGGCCCCGCCGTACGACGGCGGGGCCTTGGCCGATCCGGGAAAGAGTGGTCACGCTGGGGGACCCGCTGCTACTTCCCGGCCTTGGCGACGGCCTTGTCGATCATCGGGAGGTAGCGCTCGATGCTGTACGGCACCGTCAGCGGGTTGATCATCGACGAGGCGGTGACGAACGGCTGGTCGTTGCTGTAGACGAGCGCGCCCTTCTTCACGGCCGGGATCGCCGCGTACAGCGGCTGCGCCTCGATCTCCTTGCGGGACTTGTCGTCCATGTAGAAGGTGAAGGCGATGTCGCTCTTGGAGAGCTTGTTGGCGTTCTCCAGGCCGATGAGCGCCGAGTCGGTGCCGTCGGTCTCCTTGAACGTGTTCACGATCGGGTCGACCTTGAGGCCCAGCTTCGACACCATGGACACGCGCTGCTCCTCGGGCTTGAAGATGCCGAGGGTGCCGGGGCCGGTGTTGTAGATGTACGAGAACGTGACGTTCTTGTAGTTCGGGCGGGTCGCGGCGGCGTCCGTGAGCTGCTTGTCGATCTTCGACGTCAGCTCCTTGGCCTTCTCCGGCTGGCCCAGCGCCTTCGAGATGATCTCGATCTGCTGGTCCCAGTTGGTGCTCCACGCCTTGTCGGGGTAGGCGACGGTCGGCGCGATGTCCTTGAGGATGTCGTACTGCTTCTGCGTGATGCCGGACCACGGGGCGAGGATGACGTCGGGCTCGAGCTCGGTGATGGCCTCGATGTCGAGCTCCTCACCACCGGTGAACTGCTTGGGCAGCGTGGCGCCGGACTTCTTCACCGCGTCGTGGATCCAGGGCAGGTAGCCGGTCTTGTCGCTGCCCCAGGGGTAGCTCTCGATGCCGACCGGGACGTTGCCGAGGGCGATGGCGGTCTCCGCGGAGCCCTGACCGAGGGTCACCACGCGCTTCGGCTTGTCCTTGATGACGGCTTCACCGAGGGCGCTCTTGATGGTGACGGGGAAAGCGCCTGCCGGGGCCTTGGTCTCCGCGCCTGCCGCGTCGTCTTTCTTCTCGTCCGAGCCGCACCCGGTCACCATCAGGCCGAGCGAGACCGCGGCGGCGCCCGCCACGAGGACGCGACGACGAAGGGGGGTGAACACAGAAGGCATGGTGGATCCTTGTCTCCGGGCAGGGGTGTACTGAGGCCCCGACCTGCCCGCCCCGAGCAGGGGCAGCGGCCATCGCGGGCTCTTGTTAGGTGAGCCTAACCTATTAATTCCCGGGTTCGATCACCGGGAGGTCACGGTTGTGATCAGGGGTGCCGGCGCGCCTGCTCGGCCGGGGCCCGTTCGAGGTGGCCGTGGACGCGACGCAGTAACGAGGCCAGTTGCTCGCGCTCCCCGGCGTCGAGCGGGGCCAGGATCTCGTCGTCCGTGGACGCGATCTCCGCACTGAGACTGCGGAGGGCCGCCTCGCCCTCCGGGGTGAGCCGTACGACGACGCGGCGCCGGTCCGCACGGTCGCGGACGCAGTGCGCGTGACCGAGGCGCACCAGATCGTCGACGATCTTCACCAGGTCGCTGGGGTTGATGGCGAGCCTGGTCGCGAGGGCCGTCTTCATCTGCGGGCCGAGTTCGGCGAGCAGCGTCATCACGGTGAGGTGCCAGAGGCGTAACCCCCGGGCCTCCAGCTTCTCCGCCAGCCTGCGGCGCGCGGCCCTGCCGACGGAGTACATGAGGTACGCGTTGAGATCCAGCACGCTGGGAGGCGTCGTGCCGGGGGAGGGCGTCACGCCGGGGGAGGGCGGCGTGACGCCCTGGGCGGGCGGGGCGGGCGGGGCCGCGCCCGTGAGCGGGGCGGGTGTCAGGTCGGCGTTCGCGAGCGATCGGAAGACCTGCGCCCAGTCGGTCGGCATGGTCGAGATGCCGACGACGGCGAACGTCGCCCCCGAGAGGTCGTGCGCGACACCGGAGACGACGGGCCGGTCCATCGGCTGTTCCTCACTCACCCCGGTCGTCAGGGGCGGCTGGTGAGGTAGCCGCCCATGGAGGTGAAGTACTCGGTGGCCGGCAGCTCGCGGCCGTCCTCCGTCCGGACGCGGGTGAGGGCGAGGCCGTGGTTGCGGCCGGTGCGGGCGTCGGCCCCGGCGACGATCACGACGCCGTCCCCCTCGCGGTAGAAGACGCGGCCCGGGGTGCCGCCGTAGCGCCCCTCGGAGACCACGGCGGAGAGGACCTCGAGGCGCTTGCCCCGGTGGAAGGTGAAGGCGCTCGGGTACGGCGCGGACTGGGCGCGGACCAGGCGCTCCAGGACCTCGGCGGGCCAGGTCCAGTCGATGCGGATGTCCTCCTCGGCCCGCTTGTGGAAGAAGCTGGCCTGCGACCGGTCCTGCCGGGTGAACTCGGCCTGTCCCGAGGCGATCTGGTCGAGTGCGCCGATCGTGACCGGGGCGATGAGGTCGACCGTCTTGTGGAAGAGGTCGGTCGCCGTGTCCTTGGGCCCGACGGGCACCGCGCGCTGCTGGACGATGTCGCCGGCGTCGAGGACCTCGTCCATCATGTGGGCCGTGACGCCGACTTCCTGCTCGCCGTTGATGAGGGCCCAGATCAGCGGGGAGAAGCCGGCGTACTTGGGCAGCAGCGAGTCGTGGATGTTCAGCGTCCCGTGGCGGGGCAGGTTGTAGATGTGCGGCGGGATCCACGTACGCCAGTTGTTCGCGACGATGATGTCCGGGTCGGCCTCCTTGAGGCGGGCGAACAGCTCCTCGTCGTCCGGCCTGTTGCGGATGACGACCGGGACGCCGTGCTCCGTCGCGAGGTCGGCGACCGAGTCGCTCCAGATCTTCTCGTACGCGTGCTCGCTCTTGGGGTGCGTCACCACGAGCACCACATCGTGTTCGGAGTCCAGGAGCGCCCGGAGGGTGCGATGGCCCCAGGTCTGATAGCCGAACATGACGACCCGCATCGGGTTTCCTCCTCGGAAGGCGACTGACCGTCAGAAGTAAAGCAAGCCTTACCTAACAGTGCAACTACCTTGAGTCATGTGGCTGTTGAAATTGCCTACAGTTCGTCAGGTCCGTTTTGTCCGGTCGACAGCACCGTCAGATCAGGTTAGCTTTACCTAAGTTCTGCGCGGCTGCCGCGACGTCGGCGTGCCCCGATGCCCGTTCCCCCTCAGCCTCTTTCCCGCACGATGGGAGTGACATGTCGCAGGTTCCTCCTGGTGACGCACCTCTGGTCCACGACCTCATAGGCATCGGCTTCGGGCCGTCCAATGTGGCCATGGCGATAGCGCTCAGCGAGCACAACGCCCGCGTCGGAAGGCAGGAAGCGGTCACCGCCCACTTCTTCGAGCGCCAGCCCCGGTTCGGCTGGCACCGCGGCATGCTGATCGACGACGCGACCATGCAGGTGTCCTTCCTCAAGGACCTGGTGACGCTGCGCAACCCGACCAGCGAATACAGCTTCCTCTGCTACCTGCAGAGCAAGGGCCGGCTGATCGACTTCGTCAACCACAAGAACCTCTTCCCGCTCCGCGTCGAGTTCCACGACTACTTCGAGTGGGCCGCGTCCAAGGTCGACGACATGGTCTCCTACGGCCACGAGATCATCTCCGTCGAACCGGTCGAGCGCGACGGTGTCGTGGAGTACCTGGACGTGACCGCCCGTTCCGGCTCCGAGACCGTGGTGCACCGCGCCCGAAACCTCGTCCTCGGTACGGGACTTCGCCCGCGCATGCCGGAAGGCGTCGAGCGCAGCGACCGGGTCTGGCACAACTCCGACCTGCTCGCCAAGGTGGAAGGCCTCGAAGGCACGTCTCCCGAGCGCTTCGTCGTCGTCGGCGCCGGACAGAGCGCCGCGGAGAACGTGGCCTATCTGCACCGCACCTTCCCCGGGGCCGAGATCTGCGCCGTCTTCTCCCGCTACGGATACAGCCCCGCCGACGACAGCGCCTTCGCCAACCGGATCTTCGACCCGGACGCCGTCGACGAGTACTTCACGGCGCCCGACGACATCAAGCGCAAGCTGATGGAGTACCACGGGAACACCAACTACTCCGTGGTGGACATCGACCTCATCGACGACCTGTACCGCCAGGCGTACCAGGAGAAGGTCCTCGGCACCGAGCGGCTGCGCTTCATCAACATCTCCCGGCTCACCGGAGTCGAGGACGGCCCCGACAAGGTCCGCGCCTTCGTCACCTCGCTCGTCACCGGCGAGGAGAGCACCCTCGACGCCGACGTCGTCGTCTACGCCACCGGATACGACCCCGCCGAACCCCTCGGCCTCCTCGGCCCGGTCGCCGACCGCTGCCACCGCGACGACCAGGGGCGGGTCCGCGTCGAACGGGACTACAGGCTCGCCACCGACCCCGAACTGCGGTGCGGCATCTACCTCCAGGGCGGCACCGAGCACACCCACGGCATCACCTCGTCCCTGCTCTCGAACACCGCGATCAGGGTCGGCGAGATCCTCGCCTCGGTCCTCGACCGGGCCTCGGCCACCTCCGCCGCCGAGGCCGCCACGGCCGCCGGGGCGGTACGGCCGATGGCCGACGGCGTCGGCACGGCGCGTTAGCGCCCCCTCCGTCCCACCCCCCCACGCACGAACGCCGCTCCCGCCGGCCGGCGATCCTGTCGCCCCGGCGGGCGTGGCACGCACTGTGAATCCCCCGAAAGGAACGTCCGTGTCCGCTGGTGCACGTCCCCCTCTGGCGCGGTTCGCCAGATCTGCCCCCCGTGTGGCCGTCGTCGCGGCGGCGGCACTCGCCCTCGCCGCCTGCGGCGGCGGGTCGGAGAAGTCCGAGTCGCCCGCCACCACCACCCCGACGGCATCGGCCGACGGCGGCGGCAAGCCCGCCGCGTTCCCCGTCACGGTCGAGCACAAGTACGGCTCCACGACGATCGACAAGGAGCCGAAGACCGTCGTCACCCTGGGCCTCTCCGACCAGGACGCGGTGCTCGCCCTCGGCGTCAAGCCGGCCGGCGCGGTCGACTGGTTCAAGGAGAAGCCGTACGGCAAGTGGCCCTGGGCCAAGGACAAGTGGGGCTCCACCCAGCCGCAGATCGTGGGTGAGCGCGACGAGTACAACATCGAGAAGATCGCGGCGCTCAAGCCCGACCTCGTCATCGCCCAGTACTCGGGGATGAAGAAGGAGCAGTACGACACGCTCTCCAGGTTCACCAAGGTCGTCGCCCAGCCCAAGGACCACCCCGACTACGGGGCGCCCTGGCAGCTGATGACCCAGCAGATCGGCAAGGCGCTGGGCAAGGACGCCGAGGCGGGCAAGCTGATCACGGGCATCGACGCCCGCTTCAAGGCCGTCCGCGACAAGCACCCCGAGTTCGCCACCAAGACCCTGGCCGTCGCCGACAGCTTCGAGGCCGGCAAGTACTCGGCGTTCACGAAGACCGACCCCAAGTCGATCTTCTTCGCCGGGCTGGGCTTCAAGCTGAAGCCGGAGATCGACACCCTGGCCAAGCCGGGCTGGAACGTCGCCGAACTCAGCGCCGAGAAGCTGAACGTCCTCGACGTCGACCGGCTCGTCTGGGTCACCTCCAGCACCGAGGCCAACGACCGCATCAAGGGCGAGCCGCTCTACAAGAAGCTGAAGGTCCACCAGGAGAAGCGCGATCTGTTCGTGCCCTACCAGGACCCGGACATCGGCGCCGCGTTCTCCTTCAACACCGTTCTCTCGATCCCGTACGCCATCGACGAGATCGAGCCCCTGCTCGCAGCCATCAAGTGACGACCGTCGGCTGACGCACCATCAGTCCGGAGCCGACCCGACCGACGGCGTGGCGGAACCTCGCCACGCCGTCGGTGTGATCCGGGACGTCTCCGCCACGCACCCCCAGGGAAAGGCCACTTCGTACGATGTTTGACGTCGAGTCCGACCGGGACACCTCCGGCCTCCCCGTCACCGGCGGGCAATCCGGCATCTGGCTGGCCCAGCAGATCGAACCGGACAGCTCCGCCTACAACATCGTCTTCGCGCTCCACCTCCGCGGCGCCGTCGACCTCGACCGGCTCACCACCGCCGTCCGCCGGGCCCTGGACGAGGCCGAGTGCCTCCACGTCGGCGTCACCCCCGGCGAGGACGGGCCGCGCCAGACCCCCCGTACCGTCCCCTTCGACCTTCCCGTCGTGGACCTGCGCGCCGCCGCCGACCCCGACGAGGCCGCCGCCGCGTGGATGGCCGACGACCGCGAGCGGCCCGTCGACCTGGCCCGCGACCCGCTCTTCGGCCACGCCCTGCTGCGGCTCGCCGACGACCGCGTGCTGTGGTGCCAGCGGTACCACCACATCGTGACGGACGGCATGGGCGTCGCCCTGATCACCCGACGCGCCGGCGAGCTCTACTCGGCCGCCGACGCCGCGGCCCCCGCACCCCTCGACCGGTCCCTCTCCCGTCTCGTCGCCGCCGACCGCGCGTACCGCGCCTCGGAGCGGCACACCGCCGACCGGACCTGGTGGCTGGAGCGCATGGCGGGCAGGACCGAGCCCGTCCGGCTCGTCGACCGGGCCCCGGCCCCCATGACCCGACGGCTCCGGAGCACCGCCGCACTGCCCCCGATGACCGTCGAGCGGCTGACCGCCGCCGCCCGCAGCGCCGGGGTACGACCGTCCCGGATCCTCGTCGCGGCCGTCGCCGCCCATCTGCACCGCGCGAGCGGCGCACAGGACCTCGTCCTCGGCCTGCCCGTCGCCGCCCGCGACGACGAGGTCTCCGCGCTCGTTCCCGGAATGGTCTCCAACATCGTCCCGCTGCGCCTCGCCGTCCGCCCCGGCACCACCGGCCGCGCCCTCGTGACACAGGTGCGCGACACCATCGCCGACGCCGTCGCCCACGGGCGGTACCGCGCCGAGGACCTGGCCAGGGAACTGGGCCTGGTCGACGGCGTACCGGAGCTCGTCGGCCCGACCGTCAACATCCTGCCCCGCTCCGGGGACCTGCGGTTCGCGGACCACGAGGCCGAACTGCGCCCCGAGTGGCTCGGCCCGGTCAGCGACCTGGCGTTCAGCTTCGCCGAGGGCGCGGCGGGCCAGGGCGTCACCCTCCACCTCGACGCGGACGCCGACGTCTGTGACGCGGCCACGCTCGCGGACCACGAACGGCGCTTCCTCGGCCTGCTCCACACCTTCACCGAGGACCTCGACCGTCCCCTGGGCCGCATCGAGCTGACCTCGGACGCCGAACGCACCCTCCTGCTCGACCGGTTCGGCACCGCGCCCCGCGAGGTGCCCGAGCTGTCCTGGCCCGCCGCCTTCGAGCGCCAGGTCCGCCGGACTCCCGAGGCCGTCGCGCTCGTCTGCGAGGACCGGGAACTGACGTACGCCGCACTCGACGACGCCGCCGACCGGCTCGCCCGCCTGCTCCGTTCCCGAGGCGTCGGCGCCGAGGACGTCGTGGGCGTCGCCCTGCCCCGCTCACCGGAACTCGTCGTCGCCCTGCTCGCCGTGATGAAGGCCGGCGCGGCCTATCTGCCGCTGGACGCCGACCACCCCCGGGACCGCATCGCCTACATGCTGACCGACGCAGGGGCGCGCACCGTCGTCACCGTGGCGGAACTCGCCGGCGAACTGCCCGCGGCCGAGGGCGTCACCCTGCTGCGGCTCGACGCCCCGGACACCGTGGACGCCCTCGCCGCCCCGGCCGACCCGGAGCCGTTGCCGCAGGTCTCCCTCGACCAGGCCGCGTACGTCATCTACACCTCCGGCTCGACCGGCCGCCCGAAGGGCGTCGTCGTCCCGCACGACGGCGTCGGCAGCCTCATCGCCACGGCCACCGACCGCATCGGCGTCACCGCCGAGAGCCGCGTCGTGCAGTTCGCCTCCGTCGGCTTCGACGTGACCGTGTGGGACCTGATCATGTCGCTCTGCGTCGGCGGACGGATCATCGTCGTCCCCGCCGAGCGCCGCGTCGCGGGCCCCGCCCTCACCGAGTACATCGCGCGCCTCCGCGCCACCCACATGATCCTGCCGCCCTCGCTCGTCTCCGCCCTGCCCCAGGAGTGCGAACTCCCGCCAGGTGCGGTGCTCGTCGTCGGCACCGAGGCCGTCCCCGGCGAACTGATCGCCCGCTGGGACGGACGCCTCCGGGTCGTCGTGGCGTACGGCCTCACCGAGGCGAGCGTCAACTCCACGCTCTGGCTCGCCGACCCCGACCGGCCGGGTCCCGCGCCCATCGGACGCCCCGACCCCAACACCCGCGCCTACGTCCTCGACACGGCGCTGCGGCCCGTCCCGGTCGGCACGGAGGGCGAGCTGTACGTCGCCGGGCGCGGCCTCGCCCGCGGCTACCTCGGCCGTGCGGGGCTGACCTCGGAACGGTTCGTCGCCGACCCGTACGGCGCCCCCGGCACCCGGATGTACCGCACCGGCGACCGGGTCCGCTGGGGCGCCGACGGCAACCTGGAGTTCCTCGGCCGCGCCGACGGCCAGATCAAGATCCGCGGCCACCGCGTCGAGCCGGGCGAGATCGAAAGCGCCTTCATGGCCTGCCCGGGCATCGCCCAGGCCGCCGTCCTCGCCCGCGAGGACCACCGGGGCGTCAAGCGTCTCGTCGCGTACCTCGTCCCGGAGGCGCCGGAGACCCCCGCCGACGCGGACACGGGAACGAACGCGGACACGGGCGCCGACGCCACTGACGCCGCCGTCACCGCCGCACGCGCGCGCGTGACGGACACCCTCCCCGACCACATGGTGCCCTCGGCCGTCGTCGTCCTCGAAGGACCGCTGCCGCTGACCCCCAACGGCAAGCTCGACGCCAAGGCCCTGCCCGAGCCCCGCTGGACGTCGATGACCGGCACCGACGCCCCGGGCACCCCCGTCGAGACCGCGCTCGCCGCCCTGTTCGCCGAGGTCCTCGGCCTGCCGGCGGTCGGCGTCCACGACAGCTTCTTCGAACTGGGCGGTGACAGCATCGTCGCCATCCAGCTGGTCAACCGCGCCCGCGAGGCCGGACTCGCGATCACCCCGCGCGAGGTGTTCCGGAACCGGACCGTGGCGGCCCTCGCGAGGACCGCCCGCGAGGAGGTCGCCGCCCCGGCGCGACGGGTCGCACTCGACCCGGACGCGCTGCCCGTCTCGCCGCTCCAGGAAGGCTTCTTCTTCCACGCGGAGTACGACGACCGGTCCGCCGACCTCTACCTCGTCCAGGAACTCCTCGACCTCGCGGGACCCGTCGAACCGGACCGCCTCCGCGGCGCCCTCCAACTGCTCCTCGACCGGCACCCGCTGCTGCGCGCCTCGTTCCGCCAGCTCCCCGGCGGCGAGGTCGTCCAGCGGCTCGCCGACCAGGTGACCCTCCCGTGGCGGGAGGCCGACACCGCCACGACCGGCCTGGACGACATCCTCCGCGCCGACCGTGCCGAAACGTTCGACCTCGACCGTCCGCCCCTGCTGCGCGCCACCCTCCTCAGGGACGGCCGACGGCACCGGCTGCTGCTCACCCTGCACCACATCGTGGCCGACGGCTGGTCCGTCGCCGTCCTGCTGCGCGAACTGACCGCCGCCCTCCGGGGCGCCGAACTGCCCGCGCCCCCGGCCCCCGAGCCGTACCTCTCCTGGCTGGCGAGCCGCGACCTGGACGCCGCCCGCGAGGCCTGGCGCCGGGCGCTCGACGGCCTCGCGGGCCCCACCCGGCTTCCCGCGCTCTCCACAGGGGGCGGCGCCGCCCAGGCACCCGCCCGCCCCGAGCACGTCGACACACGGCTGCCGCAGGACCTCGCCGACGCGCTGACCGGCTACGCCAGGAACCACGGGCTGACCCTGAGCAGCGTCTTCCACGGTCTGTGGGGTCTGCTGCTCGGCGGTCTCACCGGCGGTCGTGACGTCGTCTTCGGCACCACCGTGTCCGGCCGGACGACGGAGGTCGCGGGGCTCGACCCGGCCGTGGGCCTGTTCATCAACACCGTGCCCGCCCGCGTGACCCTCCGTCCCGGGGAGACGCTCACCGGACTCCTCCGCCGCGTCCAGGACGAGCACGCCGCGCTCCTCGACCACCAGCACCTCGGACTCGCCGACATACAGCGGACGGCGGGCGGCGGCGAACTCTTCGACACGCTCGTGGTGTTCGAGAACTACCCCACCGACGACACGCCGGCCGGGCAGGGGCCCGACGCGCCGCTCATCACCGGCACCGAGGTGTTCGACGCCGTCCACTACCCGCTCGCGCTCGTCGTCGAGCCCGCCGGCGCCGGTCTGCTGCTGCGGTTCAAGCACGACGCGGCACGCCTCGACCAGGTGGCGGTGGCCGTCCTCGCCAACCGCTTCACGGCCCTCCTGCGCACCGTGGTCGCCGACCCCGGCCGCGCCGTCGCCCGGACCGACCTGCTGTCCCCCCGCGAGCGCGCGCACCTCGACGAGCTCAACGCCACCGCGCACCCCGTCCCCGACGCGACCCTCGCCGGCCTCTTCGCCGCGTGGGCGGACCGCACCCCGGACGCGCCCGCCGTCGTCTTCGAGGACACCACCCTCAGCTACGCCGAACTCGACCGGCGGGCCGAGGCACTGGCCCGGCGGCTCCGGGCCCACGGCGCGGGCCCCGAGCGGTACGTCGCCGTCGCCGTCCCGCGCTCGGCCGAACTGATGGTCGCGCTGCTCGGCGTCCTCAAGGCGGGCGCCGCCTACCTGCCCGTCGACCTGGACTACCCCGCCGACCGGGTGGCGTTCATGCTCGCCGACTCCGGGACGCGCCTCGTCGTGACGACCGCCGAAGCGGCCGGACGGCTGCCCCGCGTACCGGATCTGGAGCACCTCGTCATCGGCGCCGAGGAGCCCGGGAACACCGCTCCCGGCAGCCCGCACGAGGGTGAGGCGGCGGCGCTCGGCACCCCGCTGCGGCCGGCGGAGCCCGACCATCCCGCGTACCTCATCTACACCTCGGGCTCCACCGGCCGCCCCAAGGGCGTCGCCGTCACCCACCGGGCCGTCGTGAACCGGCTCGCCTGGATGCAGAGCGCGTACGGGCTGACCGCCGACGACCGCGTCCTGCAGAAGACCCCGTCCAGCTTCGACGTGTCGGTGTGGGAGTTCTTCTGGGCCCTGACCGAGGGCGCGACCGTCGTCCTCGCCCGCCCCGACGGCCACCGCGACCCGGCCTACCTGGCCCGCCTGATCGCCGACCGGCGCGTCACCACGACCCACTTCGTGCCCTCGATGCTGGCGGCCTTCGTCCAGGTCATGGAGGCCGACGCCGGTGCGGGGCCCGACTGGGCGGCGAGCCTGCGCCGGGTGTTCTGCAGCGGCGAGGCGCTCACCGGAGCCGACGCCCGCCGCTGGTGGGAGCTGACCTCCCGCCCGGGGCGCGCCCCCGTGCCGCTGCACAACCTGTACGGCCCCACCGAGGCGGCCGTCGACGTCACCTTCTTCCCGTACGAGGGCGGCACCGAGCCGGCCGTTCCCATCGGCCGGCCCGTCTGGAACACCCGCCTGTACGTGCTGGATCCGTTCCTGCGCCCGGTCCCGGAAGGGGTGCCCGGCGAGCTGTACCTCGCGGGCGTCCAGCTGGCCCGCGCCTATCACGACCGGCCCGGCCTCACTGCCGAACGGTTCGTGGCCGATCCGTTCGGGGGAGCGGGGGAGCGCATGTACCGCACCGGCGACCTGGTGCGCCGCCGCGCCGACGGGGCCGTCGAGTACCTCGGCCGCACCGACCGCCAGGTCAAGATCCGCGGCAACCGGATCGAGCTCGGCGAGATCGAGACCGCCCTCGCCGCACTGCGCGGTGTGGCCCGCGCGGCCGTCGTCGTCCGCGAAGGCGCCCTCGTCGGCTACGCCGTCCCGGCTCCCGGCGCCGCGCCCGCAGCCGACGACCTGCACGCGGCGCTCGGCGACGCGCTGCCCGCCGCGATGGTGCCCAGCGCCGTCGTCGTCCTCGCCGAACTGCCGCTGACCCCCAGCGGCAAGCTCGACCAGAACGCCCTGCCCGCGCCCGGGGCCGCGCCCCGCGCCGGCGGTCGCGCACCCCGCGACGCACGCGAGCAGGCCCTGTGCGAGATCTTCGACGAGGTCCTCGGCGTACCCGGGACGGGCGTCGACGACGACTTCTTCGTGCTCGGCGGCGACAGCCTCAGCTCGATCACCGTCGCCACGCGCGCGCGTGCCCGGGGGCTGACGCTCAGCCCCCGCGACGTGTTCGAGTGCCGCACGCCCGCCGCCCTCGCCGCCGCCGCGACCGTCCACGGGGACGCCGAAGCACCCCCGGCCCCCGACTCGCCCGAGACACCCGAGGTACCCGTGCACCCAGACGGAGTGACCGTCTCCGCCTCCGACGCCGGGCGGGCCGCCGCCGCCCTCCAGGCCGTCCTGGCGCTCCAGCAGCAGTCCGGCGCCGCCGTCGACCCCGCCCTCAAGGCGCTGCTCGACCAGCTGACCGCCGCCGCGCCGCCCGAGCCCCCGGAGCCGGAGCCCGCGGCCCCCCTGGGCGGGATCGACCTCACCCCCGAGGAGACCGCGCGCGTCCACGCCGCGGCCGGGCTTCCCGTCGCGGACGTCTGGCCGCTCTCCCCGCTCCAGGAGGGCATGTACTTCCACGCCACCTACGACGCCGGCGACGCGCTCGACGTCTACCAGTCCCAGGAGACCCTGGACCTCGACCGCCGGATCGACGCCGACCGGCTCCGCGCCGCCTGCCGGACCCTCCTCGACCGCAACGCCGGGCTCCGCGCGGGGTTCACCAGCGACGGCCTGCCCCGCCCCGTGCAGTTCATCGCCGACGGCGCCGAGATACCCCTCGTCGAGACCGACCTGTCCGCCCTGCCCGCCGACGAACAGCGGACCAGGACCGAGGAACTGCTCGCCGCCGACCGCAGGCAGCGCTTCGACCTGTCCGCTGCGCCGCTCTGCCGGCTGCTCCTCATCCGGCTCGGCGACGGCCGGGACCGGCTCGTCGTCACCCACCACCTCATCCTCTGGGACGGCTGGTCCGCCTGGCTGTTCCTGGAGGAGCTGTTCACGCTGTACGAGCGGGCCGGCGACCCCACGGGCCTGCCGCTGCCCGGCTCCTACCGCGACCACCTCGCCTGGCTCGACGCGCAGGACACCACGGTCGCCCTCGACGCCTGGCGCCGGGCACTCGCCGGCTTCGACGAGCCGACGCTGCTCGCCCCCTCCGGACGCGACACCGGGCCGGTCATCCCGGTGGACCTCGACGCCCACCTCACCCAGGAGACCGGCGACCGGCTGCGGGCCGCCGCCCGCCGGCACGGGCTCACCCTCAACACCGTCCTCAACGCGGCCTGGGCGCTGGTGCTCTCGGCGATGACCGGTCGCAACGACATCGCCTTCGGCACGGCGGTCGCCGGCCGCCCCGCGGACGTCCCGAACGTGGCCGGCATCATCGGCATGTTCCTGAACACGATCCCCGCCCGCATCACCTTCACCCCGGACGAGCCGCTGCTCGACCTGCTGCGCCGCACGCAGTCCGAGCGCGCCGCCGTCATGCCGTACGAGTACGTGGGCCTCGGCGACCTCCAGCAGGAGTCCGGACACCGCCGCCTCTTCGACACCCTGTTCGTGCTCCGCTCGGCCGACGGCGAGGACCGGGCCGCGGCGCTCCGCGAACGGCACGGCATCACGGGTGTGTCGAACGTGGACGGCACCCACTTCCCGCTCACGCTCATCGTGACGCCCGGAGCCCGGCTGCGGATCACCCTCGCCGCCAGGCCCGACCTCTTCGACGCCGAGGCCGCCGCCACGATCCTGGCCCGGTTCACGACGGTCCTCGACCGGCTCGGCACGGCCCTCGACGGGCCCGCCGCCGGGGCCGCCAGGACCGTCGGCGTGGACCTGCTGCTCCCCGCCGAGCGCACCGCCCTGGCCGACGGCCGGGAGGCAACCCGCGAGCCGGTTCCGGACGAGACCGTCGCCGACATGCTCACCGCCCAGGTCGCCCGTACGCCTGACGCCGTCGCCCTGGTCTTCGGCGACCGCGCCCTCACCTACGCCGAGCTCGACGCACAGGTCAACCGGCTCGCCCGGCTGCTGCTCGCCCGGGGCGCGGGCCCCGAGAAGGTCGTGGCGCTCGCGCTGCCCCGCTCCATCGAGATGGTCGCCGCGCTGTTCGCCGTCCTGCGGACCGGCGCCGCCTACCTGCCGCTCGACCTCGACCACCCCGCCGACCGGCTGCGCCTCATGGCCGAGGACACCGGGCCGCTCTGCCTCGTGTCCACCACCGCCGTCGCCCCGACGCTGCGGCGCGCCGACGGCCCCGTCGCCCCCGAACTCCTCCTCGACGACCCGGCCGTGACCGCGGAACTGGCCGCCCTGTCCGGCGACGAGGTCACCGACGCCGAACGGCCCGCGTTCGCCCACGGCCTGCCGGACCGCCTGGACCACCCGGCGTACGTCATCTACACCTCCGGCTCCACCGGCCGCCCCAAGGGCGTCGTCACCCCCTACAGGGGGCTGACGAACATGCAGCTCAACCACCAGAAGGAGATCTTCGACCCGGCCATCGCCTCGGCCGGCGGGCGGCGCCTGCGCATCGCGCACACCGTGTCCTTCGCCTTCGACATGTCGTGGGAGGAACTCCTCTGGCTCGTCGAGGGCCACGAGGTCCACGTCTGCGACGAGGAACTCCGCCGCGACGCAGAGGCACTGGTCGCCTACTGCGACGAGCACCGCGTCGACGTCGTCAACGTGACGCCCACCTACGCCCAGCTGCTCATCGAGGAAGGCCTCCTCGACCAGGACGACACCGCGGGCAGGCACCGGCCCGCGCTCGTCCTGCTCGGCGGCGAGGCCGTGTCCGACACCGTCTGGACCCGGCTGCGCCGCACCGAGGGCACGTACGGCTACAACCTCTACGGCCCCACCGAGTACACGATCAACACCCTCGGCGGCTCCACCACCGAGAGCGCCACGCCCACCGTCGGCAGGCCCATCCGCAACACCCGCGCCCACGTCCTCGACGCCATGCTGCGACCCGTGCCGCCCGGCTGCCCCGGCGAGCTGTACATCGCGGGCACCGGCCTGGCCCGCGGCTACCACGACCGGGCCGCGCTGACCGCCGAACGCTTCGTCGCCGACCCGTTCGGCGCACCCGGCGAGCGCATGTACCGCACCGGGGACCTCGTACGACAGCGCCCCGACGGCCTGCTCGACTTCCTCGGCCGCACCGACGACCAGGTCAAGATCCGCGGCTACCGCGTCGAACTCGGCGAGATCTCCACCGCCCTGACCACCCACCCCGAGGTGGCCCACGCCGCCGTCGTCGTCCACGAGACCGCCGGGACCAAGCGCCTCGTCGGCTACGTCGTACGGGAGGAAGGCGCCCCGGCCGACGACACGCTGCCCCAGCGGCTCCGCGACCACCTCAAGCCCCTGCTGCCCGACTACATGGTCCCGTCCGCCCTGGTCACCGTCGCGACCCTGCCGCTGACCGTCAACGGCAAGCTCGACGTCAAGGCCCTGCCCGCCCCCGACCTCACCGGCACGGGCACGAGGCGTGACCCGCGCACGCCCCACGAGGAGACCCTGTGCGGGCTCTTCGCCGAGGTCCTCGGCCTCCCCGAGGGAAGCGTCGGCATCGACAGCGACTTCTTCGACCTCGGCGGGCACTCGCTCCTCGCGACCCGGCTCGTCAGCCGCGCCCGCACCGCCCTCGACGCCGAACTGGCGATCCGCGACCTGTTCGAGGCACCCACCGTCGCCGAACTCGTCGCCCGCGCGACCGCCTCGCACGGTCCCGCCCGCCCGGCGCTCGTCGCCGCGGAGCGCCCCGAGGAACTGCCGCTCTCCCACGCCCAGCAGCGCCTGTGGGTCATCCAGCAGATCGAGTGCACCTCGGCCGCGTACAACTTCCCGCTGGTCATGCGCCTGCACGGCCCCTTCGGCCGGGAGGCGTGGCGCGCCGCCCTCGCCGACGTGACCGACCGTCACGAGGCCCTGCGCACCCTCTTCGCCGAGCGGGACGGCCAGGCGTACCAGCGGATCCTGCCCGCCGGATCGGCCGCCCCGGTCGTCGAGCACCTGCGCGCAACCGAGGACGAGGTGCCCGGCATCGTGGACACCGCCGTCCACCGGCCGTTCGACCTCGCCGCCGAACTGCCGCTGCGCGCCACCGTCGTGGAGGTGGCGCCCGACGAGCACGTCGTCGTGCTGCTGCTCCACCACATCACCACCGACGAGTGGTCCGACCGCCCGTTCCTCCAGGACCTCACCACCGCCTACACGGCCCGCCTCGAAGGCGCCGCACCCGCCTGGGAACCGCTGCCCGTCCAGTACGCCGACTACGCCCTCTGGCAGCAGCGGCTCCTCGGCGACCCGGCCGACCCGGACGGCCTCGCCGCCCGGCAGCTGGAGCACTGGCGGACCGCCCTGGCCGGCGCCCCCGAGGAACTCGACCTGCCCACCGACCGGCCGCGTCCCGCCCGTCCCACGTTCAGCGGCGCCGAACTCGACATCACCTTCGACCGCACGGTCCACGAGGGCCTCAGGCGCCTGGCCCGGGACTCCGGCGCCAGCATGTTCATGGTCGTGCACGCGGCCGTGGCCGCCCTGCTCCACCGCCTCGGCGCCGGCACCGACATCCCCCTCGGCGCGCCCATCGCGGGACGCGGCGACGAGGCCCTGGACGACCTGGTCGGCTTCTTCGTGAACACCCTCGTGCTCCGCACCGACCTCGCGGGCGACCCCAGCTTCACCGAACTCCTCGCCCGGGTCCGCGAGACCGACCTCGCCGCCTTCTCCCACGCCGACGTTCCCTTCGAGGCCGTCGTCGAGAAGCTCAACCCGACCCGCTCCCTCTCCCGGAACCCGCTGTTCCAGGTGATGGTCGGCCACCACGTCCGCACGGAGGGATCGCTGAGCCTTCCGGGGCTCAGTGCCCAGTACCTGCCGCACCGGATCGGAACCGCCAAGTTCGACCTCGTGTTCAGCTTCACCGAGCACACCACCGCCGACGGCGCCGGCGACTCCCTCGGCTGCCGCCTGGAGTTCTCCACCGAACTCTTCGACCGGGAGACCGCCGAGCGCGTCGGCGACCGCCTCCGCAGGCTCGTCGGCGCCCTCGTCGAGGCCCCCGACCGGCCGCTGTCAGGCGCCGCGATCCTCACCGACGACGAGCACCGCCTCGTCCTCGAAGGCTTCAACGGCCGGCCCCGCGAGGTCGACGAGGAGACCCTGCCCGCGCTCTTCGCCCGGTGGGTCGCCGAGCGCCCCGACGCGATCGCCGTCGTCGACCGCTCCCGCCCGATGACGTACGCCCAGCTCGACGCCCGCGCCAACCGCCTCGCCCGGCTGCTCGCCGCCCACGGGGCCGGCGCCGAGAGCGTCGTCGGCGTGGCCGTACCGCGCTCGGCGGACATGGTCGCCGCCGTCCTCGCCGCCCTGAAGCTGGGCGCCGCCTTCCTGCCGCTCGACCTGGTCCACCCCGGCGACCGCCTCAGCTACATGATCGAGAACTCGGGCGCGGCCGTCGTGGTCGGAACCGAGTCCGTCGCGGGCAAGATCCCGGACGTCCCCGGCGTCACCGTGCTGCTCCTCGACGCCCCCGAGACAGCCGCCGCACTCGCCACGCTGCCCGGCACCCCGCCGCCCGGCGGACCGGCCGCCCTCGACGGGGCCGCGTACGTGATCTACACCTCCGGCTCGACCGGCCGCCCCAAGGGCGTCGTCGTCCCGCACGAGGGCATCGCCAGCCTCGTCGCCACCGCCGTCGACCGGATGGGCCTCCACCACGACAGCCACGTCCTGCAGTTCGCGTCCATCGGCTTCGACGTCTTCGTCTTCGAGCTCGCCATGGCGCTCTGCCACGGCGGACGGCTCGTCCTCATCACCGACGAGGCCCGCGTCGCGGGACCCGCCCTCACCGACTTCCTCGCGGACCAGCGGATCACCCACATGATCCTGCCGCCGTCCCTGGTGTCGGCCCTCCCCGCCGAGTGCCGGCTGCCCGAGGGATCGACCGTCCTGGTCGGCACCGAGACCGTGCCCCCGGACCTCTTCGAACGCTTCGGCGCCACCGCGGACCTGATCTGCGCGTACGGACTCACCGAGGCCACCGTCAACTCCACCCTGTGGCCCGCCCGCGAGCACGGCGGACGCGCCACCGGCCGGGTGCCGATCGGCCGCCCGGACCCCAACACCCGCTGCTACGTCCTCGACGAGCACCTGCGCCCCGTGCCGCCCGGCGTGGTCGGTGAGCTGTACGTGGCCGGGCGCGGCCTCGCCCGCGGCTACCTCGGGCAGCCCGCGCTCAGCTCGGAACGGTTCGTCGCCGACCCGTACGGCACACCCGGCAGCCGCATGTACCGCACCGGCGACCGCGCCCGCTGGCGCGCCGACGGGAACCTCGACTTCCTCGGCCGGGTCGACACCCAGGTCAAGATCCGCGGCTTCCGCATCGAGCTGGGCGAGATCGAGGCCGCCCTCGCCGGACACCCCTCGGTCGCCCAGGCCGCCGTACTGCCCGACCGCGCCGGCGACATCGTCCGCCTCGTGGGCTACGCCGTACCCGAGCCGGGCACCGGCACGGCCGGGGAACTCGACCCGCAGGCGCTGCGCGCCCACGTCGCCGCGCAGCTTCCCGAGTACATGGTCCCCGCCCTCGTCGTCCCGCTCGACGGACCGCTGCCGCTCACCCCCAACGGCAAGCTCGACCACAAGGCGCTGCCCGCGCCCGACTGGTCGGCGATGACCGGGGAAGCCCGTCCCGCGACGGAGACACAGGCCCGGATCGCCGCGCTCTTCCGCGAGATCCTCGGACTCGACACGGTCGGCGTGCACGACAGCTTCTTCGCCCTCGGCGGCCACTCCATGGCCTCGATGCGGCTCCTCGGCCGCATCCGCGCCGAGTTCGGCGTCGAACTGAGCATCCGCGACGTCTTCGACGCGCTGACCGTCGCCGGAATCGCAGGCAAGCTGGACGGCGCCTCCGCCGCACGGCCGCCGCTGCGCGCCGCCGAGGGCCCGGCCGCCGAAGGCACCGACCTGCCGGCGGCCCCCGTACAGCGGTCGCAGTGGCAGGCGTACCGCCGGAGCCCCGGCTTCGACCACGCCCTGGTCCTGCGCTCGCCCGGCGGCCTCGACGCGGACGCCCTCGCCGCCGCGCTCGCGGACGTCACCGCCCGGCACGAACCCCTCCGCACGGCCTTCGCCGAACGTACGGGAGACCTGGTCCGCCGGATCGTCGCCGCCCCGGCCCTGGCCGTGGAGCACTGCGCGGACCTGGACGCCCGGCTCGCCGAACTCGCCGCCACCGCACCGGACCTGGAACGGGAGGCCCCGCTCCGGGCCCACCTGCTCACCGGCCCCGACGGGGCCCAGGCGGTCCTGCTCACCGCGCACTACCTGGCCGTCGACGAGTGGTCGGTGGTCCCGCTGTTCCGCGACCTCACCACGGCGTACGGCGCGCGTACGGCCGGCCGGGAGCCCGACTGGCGGCCGCTCCCCGTCACCTACGGCGACTACGCCCGCTGGGCACGCGAGGTCCTCGGCGACCCCGCCGATCCCGACAGCAGGTGCGGCCGCCAACTCGCCTACTGGCGACGGACGCTCGAGGACGCGCCGCGTGAGCTCGCCCTGCCGACGGAGCCGGGAGCGATCACCGGCCGGGGCGGCCGCCGGGCGGCGGGAGTCGTCGAGTTCGTCCTCGACGAGCGGCTCCACGCGGACGTGGACAGGCTGGCGAGGGCCACCGGCACCAGCATGTTCATGGTGCTGCACGCGACCCTCGCGGCCCTGCTCACCGCCCACGGATCCGGCACCGACCTGCCCATCGGCACCATGGTCGCGGGACGCGACGACGACCAGCTCGCCGACCTCGTCGGATGCTTCCTCAACACGGTCGTGCTGCGCACCGACACCGCCGGCGACCCGACCTTCACGGAGCTCCTGACCCGCGTACGGGAGACCACGCTGAGCGCCCTCGACCAGCAGGACGTCCCCTTCGACGAGGTGGTCCGCGCGGCCGGGCTGCGGCCGGAGGGCCCCCAGGTGATGGTGATCCACCACGAACAGGCGGACCTCGAACGGCTTGAGGGCGGCATGGGCACGCTCCTGACCGTCCCGACCGGGACGACCCGGGCGGACCTGACGCTCGGCTTCCACGAGCCCCGTGGCGAAGGGCCCGTGCACTGCGGCCTGATCCACGCGACGGACCGCCTCGGCCCGGCGAAGGCCCGGACGCTCGCGGAGGAGTTCCGGACCCTGCTGCGCGCCGTGACGGCCGAGCCCGAGCAGCCCCTGTCCCAGCTGTCCCGCGTGACGCACGATTGACCACGCGCGACGAACGACCCGCATGACGAACGACCACGCACGACGAACGAGAACGCATGAGGAGTGAGAACGCATGAGCACGAACCCGTTCGAGGACCCGCAGGGCCGCTTCCTGGTTCTGGTCAACGACGAGAACCAGCACTCGCTGTGGCCCTCCTTCGCCGAGGTCCCCGCCGGATGGCGCACCGTGTTCGGCGAGGACACCCGTGAGGGCTGCCTGGCCTACGTGGAGAGCCACTGGACCGACCTGCGCCCGGCGAGCCTCATCGCCCGCCAGGACTGACCCACCGGCAGCTCGCCGCGTTGTCGTCGGTTGCCATGGCTCCGCCATGGCGCCCTCCTCCGCCTTGCGCTCCACGGCACCGGACCCCGCTCCCTCATCCGGCCTGATCCAAACGACAGGCCCTAGACGGTCGGCGAGACCGGCGCGTCCACGTCCGAGTCCGCGCCCGGGGCCGGGTGAGGCACCTTCTCGCCGGGCTCCCTGCGGCTGGCGGACCAGGCCGCCCACAGGTCGGCGTACCGGCCGCCCGCCGCCACCAGCTCCTCGTGGGTGCCGGTCTCCACGACCCGGCCCTGGTCGAGCACGACGATCCGGTCGGCCGCGGCGGCCTGCGGCAGCCGGTGCGCGACGAGCAGCCCCGTACGGCCCTCCAGGGCGCGGGCGGCCGCCTCCTCCAGGACCCGCGCGCCGGCGCTCCCGGCGTCGGCGGTGGCCTCGTCGAGGATCGCGATGGGCGGATCCGCGAGCACGAGCCGGGCCAGGGCGAGATGCTGCGCCTGGGTGACCGTCAGCCGGTGCCCGCCCTCCCCGACGACCGTGTCCAGGCCCTCGGGCAGCGCCCGCGCCCACTCGAGCGCCCCGACCCGGTCGAGCGCCGCCCGCAGGGCCTCGTCGTCGGCCTCCGGCCGGGCCAGGCGCAGGTCGTCGGCGAGGGTCCCGGCGAAGACGTGCACCTCCTGGCTGATGAGCGCGACCGCGCGCCGGACCCCGGCCGGGCCGAGTTCCCCGGCGTCCACCCCGCCCAGCGTGATCGAGCCGCCGGTGGGGCTGTGGACGCCGGCGACGAGCTTGGCCAGGGTGGTCTTGCCGGCCCCGCTCGCGCCCACGAGGGCCACCCGTTCCCCGCTCCGCACCCGGAGGTCGACCTCGTGCAGCACGGGGGCCCCGGAGCCGTACGCGTGACTGAGCGCGGACACCTCGACCGAACCGTCCTCGAGGGTGTGGTGGTCGGCGGCCGCCCGCTCCGCAGGCAGGTTCGAGACCCCGACCAGGCGGGCGAAGCTGGCCCCCGCCGACTGGGCGTCGTCCAGGAGGAACAGGGTCGCGTTGATCGGGTTGAAGAGGCTGTGGAAGTACAGCGCGGCGGCCGTGGCCGTACCGATGCTGACCGAACCCCGGTCGACCAGGACGAATCCGGTGCCGAGCATCGCGGCGAGCCCGATGAACTCGGCCAGGTTGAGCCGGGAGAAGAAGCCGGTGACGATGTGGATGCCCCGCAGTCCCAGGTCGCGCGCCGCCTCGGAGCGCCGCTCCAGGAGCTCGGTGTGCGTCCCGTTCAGGCGGAACGCCCGTACGGTCCGCACCCCGCCGACGCTGTCGAGCAGCTGGTGCTGCAACGCGCCCGTGGCGACCCGGTGTTCGCCGTACACGGGGGCCGCCCGGCGCAGGTACCAGCGCACGGACAGCACCTGGACCGGCGCGGCGAGCAGCGCCGCGAGCAGGAAGCGCCAGTCGAGGACGGCGAGTCCGACGAGGGTGAGCACGATCGTGAGTGCGGAGCGGCTGAACTCCGGCAGCGCCTGCCGCACCGACTTACCGATCATCGACACGTCGCTGGTGACCCGGGAGACGAGGTCGCCCGAACCGGCCGCCTCGACCCGGTCCAGCGGAAGCCGGAGCGCCCGCTCGATGAACTGCTCGCGCAGGGCGGCGAGTACGGTCTCGCCGAGCCGCGCCACCAGAGTGCTGCCGACGGTCGCGGCGACGCCCCGCGCCACCGCGACCACGACGAGCAGGACCAGCGGCAGCGTCAGGGCGGGCGCGCCCTCCCGGTCCACCACGAGGTCGACGATGTGTCCGAGGAGGGGAGCGGTGAGGAGCCCGACGCCCGTGCCCGCGACCAGGACGGTGATCGCCCCCACGGCGAGGAGGCGGTGGCCGTGCAGCATGGCGCGCAGCGCCGCGAGGGACTCGGCGCCGGTGGCGGTCGGCAGGAGCACACGGTCGGGGCGGGTTCCGCTCATGGACTGTTCCGTCCCTCTCGTACGGCCTTCGGAGGCCTGCGCCGGGCCCTCGGACTTCGTCGCGTCGGCGCTCGTCATGCCAGCACCGCCGCACGGTACGCCGCGTCGGCGGCGAGGAGTTCGCTGTGGTGGCCCGCGGCCCGTACGGCCCCGTCCTCCAGGACCACCACTCGGTCGGTCACCGCCAGGAGCGCGGGGCTCGTGGTGACCAGGACCGTCGTGCGGTCCCGGCGGATCTCGCGCAGCCGGGCGGCGATCCGTGACTCGGTCACGGTGTCCACGGCGGTCGTCGGGTCGTGCAGCACCAGTACCGGCCGGTCGGCGGCGAGCGCACGGGCGAGCGCGACGCGCTGGCGCTGACCGCCCGAGAGCGACCGCCCGCGCTCGGCGAGCAGGGTGTCGCCGCCGTCCGGCAGGAGCCGGGCGACATCGTCGGCGGCGGACGCCCTGAGGGCCCGCTCGACCGACGCGGTGCCGCCGTCCGCCCCGGCCCGGACGTTGTCGAGCAGCGTGCTCTCGAACAGGTCCGCGTCATGGTGGGCGACCAGCACCACCCGGCGCAGCGCGTCGGGATCGAGCGAGGTCAGCGGTGTGCCGTCGAGTTCGATCGCGCCCTCGGCGGGATCCGCCTCACGGGCCAGACAGACGAGGAGGTCACGGGCGGCGGCCGGGTCCTGGGCGACGATCCCGGTCAGGCTGCCGGCCGGGAGGTCGAGGTCGACGCCCCGCAGCGCGCCGAGCGTCACGCCGCGCAGGGCCAGCTGTCCGGCGGCCCGGTCGACGGGCACCTCGTGCCCGGCCTCGACGGTGACGGGCGCGGCGAGCACCTCGGCGATCCGCCGGGCCGACGCACGGCCCTGGGCGAGCTCGGCGTTGACGTAGGTGAGGAGCTGGAAGGGGCCGAGAAGGAACTGCGCGAGGCCCACCGCGGCCACCAGGTCACCGACGCTGATGCTGCCGTCCATGGCGAGGTAGGCGCCCACCACGGCGATCACGGCGATGAAGACGCCGGTGAGCGCGAGGACCGCGCCCTCGTGCCCGGCCCGGCTGCGGGCGGCCCGCAGCGCGGCGGACAGCGAGTCCTGACTGGTGGTCCGGTAGCGGGCCACGGCCGCCGACTCCGCGCCCATGCCCTTGAGGACGCGCAGCCCCGAGACGAGGTCGGCGGCGACGCCCGAGGCGTGGGCGGCGTGCTCCTGCTCGGTCTCGCTGCGCCGTTCGAGCGGTCGGCTGATGCGGTGCCCGAGCCAGAGGATCGGGGGGATGCCGAGCAGGACGAGCAGGCCGAGCGGGACGGAGATGTCGAGGAGTGCGACGGCGCTGATCACGAGGGCGGCGACCGCCGACACCCCGTACGAGATGACGGTGGCCACCGAACCCACGCGGCGGGCGTCGTTGGTGGCGATGCTGGTCAGCGCGCCGGGGAGCCGGTCGGCGTCGGCGCCGCCCCGGGGGTCGAGCACCCGCGCGGCCAGATCGAGCCGCAGCCGGTGCGCGGCGATCTCGCCGGTGCCCTCGGTGATGCGGGCGCTGGTGCGGTAGCAGGTCGACAGGACCAGGAAGAGCACGGCGAGCACGAGCAGCAGGCGCAGCAGCTGCTCGGAGGAACCGGTCGCCACCGCCGTGTCGATGGCGGCGCCGATGACCACCGGCACCAGGGCCTCGCAGCCCTGATGGGTCATGCCGAGCAGGGATGCCGCGATGACGCGGCGGCGTTGTCCTCTGATCGCTCGGCGGAGGACAAGTCCCCCCGTCGGTCCGCCCGTTGGCATGTGACTCCTTCACGGAGGTGAGCGAATGGTTAGGTAAGCCTACTCTGACCGGAGGGCTGGGGGCGGGGTCCGCGACGAGTCGTGTCCGAGACCAGGCGGGTGTCCCGGCCGGGTCCCGCCGGGCGCGTTGACCGCTCGATTCGGTTCGGTTAGCCTCGCCTAAGTCGCGATCCGTCGGTCCGTGTGCCGTGGGGCTCTCGTCGTACATCTGAACCGCCGCCAGGGGGAGTTGTCGTTGGCCGTCGAAGCCCGGGTGGTGTCGGGACAGCAGCCCCGTCCGGCGGAAGGGGCCCCCGATCCGGCCGCACCGCCTCCGACGGGCCGCACCGGAGCCGCGTTCCGCGGCTTGGGCCTGGTCCTCGCCCTCGCCGCACTGGTCCTGGTCGGACTCCTCAGCATCTGGGTGGGCACCCGGGGCATCCCCTTCACCGCCACCTGGAACGTCCTGTGGAACCCGGACGGTTCGGAGACCTCGGTGATCATCCACGACTACCGCATCCCCCGGACGGTCCTCGGCCTGCTCGTCGGCACGGCGCTCGGCCTGGCCGGGGCCCTGATGCAGGCCCTGACCCGCAACCCGCTCGCCGACCCCGGCATGCTCGGCGTCAACCTGGGCGCCTCCGCCGGCGTAGTGGTGGCCATCGCCTTCTTCGGCATCGCGGCCCCCCTCGGCTACGTGTGGTTCGCCCTCGCGGGCGCCGCCGCCGCGTCCGTCGGCGTCTTCCTCCTCGGCTCCTCCGGCCGGAAACTCGCCTCCCCCGAACGGCTCGTCGTCGCGGGCGCCGCCGTGACCGCCGTCCTGTACGCCTTCAACTGGGCGATCCTGCTGCTCGACCCGAGGGCCTTCGACCAGTTCCGCTTCTGGACCGTGGGCTCCCTCGCGGGCCGCTACTACGACATCGTCCTGATGTCCCTGCCGTTCATCGCCATCGGCCTCCTCGTCGCCCTCGTCCTCGCCCCGTCGCTCAACGCCCTGGCCATGGGCGACCAGATGGGCCGGGCCCTCGGGGTGAACGTCGGCCGGACCCGCGCCCTCGGCGCCGTCGCCGTGATGCTCCTGTGCGGGGCCGCCACCGCCGCCGCGGGACCCATCGGCTTCGTGGGCCTGGCCGTACCGCACATCGCCCGGTTCGTCGTCGGCCCCGACCAGCGGTGGGTGTTCGCGTACTCGATGCTGATCGCCCCCGTCCTGCTCATCGGCTCGGACGTCCTCGGCCGGGTGCTCGGCGCCCCCGGCGAGGTGCAGGTCGGCATCGTCACCGCCTTCATCGGCGCCCCCCTCTTCATCGCCCTGTGCCGCCGCCGAAAGCTGGTCATGCTGTGACTGCCGTACGGGAGGCGAAGGCCTCCGCGCCCGAACCGTCGCCCGGATCCCGGCCCGGGCCCACGACCGCCCAGGACCGGCCCCGCGTCGTCACCGGCCGGGCCGTCCGCACCCGCTCCGGCGGTGTCTCCCTGCTCGTACGGGGCCGTACCGTCGCCGTCACCGCGGCCCTCCTCGTCGCGCTCGTCGCCGTCATGGGCGTCACCCTGACCACCGGCGACTTCGACCTGACCATCGGAGAGGTCCTCCAGGCCCTCACCGGCGACGGAACGGGAATCGCCGACTTCGTCGTCAACACCCTGCGCATGCCCCGGCTCGTGACCGCGCTGTGCGTCGGCGCGGCCCTCGCCGTGAGCGGGGCCATCCTGCAGAGCATCACGGGCAACCCGCTGGGCAGCCCCGACATCATCGGCTTCACCAACGGCTCCGCCGTGGGCGCCCTCGTCGTCATCGTCGTGCTGCACGGCAGCATGACCCAGATCGCGCTCGGCGCGCTGATCGGCGGCCTCGCCACCGCCCTCGCCGTCCACCTCCTCATGATCGGCCGGGGGATCCAGGGCTTCCGCCTCGTCGTCGTCGGCATCGGCGTCAGCGCCCTGCTCCTCGCCGTCAACTCGTACCTGATCACCAGGGCCACCTTCCAGGAAGCCCTGGAGGCGCAGGCCTGGCTGATCGGCAGCCTCGGAAACCGGCTCTGGACGCACGCCCACGCCATCGGCATCGCCGTCGCCGTCCTCCTGCCCCTCGCCCTCCTCCTCTCCCGCCGCCTCTCCATGGTCGAGATGGGCGACACCACCGCCATGGCCCTCGGCGTCGACGTGACCCGCACCCGCACCGTGCTCCTCGTCATCGGCGTCGCCCTGGCCGCGTTCGCCACCGCCGTGACCGGCCCCATCTGGTTCATCGCCCTGGCCGCGCCCCAGGTCGCCCGCAGGATCACCGGATCGTCCGGGCCCGCGCTGCTGCCGTCCGCCCTCATGGGCGCCGTCATGCTCGCCCTGAGCGACCTCGCCGTACAACGCCTCTTCGCCCCCGCACTGCTCCCGGTGGGCACGGCGACCGGTTGCGTCGGCGGCCTCTACCTCATCTGGCTACTGGTCACCGAGTCGCGAAAGAGCCGCGCATGACAGCAACGAACCGTCCGGCCCCCCGCCCCGCCACCCGCCTGCGCGCCGAGAACCTCACCCTCTCCTACGACCAGCGGACCGTGGCGACCGGCCTCGGCGTCGACGTCCCCGACCACTCCTTCACCGTGATCATCGGGCCGAACGCCTGCGGCAAGTCCACGCTGCTCACCGCCCTCGCCCGGATGCTCAAGCCGCGCACCGGTCAGGTCTACCTCGACGGCGCGGCCATCGCCTCGTACCGCT
Organism: Streptomyces griseoluteus; assembly: GCA_000717735.1. GTDB lineage: Bacteria > Actinomycetota > Actinomycetes > Streptomycetales > Streptomycetaceae > Streptomyces > Streptomyces griseoluteus_A. The sequence continues at coordinate 173,301 of JOBE01000010.1, read as the reverse complement.
CCCGCGAGGTCGCCCGCCGGCTCGGACTGCTCCCGCAGTCCTCGACCGCGCCCGGCGGCATCACGGTGGGCGATCTGGTGGCCCGCGGCCGCTACCCCCACCAGGGCCTCCTGAAGCAGTGGTCCGCCGACGACGAGGCCGCCGTGGTCGAGGCGATGCGCCAGACCGGTGTGCTCGAACTCGCCGACCGGCCGGTCGACGACCTGTCCGGCGGCCAGCGCCAGCGCGTCTGGCTCTCCATGGTCCTCGCCCAGCAGACCTCGATCCTGCTCCTCGACGAACCGACCACGTTCCTGGACATCGCGCACCAGGTCGAGGTCCTCGACCTGTGCGCCGAACTCCACGCCCGCAAGGGCCACACGATCGTGGCGGTCCTGCACGACCTCAACCAGGCCTGCCGCTACGCCACCCACCTCATCGTGATGCGGCCCGGGGGAGTGATCGCGGCCGAGGGCGACCCGTCGACCGTCATGACCGCCGAACTGGTCGAGGACGTCTTCGGCCTGCCCTGCCGGATCATCGACGACCCGGAGACGGGAACCCCGCTGATGGTGCCCGCGGCACCCAAGCGGTACCCGCCGGCCGATGCCGATGCCGATGCCGATGCCGACTCCTCGGACACCGTGATGGCCAAGACCTCCTGACCACGGCGACGGCGACGGCGACAAACGACAGCGACAGCGACCCGGGAACGGACTGCCCATGCTCTGTACGAGGCTGACGAACGCGCGCTTTCTCACCATGGACCCGGACCACCCGGTCGCCCACGACCTCGGCATCTGGCGGGGACGCATCGTGGGCCTGGACGAGGCCGTCACCTCAACTCCCGCCCGCGAGGTCGTCGACCTCCAGGGAGCCACCGTGCTGCCCGGCTTCATCGACAGCCACGTCCACCTCGCCTGGGCGGGCCTCAAGGCGAACACCCCGAGCATCGCGCCCTGCGAGCGCGTCGAGGACGTCCTCGCCGTCGTCGCGGACGCCGTCTCACGCCAGACCGCTCCCGGCGCCTGGGTGGACATCGCCGGCTACGACCAGCGGGCCCTGGGCCGCCATCTCACCGCCGCCGAACTCGACCGGGTCAGCCAGGGCCGCAAGATCTTCCTCATGCACGACTCCGGGCACGCCTGCGTCGTCAACAGCGCCGTCCTCGACCTGCTCCCCGCCGAAGTCCCCCACGGGAACGGCTTCCTCGCGGAGAGCGCCATGACCGCCGTACGGCGACTCCGGCTGCCGTACTCCCAGGACGAACTCGCCGACGCCATCGAGCGCGCCGGCCGCACCTGCCTCACCGAAGGGATCACCGCCTGCGCCGAAGCGGGCATCGGCGGCGGCCTCCTCGGCCACAGCCCCGTGGAACTCGGCGCGTACCAACTCCTCAGGGACCGGGGCCGGCTGCCCCTGCGCGTCCAGCTCATGGCCGCGGGCGACACCCTCAGGCCGCGCGCCGCCCACCGCGACGACGGCATCCCGCGCGCCCTCGACCTCGGCCTGCGCACCGGCTTCGGCGACGACTGGCTCTCCCTCGGAGCCCTGAAGATCTACACCGACGGCGGCATGATGGCCCGTACGGCGGCGCTCACCGACCCGTACGAGGGCATGTCCCACACCGGACAGTTCCAGGACGACCCCGAGCGGATCGCGGACCTCGTCGTCGACGGCCACCTCGCCGGCTGGCAGCTCGCCGTCCACGCCATCGGGGACCGGGCCGCCGACCTGGCCCTGGACGCCCTGGAACGGGCCCAGGAGCGACGGCCCCGCCCCGACGCCCGGCACCGCGTGGAGCACGCCGGCCTGATCCGCCCGGACCAGCTCCCGCGCTTCGCCCGGCTCGGCGTGAGCGCCGTGGTCCAGCCCAACTTCCTCCGCTACTTCGGCGACGACTACGCGGACGTCATGGGGGAGCGGCGGGCGCCGTGGATGTACCGGGGCCGGGGATTCCTCGACCACGGCGTCACGCTGGTCGGCAGCTCGGACCGGCCGGTGACGGACGGCTCGCCGCTGCGGGCGATCCAGTTCATGGTCGAACGCGCCTCCACGTCCGGCCGCCTGATCGGACCGGACGAGGGCGTCACGGTCGACGAGGCCCTGTACGCCTACACCGTCGCCGGCGCGTACGCCTGCCACTGGGACGACAGCGCGGGCAGCCTCACCCCGGGCAAGCGCGCCGACCTCGTGGTCCTCGGGGACGATCCCCGGCGGGTCGACACCGCACGGATCGGGGACATCGAGGTCGTGGCGACGTACGTCGACGGACGCACCGAGAAGGGAACCCCGTGAGCACGGCGGAAGAGAAGGACCTCGCACCGTTCGCGGCCCTGTGGGACGCCCCGGCGTCGCCGCCCCGGTGGGTGATCTGGCACCCGGACGCGGACACCATGGTCTTCGACACGGAGTCCAACGTGCCCGTGGACGTCGACGACGCGTCCCTGGCGGAGGTCCTGCGCCGGATGCGCGAGGCCGGCGTACCGGAGAGAGCCGATTATCCCGGACGGGCGTGCGGATAGCGGCGCGCCGCCTCCGGGCGTTCCCGCGGGCGCGGGCGGCGGGGGTGCCCGCCGCCCGCGCTCCGAAGCTGCCGGTCCCTACGAGAGGTTGCCGTCGGGGCTCGCGTCGAGGATCGCCGGGAGCGCCTCGACCAGCTCACCGACCTGACGCGCCGAGACCGTGAGCGCCGGAGCCAGCCGTACGGTTCCGGGGCCGGCGGCGTTGACGAGGAACCCGGCCTCCTGCGCCGCCCCCTGGACCCGGGCGGCGACGGGCTCGGTCAGCACGACGCCGAGCAGCAGCCCCGCACCCCGTACCTCGTCCACCAGGGGGTGCTTCAGCGCCGCCACACCGTCCCGCAGGAGCTCACCCATGCGCGTGGCGTGCCCGAGGAGCCCCTCCGACGCGATGGTGTCGAGGACGGCCGAACCGGCCGCGCAGGCCACCGGGTTGCCGCCGAAGGTGGACCCGTGCTGCCCGGGGCCGAGCAGCACGGCCGCCGCGCCGAACGCCACCGTGGCACCGATCGGGAGACCGCCTCCCAGGCCCTTGGCCAGGGTCACCAGGTCAGGGTCGACGCCCTCCTCCGCCTGGTGCGCGAACCAGTGCCCGGTGCGGCCGATCCCGGTCTGCACCTCGTCGAGGACGAGGAGGCTCCCCGTCGCCCGGGTGATCGCGCGGGCGGCCCGCAGATAGCCGTCGGGAGCGGGGATCACGCCCGCCTCCCCCTGTACGGGTTCCACGAACACCGCCGCGGTGTCCCGCGTCACGGCCGCGCGCAGGGCCCCGACGTCCCCGAACGGCACGTGGGTCACCACCCCGGGCAGCGGCAGGAACGGTTCGCGCTTCGAGGGCTGCCCCGTGAGCGCCAGGGCTCCCATGGTGCGGCCGTGGAAGCCGTTCTCCATCGCGACGACGTGGGTCCTTCCGGTGCGGCGGGCCGCCTTGAAGGCCGCCTCCACCGCCTCCGCCCCGGAGTTGGAGAAGAACACCCGCCCCGGCCTGCCGAAGAGCCCGAGGAGCCGTTCCGCCAGCGCGACCGGCGGTTCGGCGACGAACAGGTTCGAGACGTGTCCGAGCCGTGCGACCTGGCCGGTGACGGCGGCGACCACGGCCGGGTGCGCGTGTCCGAGGGTGTTGACCGCGATGCCGCCGGTGAAGTCCGTGTACGCGCGACCGGTCTCGTCCCAGACCGTGCAGCCCTCGCCGCGGACCAGGGCCAGCGGGGGAGTGCCGTACGTGTCCATCATGACCGCCCGCCAGCGGTCCGTGAGCGGTGGAGCGGGCAGCGGGGCGGTCATGCTCGGATCTCCTGGTCGTCCGTCGCGCCGTCGGGCAGGACCGTGGTGCCGGGGCTCTCCTCGGTGAGAACGCCCCGCAGGACGGCGTGCGGCGTCCGCCCGTCGAGGACGTGGACGCGCCCGACCCCGGACCGGACCGCGCGCAGACAGCCCTCCATCTTCGGCAGCATCCCGCCCGTGAGGCCGGGCAGCAGCGCGTCCAGCTCGCCCGCCGTCAGACGGGGGATCACCTCGGTGCGGCGGGGCCAGTCCGCGCAGAGCCCGGGGACGTCCGTGAGCATCACGAGCCGGTCGGCGCCGAGGGCGACGGCCAGTGCCGACGCCGCCAGATCGGCGTTGACGTTGTAGATCTGCCCGTCCGTGCCGCGTGCGACGGGCGAGACGACCGGGATGCGGCCCCCGGCCAGGAGGTCCCGTACGGTGTCGGGGGCCACGGCCACGATGTCGCCGACGAGGCCGATGTCGACGGCCCGGCCGTCCACCCAGGCCGGGCGCCGCTCGGCGGTCAGCGTGTGGGCGTCCTCGCCCGACATGCCGACGGCGAAGGGCCCGTGGGCGTTGATGGCCCCGACCAGCTCCCGTTGCACGCGACCGGTGAGCACCATGCGGACCACGTCCATGGCCTCCGGCGTGGTCACCCGCATCCCCGCCTCGAACCTGACCTCGAGCGCGAGGCGGTCGAGCATCTCGCTGATCTGGGGGCCGCCGCCGTGCACGACGACCGGATGCAGCCCGGCGTGCCACAGTTCGACGACGTCCTGCGCGAACGACCGCCGGAGCGCGGGGTCGATCAGGGTGCTGCCGCCACACTTGAGGACGACGGTCCGGCCCTGCAGCTCCTCCGACCAGGGGACGTCCCTGGCCGGCAGGTCCACGGCGGCCACGGCGGTCGCGCCGTCCACGCCGTCGGTGACGGTCGTCCTCATCCCCGTTCCTCCTCCGCTCATGAGCTGTAGGCGCTGTTCTCGTGCACGTACGCGGCCGTCAGGTCGTTGGTCCAGATCTCGGCCGACGCCTCTCCGGAGCGCAGGTCGACCGTGATCGTGACGCGGCGGCCCGTCAGGTCGACCTTCTCCCTCGGCTCCCCGGCCGCGCCGTCCCGGCAGACCCAGACGCCGTTGACGGCGACGTCCAGGCGGTCGGGGTCGAAGACCGCGTCGGTCGTGCCGATGGCCGAGAGCACCCGGCCCCAGTTCGGGTCCTCGCCGTGCAGGGCGCACTTGAGGAGGTTGTTCCTGGCCACCGAGCGGCCCACGGTCACGGCGTCGTCCTCGGAGGCGGCGCCGACGACCGCGATCTCGATCTCCTTCGACGCGCCCTCGGCGTCCGCGATCAGCTGCCGCGCCAGGTCGAGGCAGACGGCGTGCACGGCCTCGGTGAGGTCCGTGACTGACGGGGTGACACCGGACGCGCCCGAGGCGAGCAGGAGCACGGTGTCGTTCGTGGACATGCAGCCGTCGGAGTCGACCCGGTCGAACGTGGTGCGGACGGCCGCGCGCAGCGCCGTGTCGAGCAGCGGGGCGTCGGCCACGGCGTCGGTGGTGAGCACCACGAGCATGGTGGCGAGGCCGGGCGCGAGCATGCCGGCGCCCTTCGCCATGCCGCCGACGCTCCAGCCGGACCGGGACGCGACCGCCGTCTTGTGCACGGAGTCGGTCGTCCTGATGGCCACGGCCGCGTCCCGGCCCCCGTCGGACGTCAGCCGCGCCGCCGCGAGCGCGATGCCCGCCGTGACGCGGTCCATCGGCAGCGGGACACCGATGAGCCCGGTCGAGCAGACGGCCACGTCCTCCGGGGCGATCCCGACGGCCAGCGCGGTCTGTCCGGCCATCGTCCGTGCGTCGTCGGCTCCGGCCGGACCCGTGCACGCGTTGGCGCCGCCGGAGTTCAGGACGACAGCGGTGACGGTTCCGCGCGCGAGGGCCTGCCGTGACCAGCGGACGGGCGCGGCCTGGATCCGGTTGGAGGTGAAGACTCCCGCGGCGGCCGGTGCGGGTCCCCGGTTCACGACCAGGGCGAGGTCGGGATCGCCGGACGTCTTGATGCCGGCGGACACCCCGCTGGCGAGGAATCCCCGGGCGGCGGTCACGGTCACGGAGCCACTCCATTCATGGGCAGGCCGAGCCCTTCGGGCAGGCCGAGGGCGACGTTCATGCTCTGCACCGCGCCACCGGCGGTGCCCTTCGTCAGGTTGTCGATCGCGCTCACGCAGAGCAGGCGGCGGGCGGCCGGATCGACGGCCACCTGCACCTGCACCGTGTTGGATCCGAGCACCGAGGCCGTGGACGGCCACTGACCTGCCGGTAGCAGCCGGACGAACGGTTCGTCGGCGTAGGCGGCCTCGAACACCTCGCGGACCTCGTCCACCCCGCCGTCGGCGGCCACGTGCGGGCGGAGCCGGGCGGAGCAGGTGGCGAGGATGCCGCGGGCCATGGGGGCGAGGGTGGGCGTGAAGGAGACGGTCACGGGCTCGCCCGCCACGAGGGAGAGGTTCTGGGTCAGCTCGGGAGTGTGCCGGTGGCCGCCCCCGACGCCGTACGGGCTCATGGAGCCCATCAGCTCGGAGCCGAGCAGGTGCGGTTTCGCGGCCCGTCCCGCCCCCGATGACCCGCTGGCCGCCACGACCACGACCTCGGGCTCCACCAGCCGGGCGGCGTGCGCGGGCCAGAGCGCCAGGGTCACCGCGGTCGGGTAGCAGCCGGGCACGGCGATCCGGGAGGTGCCCTTCAACTCGTCTCGTGAGCCCGGCAGTTCGGGGAGTCCGTAGGGCCAGGTGCCGGCGTGGTCGCTTCCGTAGAAGCGCCGCCACTCGGCCGGGTCCCGTAGGCGGAAGTCCGCCCCGCAGTCCACGACCAGCACGTCGTCGCCCAGCTGCCGGGCCAGCGCCGCCGACTGTCCGTGCGGCAGGGCGAGGAACACCACGTCGTGCCCGCCGAGCGCCGCCGCGGACGTCTCCGTCAGCACGCGGTCGGCCAGTGAGGCCAGCTGGGGATGGGACCGTCCGAGGGTGCTTCCGGCGCTGCTGTGCGCGGCGAGCACGCCCACCTCGACGCCGGGATGGGAGGTCAGCAGACGCAGGATCTCCCCGCCGGCATAGCCACTGGCTCCGGCCACCGCGACCCGTAAGGTCATGTTCTTCCGTCTCTCCTGATGAGTGGGGACGTGGCGCACACCCGGGTCGGCACACCCCAAGTCGGCGCACTGAAACTTAACTTAGCCTAACCTAAGTACTGGTGGAGGTGGAATCGCCGAACAGTCGCGCGCCCTCGGGGCGAGCGACCGCAACTGCTCATCAGGAGAGCCCAGTTGAGCGCGCCGGCTCAGGCCTGCGAACCCCAGGCCGCCGTCAGTCCGTCCAGCCAGGCGGGCGGAAGCTCGGCGGCGTCCCACTCCTCGTGCAGGGCCGAAGGCGCCGCGGCGAGGCGTTCCAGAACGGCGACGCTGGTGGGGGAGTGGACCAGGGAGTAGCGCCCGTGGACGGCGATCGGTGCACCGGGCCCGTACGCCGCGAACAACCGCCCCAGCTGCGCGCGGTGGGCCGCCGCGAACTCCGCGAGACGGCCCGGGTACCCGGCCCGCTCCCGGGGGCTCATCGTGCGCAGGACGGCGCCGAGCACCTGGTCGGTGACCTCCGGGTCGAGGTCGGAGACCTCGGAGAACGAGAGGTGGAGCGGGGTGACCGCCACCTTGGCCCGCTCCATCTCCGCCCTCCGGACGGGGGAGCGCTCGTCGGGGGCGGAGGCCGAGGGGCCGGCGGTGACGGCACGGATCAGGGCCTGCTCCGCGAGCGCGCCCAGGGCGTCCACGGCTTCGCGGGCGCCGTCGGACCAGCCGGACGCGTAGAGCGGCCCCTTCTCCTGGGGGGCGTCCCGCGGGCTGTCGCCGATCTCCGCGTGCGCCAGGGCGAGGGCTCCGGCCTCGACGAGTCCGATCAGCTCCTCGGCGTCACCCGTGTAGACCCCCGCGCGGGCGAGCAGCTGCAGCAGCGTGCTCTTCGCGTTGAGCACACTGGCCTCGTCGAGCCGCTGCCGTCCCTCGTCGGCGGTGTTCATGGGGGTCCTCCTCGTCGTACGGACTCGCGGTGCGGGCGTGCGGAACGCTCCGTCGGAGCCTACGCAACGCCCGTTCCCCGAGAGGCCGCCTCCCCCTCGTGTTCCCGATCCGGGGCGAGCGCCGGCCGGGTCGCACCGAGAGAGGGGTCAGGCGCGGTACACCCGCAACTCCGCCACCTCGTACGACATCTCCGACGTGCCGGGATCGGGCGCCGGGTGGTAGCGGCCCGCGCACACCGACAGGTTGACGATGAGGTGGGCCCGCCAGGAACGCCCCACCCCGCGCCGGTCGTCGAAGACCTGTGCGCCGTTGACCCACCACACAACATTGCGCGCGCCGAACTCGACCCGGAGGTCGACCCACGCCCCGGGCTGGATCGCGGGGTCCCGGAAGTACAGATGGCGTCCCCGAATGCGGTTCGACAGCTCGAGGAGGTCCGGGTTGTCGGGGTGGTACTCGAAGACGTCGATCTCCTGTCCGCCGTCGAGCCAGGTCCAGATCGCCGGCCAGGCGCCCGCCTCCACCGGCAACCGCACGCGCGCCTCCAGGACGTCGCCCGCGCGCACGAGGAAGCCCTCGGGGCTGCCCTCCGTCGTGAGCAGCCCCGCGTCCCAATTGCCGTCCGCCCGGCGGGTCGCCCGGAACACGCCGGTCCTGCTGTACGACGGGTCTGCCGTGAGGTGGTCGAGTTTGTTGTCGCCGGGATTGGTCGGGCCGCCATCCGGATACGCCCAGGACCGGCCCGCGGTCCACTGCTCGGTGGAGGAGAAGTCGGCGTCGAGGACGAGCGTCCCCAGCGGCCGCGCGGGCGCACTCGGGTCCGCTCCGCCGCGTCTCAGCAGCCGTTCGAAGAAGTCGGACAGCACGGCACGCTCCATTCTCGCGGGGGCCGGACCGGCCCGCGAACGATGCTGCCCACCCCGCACCGCCCGTACGCGGCAGATCACCCATTGGCGACAAGTCGTCACGTGGGCCGCACAGCCGCCACCGAGAGCGAGCCCGGTCCCCGGGCGCGCGTGTCCCGGTGCGTGACGCGACGATCGCCGGCCGGGCTCGTTGATCATTCCGTGAACAACGACACCACTCCCCGACCGCGCCGACTCCTCGCCGCCGGCGTCACCGCCCTCCTGGTCGCGATCACGGGCGCCCAGAGCACCCACGCGAGCCCGGCCGATCCGGCCTGCCCGGCGGCGGAGATCTTCGCGACCGACAACACCTCGGTCATCACCGACCCGGACGACCCCCGTCTCAGGACCCGCCTGACCCGGTTCGACCACGAGGTGCGCGCGATCATCCGCGCCCACGGTGCCCGACCGGGGGCCTCGACGCTCCTCGACGGCGTCTTCTGGTCCGCCGACCTGCGGCAGGCCACGTACGAGCGGTCGCGCGAGTTCGACGTCGACCGGGTCGGCCGCGACGGGCTCCACCACATCGCGGGCGTGATCGCCAAGGAGTACGACCAGGAGGCCGTGCTCACCTTCCGCTGTCTGCCCCGCACGTCCCCGGAGACCGACGCGGTCGAGATCGAGGTGCCCGGAGTGGAGGCGAGCGGCCTCCGCGAGGCGCTCGTCGCCGACCCCGAGGCCCGCGAGAAGCTCGGCGGCGGTTCGGTGACCCTCGACGGCAGGCTTGTCCTCGTCGCCCCGATCGCGGATCTGCCGCTGGCGCGGAAGTTCACGGCGGCACTGGGCGCCGACTGGAAGGAGGCACAGGTGCGCTACGGCGACCGCGAGTTCGTGAGTTGACCCGGCGGTACGCGCGCGTGGAACGGCGACGGTCCGGCTCCGGCCCCGAGGGGAGCCGGAACCTGACCGTGGCTGCCGGAGCTATCCGGCGTAGGTCTCGAACTCGGCGACCCGGGGGGTGCCGGACGAGCTGACGATCTGGAACGTGAGCTTCTGGAGGGTGGTGCGGGGGATGGTGATGACGCCGGCGCCGCTGCCCGACGTCAGCACGGCCCCGGTGTCGCCGTTGAGGACCTTCCAGGACCCGATGGCGCCCGTCGCCCCCGCCGCCTCACGGATCGCGAGGGAGGAGACGGTGGTGGCGGAACCCCACTTGATCGACACCGATCCGGTCGTACCGGCCGGCGACCAGTAGGTGCTCAGGTTCCCGTCCCGGACGTTGCCGTAGCTCGTACCGTCGGCCTTGCTCGAACCGTCCGAACCCGCGCCGATGCTGAGGTTGGTCCCGCCCGGCTGCGTCGGTCCGGGAGTGGGTGTGGTGGGACCCGGGGTCGGGCTGGTCTGCGTCGGGGTCGGGGTCGGAGTGGTCTGCGTCGGCGTGGGGCTGGGCGTCTGCGGCGTGCAGCTGCCGTCCGACACCAGAAGTCCCTTGGCGGCGCCCGCCGTCCGGGCGACGACGTCCGGCACGCAGCCGGCGGAGTCCAGGGTGAAGGCGTACGGGATGGAGACCGTGGTGTTGGACTGCGGGTTCGGCCCCGCCGGGTTGTGGTCGGAGGTGCGCGCGGACCACGTCACGTTGTCGAAGACGTTGCCGCTGACCTGCCAGTAGCCGGCCGCGGTCGTGTAGAAGGTGCCGAGGACGTCCTTGGAGTCCTCGAAGTAGTTGTTGTCGACCTTGGCGTGCGCTCCCGCGCGGGAGTTGATGCCGGACTCGTTGATCCGCCGGTAGTGGTTGTTGTACATGTGGGCGGTGCCGCCGCGCAGCAAGGGTGCGCGCGAGTCGATGTTGTCGTACAGGTTGTGGTGGTACGTGATGAAGCCGTTCGAGAGCTCGGTCTCGCTGGAGCCGACGAGGCCGCCACGGCCGGAGTTGCGCAGGATGCTGTAGGACAGGGTCACGTACTTGGTGTCGTCCTTCATGTCGAAGAGGCCGTCGTAGCCCTCCGACTCGCCGCCGGACGCCTCCAGGGTGACGTGGTCGACCCAGACGTTGCGGACGCCGCTCTCCATGCCGATGGCGTCGCCGCCGTTGGAGACGGGCGAGCCCGACTTCTTGACGTTCTTGACGGTGACGTTCTGGATGATGATGTTGCTGGACTCGCGTATGTGGATGCCGAGTTGGTCGAAGACGGCGCCGGCGCCGACTCCGACGAGGGTGACGTTGCTGATCTGCTTGAGCTCGATCACGCCGTCGGCGGTGTTGCAGCTGGTGCCCGACACCTTGGCGGTGTTGGCGTGGTTGACGGTCCCCTCGACCTGGATGATGAGGGGGGTGCTGCTGGTGGCGCGTCCGCACAGGGCCGCGTGGATCTGGGTTCCCGTGGTGGCCCGGACGGTCTGCCCGCCCGCGCCGCCGGTGGTCCCGCCGTTCTGTGTCGCGTAACCGGTGGCGCCGCCGGTCGCCGCCGATGCCTGGGGCATCGACAGGACCACGCCGGTCCCGGCCGCCAGGGCCATGGCCGCCGCTGCCGCGTGGAGTCGAAATGCGACTGGTCGCTTCATGCTCGCCGTCCTTCTTGTCTTCGAACGAGGGGGGTGGGGATTGACGTTCAGTCCAGAAGAAACCGCCCGTGGGCAGCCCTCGGTGAGGCCGACCACAGACGGATGGAAAGCGCTTTCTGCCCGGGACGATAGGGTGACCTCAGGGGCGTGGCAATACTTCGCGCAGGGACTCCCCGAGGTGGCGGAGAAGGCGGAAGGGAGTGCTCCCACCCCCTTGCCGCCCGGGCCTTGATCACGTACTGTCCTTCGACGTGAACACCGGACCGGCGACTCGACGCCACACACAGACGGGCCATCCGGTGGACGACTGACCGCTCAGCGGGTGTCCCGGAGGCACCCCCGCGGTTCGGCGCGCGGACCACCCCGGTGCTCAAGCACTGCGAGTCCACTTCCGTGTCGAATCACAGAGCGAGGTCATCCACATGGCAGTCACGTTCAACCACACCATCATCGCCGCCAAGGACCGCCACGAATCGGCGAAGTTCTTCCGGGAGTTGCTGGAACTCCCCGAGGCGCCGTCCTGGGGGCCCTTCCTCAACGTCCAGCTCGCCGACGGCGTGCTGATCCAGTTCGCCGAGCCCCCGGTCGAGATCCAGATGCAGCACTACGCGTTCCTCGTCGACGAGGAGCTGTTCGACCGCGCGTGCGGGCGGCTTCGCGACCAGGGCATCGAGCACTGGGCCGACCCGCAGATGCGGCGCCCCGGCGAGACCAACACCGAACACGGCGGGCGCGGGGTCTACTTCAAGGACCCGGCCGGCCACGCGTTCGAGCTGATCACGCAGCCGTACCTCTAGAAGGCAGCGGGCCGGGCACCCGAGGGGGGTGCCCGGCCGGTCGTCGGTGAGCGGTCAGGGACGGTCTGGGACGGTCAGGATCGGTCAGCCGAGGAACTCGCCGTCCCGGGCCACCACCACGCCCCCGTGCACCACCAGGTCCCGGCGAGGCATGTCCACCACCACCTGCGCCAGGCATTCGCCCCGGACGAGGACGAAGTCGGCCGGGGCTCCGGCCGCGAAGTCGGCGCGCGCCAGGCCCATGACGTCCGAACCCCCGTGCGTGGCGACCTCGTAACAGTCCGTCAGTTCCTCGTCCAGGCGCACGTCCCTCACCCACCCGAGGATGTGCGCGCGGTGCATCATGTCGGCGTTGCCGAACGGACTCCAGGAGTCGCGCACACCGTCCGAACCGAGCCCGACCCGCACCCCGTGCTCACGCAGCCGGGCGATCGGCAGGACCAGGGAGTCGGACGGCGCGACCGTGGTCAGGGCGATGTCCTGATCCCCCAGGTCCGTGGCGATCGCACCGAGTTCACGGTCCGTCAGGCCCGGCAGGCAGAAGGCATGGCTGACCGTGACCTTCCCGGCGAGGGAGAGCGCACGCGTACGGTCGACGATGCCGCGTATGGCCCGCATGCCCTTCTCGCCCCGGTCGTGCAGATGGATGTCCACGCCGACCCCGTGGCGGTCCGCGATGCCGAAGACGACGTCCAGCTGCTCGTCGAGCGCCTGGTCGAAACCGATCGGGTCGATGCCGCCGATCATGTCGATGAGGCCCTCGCGCGCGGCCTTCTCGAGCAGCTCCGCCGTACCCGGGGTGCGGATGACGCCGTGCTGGGGGAAGGCGACGATCTGCACGTCGAGCGCGTGGCGCAGCCGCTCACGGGCCTCGGCCACGCCCTCCACCCCGGCCAGGCCGTACGCGGGCGCCACGTCGGCGTGGGCGCGCATGGCCCGGGTGCCCCGGGAGACGGCATGGGACATCAGCCCGTACGCGCGCTCGCCGACGGACCTGCGCCGGCTGCGGAACAGCTCCACGTCCTGGGCGACGTAGTCGGCGATGCCGCTCGCGGGCCGGCGCGACACCCAGGAGCCGCCCCAGGTCGTCTTGTCGGGATGGATGTGAGCGTCCACGAGTGACGGCAGCGCGATCCGGCCGTCACCGTCGACGACCTCGGCACCCCGGGGCGCCGGGCCGTCCGAGATCAGACCGTCGACGACGACGAGGTCCGTGGCCTTCGCCGCCCCGAACGGACGCACGTCGCGGAAGACCACGGTCCGCGCGCGGCGCCGCGCGGCGGCTCCGGACCCGGCGGCGGACGCGGTTCCGGCAAGGGACCCGGACCCGGCGGCGGGGATCGCGGCCTGGGCCGGCACGGCCGTGGCGGCCGCCGTCGCCGTCGTGCCGGCGAGCGCGGCGGCACCGGCCGGCATCGTGCGGCGGGAGAGCGCGCCGGAGGAGGACGGGGACGGCTGCATGGAGTCTCCTTCGAGGGGACGGGAGTATGCCAGCGACGTCCCCGTTTTGTATACCAAGCTTCATGCAGCGGACAAGGATGTGGATCGAAGGATTCCGGAAACCCCGCCCACGTGCTGAAAGCGGAGGCGGGAGAGGGGCGCCGACCGTCCTGGTATACGAAGGTGGTCAGGCGTCGCCGAAGAGCGAGCGCAGCGCGACGGCCCTGCTGTCCCGTACGTGCAGCAGGGTGCTCGCCGCGGCGGCCTCCGTGTCCCCGGCCGCGATGTGCCGGTACATCTCGGCGTGCTGGGCCCGCATGTGCGCGGGCTCCTCGCGCAGGCCGAACACGAGCCGCAGCTGCCAGCTCAGCTGTTCCAGGGTGCGGGCGAGCAGCGGATTGCCCGACATGGCCACGACGCACTCGTGGAACGCCGTGTGCGCGGCCACCTCGCGGGTCCCCTCGTCGGCCGCGGCGGCCGACTCGGCCTGCCGGAGCGTGGCCTGGAGAGCGTCGACACCCCGGGTGTCGCCCGCCGCGCACGCCCGCGCCGCGAGCCGGGAGGCCTGGACCGCCAGCGGTTCCCACACCTCGTAGAGATGCTCCACGTCGGTGCGTTCGAGCCGGCGCACCCGTACGCCGCTGTGCGGGAGCAGTTCGAGGAGCCCCTCGGTGACCAGCGCGCGCAGCGCCTCCCGTACCGGTACGCGGGACATGCCGAGCTCCTCGGCGACCTCCCGTTCGACGAGCCGGGCACCCTGCGGGTACCGCCGGTCGACGATCCGCTGGAGCACGGCCTCACGCGCGCGCGTACCGAGCGGCACGGGGACGGGCCCACCGTCCGGCCCGCCCGGGGTCGCGTCGGGGGCCGGGGTGCGGGTCGCGTCCGGGCGGGGGGCCGCGTCCTGGGCCGGCACCGCCGTGGACTTCCTCGTGCCGCGCGCCCGGGCGCCTCCGCCCTCGGCCGTCGAGCCGGTCCCGCGTCCGTCCGCCACCTGTGCCGACCTCTTCCGTCCTCTTCCGCCCCGCGTTCGGGGTGCCCCGGGGCCCGAGGATACGTCGGCCCGCCGAAGGGCATCGGTCCGGCCGCGGAGGTCTGTTGGTCCCCGAAGTCCGGCCCCGTCTGTGGTACTGCCTTACCAGGGCATCGTCAGATTTGCGATGAACAGCCGATTTCGCATCGTTCTAGACAGTCGTACCGCCGTGAAAGGTGTCATCTGTTGCGGGAAGATCAGAGGCCGGACGCCCCCGAGGCGGGCGGCGAGCGGGGCGGCGGCAGAGAAGGGCGGGTGGTGACGGCGGACCTGCCCGGCCGCCCCGACCAGCACCGTCGTGCCCGTACCGACCGGATCGTGTTCGGGGTCACCGCCGTCCTCACGGTGGCCTTCGTCGTCTGGGGCGCCACGGCCACGGACAGCCTGGAGAGCACGTCGAGCAGGCTCCTCGAAGGGCTGATCCGGGACGGCGGCTGGGCCTTCATGCTGGCCGCGTCCGGCTTCGTCGTCTTCGCCCTCTGGCTGGCCATCAGCCGCTACGGCCGGATCACGCTCGGCCAGGAGAGCGAGGGCCCGGAGTTCCGGACGGTGTCATGGATCGCCATGATGTTCAGCGCGGGCATGGGCATCGGCCTGATGTTCTACGGCGTGAGCGAACCCCTCGCCCACTACGGCGCCCCGCCGCCCGGCACGCATCCCGTCGACTCGGCGGAGCGGATGCAGACCGCCATGGCCACCACGCTGTTCCACTGGACGCTCCACCCGTGGGCGATCTACGCCGTCGTGGGGCTCGCCATCGCGTACTCCACGTTCCGCCGGCGCCGCCGCCAGACCATCAGCGCCGTCTTCGTCCCCCTGATGGGCGAGCGCCGGGCCTACGGCGCGCCCGGCCGCGTCATCGACATCCTGGCCATCTTCGCCACCCTGTTCGGCTCCGCCGCCTCGCTGGGCCTCGGCGCGCTCCAGATCGGCAGCGGCGTCGAGGAGCTGGGCTGGCTGGAGAAGACCGGCACCGGGCTGCTCGTCGCGATCATCGCGGTCCTGACCGTGGCCTTCGTCGCCTCCGCCGTGTCCGGTGTGGCGAAGGGCATCCAGTGGCTCTCGAACATCAACATGGTGCTCGCCGGGGTGCTCGCCCTCTTCGTGTTCGTGGCGGGCCCCACCATCATCGTCCTCGACCTGCTGCCCACCTCGATCGCCGCGTACATCGGCGACCTGCCCCAGCTGGCCGGCCGTACCGAGGCGACCAGCGGAGCGAACATCCATGAGTGGCTAGGCGGCTGGACCGTCTTCTACTGGGCCTGGTGGATCTCGTGGACGCCCTTCGTCGGGATGTTCATCGCGAGGATCAGCCGGGGCCGGACCATCCGCCAGTTCGTCGGCGGAGTCATCCTGGTGCCCAGCACCGTCAGCCTGGTGTGGTTCGCGATCTTCGGTGGTACGGCGATGAAACTGAGCGAACAGGGCGACCTGGTGGGGGAGACGACCCCCGAGGGGCAGCTCTTCGCCGTGCTCCAGGAGTTCCCGATCTCCGGCGCCATGAGCCTCCTGGTGATGATCCTCGTGGGGATCTTCTTCGTGTCGGGCGCGGACGCGGCCTCGATCGTCATGGGCACGCTGTCCCAGCGCGGCGCCTTCGAACCCACCCGGCCCGTCGTCGTGTTCTGGGGCGTGCTGACCGGCGCGGTCGCCGCCATCATGCTCCTCATCGGCGACGGTCAGGGCGACGCCCTCGCGGGCCTGCAGAACCTCACGATCCTGGTCGCGGCACCGTTCGTCCTGGTGATGATCGGCATGTGCGTGGCGCTGATGCGGGACCTGCGGAAGGACCCGCTCATCGTCCGGGGCGAGGTGGGCGTGGAGGTCGTCGAACTCGCCGTGATCGCGGGCCACGAGAAGTACGACGGCGATTTCGAACTGAGGATCGGCCCCGGCTCCCCGGACTCGGGAGGCTGAGCGCGGAGGTTCCGCTCACGCCCTTCCGGCCGCCTTCTGGCTCCGGCGGGACAGGGAGTCGACGACGACGGCGGCCAGCAGCACCGAGCCCGTGATCATGAACTGGACGGCGTTGCTGACGCCCATGATGTTCATGCCCGACTGGATGGAGCCGATCACCAGCGCGCCGAGCAGGGCGGACCAGACCGTGCCGCGCCCGCCGAAGAGGCTCGTGCCGCCGATGACGGCGGCGGCGATGACGTTCATCAGGAGGTTGCCGCCGCCGGAGGTCTGGCTCGCGGACTGGATCTGGCCCGCCAGGAAGATGCCGCCGATCGCCGCCATGGTCCCGGCGATCGAGAAGACGGACATCCGGACGAACGGCACGCTGATGCCGGCCCGGCGCGCACCCTCGATGTTGCCGCCGACCGCGAAGATCCGCCGGCCGTACGTGGTGCGCCGCAGCACGAAGTCGAGGAGCACCAGGAGGATCAGGAAGATCAGCAGCGCGAGCGGCAGCCCCTGGTACTGGTTGAGGATGTACGCGGTGGCGAAGGCGAGGGCGGCGATGACGACCGTACGCAGCACGATCTCGGCCACCGGACGGAACGGCACCCGGGCGGCCCTGCGGCGCCTGGCGTCCAGGAGCGAGGCCGCGAGGAACAGCGCGACCCCGACGGCCGCCGTCCCGTAGGCGGCGACCGGACTGTGGTAGATCGTCGTGTAGAGCCGGGAGACGATGCTCTCGCTCGGGATGTTGACCGTGCCGCTGGTGCCGAGCACCTGGAGCATCAGGCCGTTCCAGGCGAGATTGCCCGCGAGGGTGACCACGAACGCCGGGACGCCGACCTTCGCGAAGAAGAAGCCCTGGATCAGACCGACGACCGCGCCTCCCGCGATGGCGATCAGGAGCGCCAGCCACTCGTTCATGCCGTTCAGGACGTTGAGGACGGCGAAGATCGCGGCGCACAGGCCGCTCACCGAGCCGACCGAGAGGTCGATCTCCCCGAGCAGCAGGACGAAGACGATCCCGACGGCGATCATGCCGGTGCCGACGATCTGCTGACTGAGGTCGGAGAGGTTCTGGGCCGAGAGGAACGTGCTGTTCAGACTGCCGAAGACCGTCCAGATGATGATCACGGCGAGCACGACGGGCAGCGATCCCAGTTCCCCGCTGCGCATCTTGCGCCGGAACTCGCCCAGGTATCCCTTGACGCCCTCCTCGCGGACGAGGAGGCGGGTGTCGACGGCGGGCACGGCACCCGGTGCCGGCTCCTGGCCGGTGCCGTCGCCGGTGCCCGCGGGGTCGGCCGGAGGTTCGGCGCGGCCTCGGTCGTGGCTCATCGCTCCTCCTCCTCCGCGCGCCTGCGGGCCTGACGGCGGGTGACGGCGCTGTCGGTGGCCCCGGTGATGGCGGAGATGATCTCCTCGGTGGTCGTGGAGCGCTTGTCGAAGAAGCCGTTGTTCCGGCCGAGCCGCATCACGGCGATCCGGTCGGCGACCGCCATCACGTCCACCATGTTGTGGCTGATCAGGATGGTGCCGAGACCCTGCTCACGGAGCCGCTCGACCAGGTCGAGGACCTGCGCCGTCTGCTCCACGCCCAGCGCGGCGGTCGGCTCGTCCAGGATCACGACTTTCGGCGCGCCGATCAGGGAGCGGGCGATGGCCACCGTCTGGCGCTGACCGCCGGAGAGCGAGGCGACCGGGATGCGGACGCTCGGGATGCGGATGGACAGCGTGTCCAGGAGCTCGCGGGCCCGCTGGTCCATGCGGACCTCGTCGAGCACACCGAAGCGGCGCAGCTCACGGCCGAGGAACAGGTTGGCGACCACGTCGAGGTTGTCGCACAGCGCCAGGTCCTGGTAGACGGTGGCGATGCCGAGGTTCTGGGCGTCGTGCGGACGGTTGATGGAGACCGGCCTGCCCTCCCACGCGATGACGCCCTCGTCGGGCGGGTTCACCCCGGCGATCGCCTTGACGGCGGTGGACTTGCCGGCGCCGTTGTCGCCGACGAGCGCGACCACCTCACCGGGGTGTACGTCCAGGTCGAACCCCTGGAGCGCCTGGACCGCGCCGAACCGTTTGGAGACGCCTCTCAGGGTGAGTACGGGTGACTCCGGCACAGGAACCGCCTCCTCGCCACCGGGATGGAAGACCGCGCGGCTACTGGAGTCCGGCCTCCTTGCAGGCCGCGGCGTACGTCGGGGTGCAGATCTCCTGGACCGTGTAGAGGCCGTCCTTCACGACGGTGTCCTTGATGTTGGTCTTGTCGACCACGACCGGCGTCAGCAGGTTGGCCGGGACCTTCTCGCCGCTGCCGCTGGTGACGGTGGTGGGCGTCAGGTCGGCCGGCAGCTCCTTGCCCTCGGCGAGGTTGACGGCCATCGTGGCCGCGATGTCGGCCTCCGGCTTGTACGGCTTCTCGACCGTGATCGTCTGGGTGCCGAGCAGGATCCGCTGGATCGCGTCGAGCTGGGCGTCCTGGCCGGTCAGGGGCACGTTCATGCCCGCGGCCTTGAGGGCGGTGGAGATGCCGGCGGCCAGTCCGTCGTTGGCCGAGTAGACGCCGACGATGTTTTCCTTGCCGAGGGCGCTGATGGCACCGGACATCTGCTGGTTGGCGTTGTTCGGGTCCCAGTTCGGCGTGTCGTACTCCTTGCCGATCTTCACCTTGCCGTCCAGGACCGAGTGCGCCCCGGCCTTGAACTCCGCCGCGTTCGGGTCGGTCGGCGAGCCGTTGTGCATGACGATCTGGCCGCTCCCGGCCTTGTCGCCGAGCGCGTCGAGGAGCGCCTTGCCCTGCAGCTCACCCACCTTGCGGTTGTCGTAAGAGACGTACGCGTCGACCGGGCCCTGCGCGAGACGGTCGTACGCGACGACCTTCACGCCCGCGTCCCGGGCCTTCTCCACGGACGACTGGATCGACTTCGCGTCCACGGCGTCCAGGATGAGGACCTTGTCGCCCTTGGCGAGCGCCGTGTTCACCTGCTGTTGCTGGGTGGTGGCGCTCTCGGCGGCGTTGTAGTAGTCGATCTGGGCGTCCGGTGCCAGTTCCTTGATCTTGGCCTCGATGTACGGCCGGTCGAACTTCTCGTACCGCGTGGTCTTGCTCTCCGGAAGCAGGAGGCCGATCCTCACCTCGCCCTGAGCCGCCGACGCCGGCTGGGTCGCCCCGCTGGTCGCCACCGCTCCCAGGCAGAGGGCCGTCGCTCCGGCCAGGGCTATCGCGCCGCGCAATGTACGGGTCATGGGAGGCTCCTTCCGTACGCTCCCGTCCCGCCGCCTCCGCGAGCCGCTGGGATCGAGGGCGTGCATATGGCCATATATCGACATTAGCCTCAACCTGAGGACCGGCAAGCGGGTGACGCTGCCCCGGCCGCGGGGCCCTAGGGGGTCTCTTGCCGATCAGCCCGGCCTGATCGGCAACACACCCTTAGTACACGTCCCGGACGTACCGCCTGTCAGCGGCCAGCTGCTTGACGTACACGCCCGCCGCCTCCTCGTCCAGACCGCCGTGGGCGACGGCGATGTCGCGCAGCGCCCGGTCGACGTCCTTCGCCATCCGGGCCGCGTCCCCGCACACGTAGAAGTGCGCGCCGTCCCTGAGCCAGGACCACAGCTGCGGTCCGTGCTCCCGCATCCGGTCCTGTACGTAGACCTTGGCGCGCTGGTCGCGGGAGAAGGCCGTGTCGAGGCGGTCCAGGGTGCCGTCGGCGAGGAGGGCCGTGAGCTCCTCCTCGTAGTAGAAGTCGGTGGCGCGGTGCTGCTCGCCGAAGAACAGCCAGTTCGGCGCCCGGTGGCCGAGCGCCCGGCGCTCTTCGAGGAAGCCGAGGAAGGGCGCCACGCCCGTGCCGGGGCCGACCATCACCATCGGGGTCGTGGGATCCGCCGGAGGCCGGAACCGCGGGGCGCGCTGCACGAACACGGGTACCTCGGCGCCGGTTTCGGCATCGGCGAGGAAGGGTGAGCAGACCCCCTTGCGGGGACGGCCGTGATGGTTCTCGTAGCGGACGACGGAGACGGTCAGGGACACCCGGTGCGGGTCGGTGAGCGGGCTGGATGAGATCGAGTACAGGCGCGGCTTGAGCCGGCCCAGCACGTCCGCCCACTCCTGCGCGGCGGCACGGACCGGGTGCTCGGCGAGGACGTCCACGGCCTGCCGGCCCCAGGTCCACTGGGCGAGCCCGTCCCTGTTGTCGGGCCGCAGGAGCCGCTTCAGGTCCCGGTCGCCGGTCTGTTCGGTCACGAAGTCGAGGAGTCCGGGTGAGACCCGGGTGATGTCGAGGTGGCGGTGCAGCGCCTCGCCGAAGGGAACCCGGCCGAGACCGGGGAGTTCCACCTCCGCGCCCGCGTCGAGACCGGTGACGGCCAGCCACTCGGCCACCAGATCCGGACAGTTCACGGGCCGCACGCCGAGGGCGTCCCCGCTCTCGTAGCCGAGTGGCGTCCCGTTCCCGCTCGTGTCGAAGGTGAACCGGCGGACCTCCTTGCCCGCGCCCGGCAGGCTGAGCAGCCGGTTCCCGACGAGCCGGGCGGGCGTGGCGGCGGGCGCGGACCGCCGTACGAGGGCCGGGGAGACCGGGCTCGGCGCCTCCGGGGGAGTCGGTGGGGCGTCGGAGAGCCCGGCGAGGACCTGGTCGAGCCAGGCGAGGGCGGACGTCTCGAAGTCGGGTTCGCAGTCGGTACGGGGAGCGAGCCGGACGCCCCCGAGTTCGTCGAGGCGACGGTCGAGACGCCGTCCGTGCCCGCAGAAGTCGCCGTACGAGGAGTCCCCGAGCGCGAGCACGGCATAGCGGCGCCCGTCCAGGCGGGGGGTGTCGGGAGCGGCGAGCGCGTCCCAGAACCCGGAGCCGTTGTCGGGCGCGTCCCCGTCCCCGAACGTGCTGGTGATCAGCAGCAGATCGGCGGCGGGCGGCAGCGCCCCGAGGTCGGTCTCGTCCATACCCGCGAGCGCCGCCCGGTGGCCCGCCGAGAGCAGCCGCTCGGTGGTGGCGGCGGCGAAGTCCTCGGCGTTGCCGGTCTGCGAGGCCCACAGCACGACGACCTCCCGGCCCGTCGTGCCGGTGCCACCGGTCGCGGGGGCCTGGGGCGTGCGGGAGTACAGGCCGGCCAGGACCCCGTTCACCCAGCGGGCGTGGTCCTCGCGGAACGGCGCGCCGGACGGCAGGACGGGCACTCCCGGCGCTCCCGTCTGCAGTCCGGCGAGGAAGCCGACGAGGTACTGCCGCTCCTCGGCGGTCAGGACGGGCGGCGGGGCCGGTTCGAGCCCGAAGGCGGCGGCGTGCCCGGCCGCCGGGCCGCCGCTCGGGATCACCACCCCGGTCGTCAGGGGGGCGACCTGCGCGGGTGCCACGGAGGCCGGAACGAGAGCCGCCGGGACGGCCGACTTCGTCAGGGCCACCGCGCACACCTTCAGCTCGGGCTGGAAGGAGAGGGGATCGACGGCGTCGTTGGTGACGGCGTTGACGCACAGCTCCGCGCCGAACAGGTCGTTCCAGTGGAAGGGGGCGAAGCAGCCGCCCGGCGCGACCCGGTCGCTGACCACCGCCGGGAGTACGGCCCTGCCGCGCCGCGAGGCGATCTCCACGGGGTCGCCCTCCGCGATGCCGAGCCGCACCGCGTCCTCCGGATGCAGTTCGACGAACGGCGCCGGGTTCAGCTTGTTCAGCTTGGCGACCTTCCCCGTCTTGGTGAGGGTGTGCCACTGGTGCTGGAGCCGGCCGGTGTTGAGGAGGAACGGATAGGCGTCGTCGGGCATCTCGGCGGGGTCGATGTGCGGCCGGGCGTGGAAGACGGCCCGGCCGCTCGCCGTGGGGAAGACGGGCCCGGTGCCGTCGCCGGCCACGTACCGGATCGGGTTGCGGGCGGGGCCCCCGGCCGCCGCGGGCCACTGGACGGGGGTGGCCCGCAGCCGCTCGTACGACACCCCGCCGAGGTCGTAGCCGGTCTTCGGGTTCCCCGCGCGCCTGATCTCCTCGAAGACCTCCTCGGCACTGTCGTACGCGAACGCCTTCTCGTACCCCATCGCGCAGGCGATCCGGGCGATGATCCGCCAGTCGGCGAGGGCCTCGCCGGGCGGGTCGACGGCCGGCCGGGTGAGGGTGAGACCGCGTTCGCTGTTGATGAGGACGCCCTCGGTCTCGGTCCAGAGGGCGGCGGGCAGGACGACGTCCGCGTACGCGTTGGTCTCGGTGTCGGCGAACGCGTCCTGCGTGATGACGAGCTCGGCGGCCCGCAGGCCCTCGACGACGGTGGCACGGTTGCCGACCGAGGCGACCGGGTTGGTGCAGATGATCCAGCAGGCCTTGATCTCACCGTCCGCCATGCGCCGGAAGAGGTCGACGGTGCCCTGCCCGGAGCCGTCCGCGCGGATCGTTCCGGGCGGCAGGTCCCAGAGCTCCTCGGTGAAGGCCCGGTCCTCGGCGACCAGGACCGAGCGCTGTCCGGGGAGGCCGGGGCCCATGTAGCCCATCTCGCGTCCCCCCATGGCGTTGGGCTGGCCGGTCAGGGAGAAGGGGCCCGAGCCGGGGCGGCAGAGCGCGCCGGTCGCCAGGTGCAGGTTGACCAGGGCATTGGTGTTCCAGGTGCCGTGGGTGGACTGGTTGAGGCCCATGGTCCAGCAGCTGGTCCACTCGGCAGCCGTGCCGATCCACTCGGCGGCGGTACGGATGTCCTCCTCGGGTATGCCGGTGATACGGGCGACCTCGGCCGGCGGGTAGTCGGCGAGGAACGCCGGCATCGCCTCCCAGCCCTCCGTGTGCGCGGCCACGAAGCCGGGATCCGTGTGCCCGTTCTCGTGCAGCAGGTGCAGCAGCCCGTTGAGGAGTGCGAGGTCCGTTCCGGGCCTGATCCGCAGGAAGAGGTCGGCCTTGTCGGCGGTGGCGGTGCGCCGGGGGTCGACGACGATCAGCTTCGCCCCGGCCTTGACCCGCTCCATCATGCGCAGGAACAGGATGGGGTGGCAGTCGGCCATGTTCGAGCCGATGACGAGGAAGACGTCGGCCTTGTCGAGGTCGTCGTAGGAGCCGGGCGGGCCGTCGGCACCGAGGGAGAGCTTGTAGCCGGTCCCGGCGCTCGCCATGCAGAGCCGCGAGTTGGACTCGATCTGGTTGGTGCCGATGAAGCCCTTGGCCAGCTTGTTGGCGAGGTACTGCGCCTCCAGGCTCATCTGGCCGGAGACGTACAGCGCGACGGCGTCCGGCCCGTGCTCGTCGACGATCGCCCGCAGCCGGCGGGCGGTCTCCGTGACGGCCCGGTCGGTGCCGGTGGCGACGGGGGCGGCCCCGCGCTCCTCGCGGACGAGCGCGGTGGCCAGACGGCCGGGTGCGGCGAGCAGGTCGGCGGTGGTGGCGCCCTTGGTGCAGAGCCGTCCCCGGTTGGCGGGGTGGTCCTTGTCGCCCGTCGCCCTGAGGACCGTACGGCGTCCGTCGGGCCCCGCGCCGATGTCGAGGAGCAGTCCGCACCCCACACCGCAGTACGAGCAGACGGTCCGCACCTGATCGGCCGTAGCGGCCGGGGGGGCCGGCGTGTCCTGTGGGGTCACCGGGGCGCCTCTCTGTGGAACCGTTCGAGCCCCGACCGTACGGAATGCCCGTTACACCTGTGTCAACCAGGCCGATCATGGTCCGTAACACCGGTCACACAGCGGCCCTGGGCACCCTGTGAGGCCCCCGGCCAAGCACGCGTCACGCGGTGCGCCGTCCGTGCGCCTCCCCGGAAGTCACCGAGTCGCGACCCTTCCCATATCGGGACAAGATGGCGTTTTATGGCGCGCCGTTGCGACAGGAGACGGGAATGGCAGAGCTGATCGTCATCGGATACGACGACCCGGAGGTGGCCGCACAGGCCTTCGCCACGGTCCAGGACCTGCAACGGGACTACGTGGTGCACCTGAACGGACTCGCCGTGGTCTCCGTGGACGCCGACGGCGGGACCCACGTCGACACCAGCAGCCGGATCGTCGGCGTCTCCGCCGCCTCCGGGGCCCTGTGGGGAACGATCTTCGGCATCCTCTTCCTGCTGCCCGGGGTCGGGCTCCTCACCGGGGCCGCCCTCGGCGGGCTCGTCGGCAAGCTGAGCAAGTCCGGAGTCGACGAAGGGTTCCGCCGGCAGGTGGAGGACCTTCTCAAGCCCGGGTCGGCCGCCGTCGTGATCATGGCCTCGAAGATCACCGACGACAAGTTCACCGTGGCCATGCGGCCGCACGGCGGCACCGTCCTCAAGACCTCGCTCAGCGACGAGGACGAGAAGGAGCTGACCGACCAGCTCGCCGGTCCCCGCTGATCGGTCGCGCCCGCAGAACCGCCGGAACCCGCCAGGAAGGCTTCCTCATGGACCCCGTCCTCAGCAGTGACGTGCTCGCGAAGCTGCGACAGCCCCGCCCCTATCCCGCCGTGTCCCTCCTGATGCCCACGCACCGCCGCGAACCGGACAACGCCCAGGACCCCGTACGCCTGCGCAACCTCGTGGCCGCGGCCGAGAAGGCGATCCACGACGATCCGGCGGTGACCCGCGAGCGGCGCGCCGACGTCCTGGACCAGCTGCGCCGGGCGGTGGCCGAGATCGACCTCGCGCACGCCGAGGACGGCCTGGTGATCTTCGTCGCCCCGGGGGAGCGTTACGTGTGGTCGGTGGCGAGAACCGTCCCCGAACGCGTCGTCCTCGCCGACACCTTCCTCACCCGGAACCTCGTCGCCGCCCAAGCCGCCGAACAGCCCTCCTGGACCCTCACCGTGGCGGCCGACCGTGTCTCCCTGTGGAGCGGCGGCCCCGAGCGGGTCACCGAACACACCGGAGACGGCTTCCCGTTCACCCGCGACCTCGACGACCCGGACGCCGAACGCGAGGAACGCGTCGGAGACCTCCCCAGCACGTATCAGGACGAGGCCACCCGCCGCTTCCTGCGCGAGGCGCACCAGGCGCTGCGCGCGGTCCTCGCCTCCCGGCCGCGGCCGCTGTACGTGGTCGGTGAACCCGCCGCCCTCGCGCTCCTCGACGACACCGGCCCGCTGCAGCCCGGCACGACACCCGTCCGGCGCGGCGGGCTCGCGCGGGGACCCGCGCCCGCGGTGTGGGAGGCCGTCGAGCCCGCCCGTACCGCCCGTGAGGCCGCGGCGGCGACCACGGTCGTGGCCGAGCTCGACGCAGCCCGCGGCCGGCGCGAGTTCGCCGGCGGGATCGACGAGGTGTGGCAGGCCGTGAAGGAGGGCCGGATCCGGCTGCTCGCCGTCGAGGACCACTACCGGACCGTCGTACGCGACCACGGTGGCCACCTCGAACCCGCGGAGCCCTCCGAGGCCGAGGCACGGGACGACATGGTCGACGAGATCGTCGAGCGGGCCCTCGACACCGGGGCCGAGGTCCAGTTCGTACGCGACGACACCCTGCTGGACATGGACCGCATCGCCGGCGTCCTGCGCTACTGACCCCATGCCGATGCACGAAAGACGAGAAGACGAGAAGAGGACACATCCTGTGAACCCCACATCGGTGGGCGCGCGGCGGTCGGCCCGCGCCCGGGCGATGAGCGCGGCGGCCGCCGTCGTCGTCACCGCCCTCGGCGCGGTCGGCCTCGTGTCCTGTGACACCGGGAACGACGACACCGGCGCCCCCGCCCTCAGCCCACGCCCCACGGCCCCCGACACGGCCGGCTTCTCGGGCGAGCCGCCCTCCGCGCTCGCCTCGTCGGCCGCGGAGGCCGTCGAATCCGCTCGTGCGTCCGCCTCTTCGGCGGCGGCCTCGGCGTCCGCCCGGGAGGCGTCGCGCAAGGCATCTATCGGGACGGAGATCGAGCGTTCGCGCCAGGCGGCCGAGGACGCCCTGAAGGGCGTGGAGGGCCGCGGCAACGCGCTGGGCGAGGTCGCGATGACCGGCAAGCCCCGGGCGGACACCGCAGGCTTCCTGACCGTCCTCCTGACCATCACCAACAAGACGGACGAGGAAGCCTCCTACGCCGCGCAGGTCGACTTCCTCGACTCTTCGGGCAAGGTCGTCGAGACCCAGTTCGCCGGTGCCGAGGACCTCGAACCGGGCGAGCGCGCGCAGCCGTTGGTCATCAGCAGGCAGCCCGCCGAGCCGGTTCTCACCCCCAAGCTCGTCAAAGCGCAGCGGTACTGACACAGGAGGAGAGCGAGATGTCCGAACTCATCGTGCTCGGCTACGACGATCGCGCCGTCGCGAACCGGGTCTTCGCCACGGTCCAGGAGCTCGAACGCGGCCATGTGGTCGAACTGACCGGCATCGCCGTCGTCACCGTGGACGCCGACGGCGAGACGCACGTGGACACCCCGGCCAGGAGAGAGGGGCAGGTAGCCCTCTCGGCCACCGCCGGAGCCCTCTGGGGGATGGTCTTCGGCATGATCATCCTCACGCCGGGGATCGGCGTCGTGGGTGCCGCCGTCGGAGGGCTCATCGGCAAACTGAACCAGATGGGCGTCGACAACACGTTCCGGGACAAGGTCCGGTCGCTGCTGGAACCGGGCTCGTCGGCCGTCGTGATCATGGCTTCGAAGGTCACCGAGGACAAGTTCGCCGCGGCCATGGAGGAGTTCGGCGGAACCGTGCTCACGACCTCGCTCTCGGAGGAGAGCGAACGGGAGCTCGCCGAGCAGCTCGCGGGCCCCGCGGCGACGGCCTGATCCGGCCGACCGCAACGCCGAACCGGCCACCCCCTCCACGGGGGTGGCCGGTTCCGTAGCGGTGCGAGAGGCGTCAGAACTCGACCGCGTCGCGGATCAGCGGGCAGGTCATGCAGTGGCCGCCGCCGCGCCCCCGGCCGAGTTCGGCACCGACGATGGTGATGACCTCGACACCCGCCTCGCGCAGCAGCGTGTTGGTCTGGGTGTTCCGGTCGTACGTGAAGACGACCCCGGGTTCGAGGGCCACGGCGTTGTTGCCGCTGTCCCACTGCTGCCGTTCCGAGGCGTACACGTCGCCGCCGGTCTCGATCACCCGGAGCTGGGGAAGACCGAGGCCCTTGGCGACCACGTCGACGAAGCGGGTGTCGCCCTCGTCGGTGATCTCGACACCGGGTGCCTTGTCGCCGGGCCGCAGGGAGAAGGTGTGGACCGCGTCCATGATCTTCGGGTAGAGCGTGACGATGTCGCGGTCGGCGAAGGTGAAGACGGTGTCCAGGTGCATCGCGGAGCGCAGCTTCGGCATGCCGGCGACGATGACGTGCTCGGCGGCGCCGTTGCGGAACAGGGAGGCCGCGACCTGGGTGATGGCCTGGCGGGAGGTGCGTTCGCTCATGCCCATGAGGACGACGCCGTTGCCCACCGGCATGATGTCGCCGCCCTCGAAGGTGGCCTGGCCCCAGTCCTGCTCGGGGTCGCCCCACCAGACGGTGGCGTCCTTGTAGTCGGGGTGGAAGCCGTAGACCGCCTTCATGAGCAGGGTCTCGCCGTGCCGGGCGGGCCAGTACAGCGGATTGAGGGTCACCCCGCCGTACAGCCAGCAGGTGGTGTCGCGGGTGTAGAGCGTGTTCGGCAGCGGCGGCATCAGGTACTCGCGGGCCCCGGTGGCCTCGCGGGCGAGCGAGACGTATCCGGAGCGGAACGCGTCGGGCAGGTCGGCCGTGGACAGGCCGCCGATGAGGTACTCGGCCAGCTCGTGCGGCGCGAGGGAGTCGAGGAAGGCGCGGGTGTCGTCGATCAGCCCGAGGCCGACCTCGTTGGCGACGATCTTGCGGTCGAGGAGCCAGGCCCTGGCCTCGGGGATCGCCATGGTATCGGCGAGCAGCCGGTGGAGCTCCACGACCTCGACGCCCCGCCGTGTCAGCTCGTCGACGAAGTCGGCGTGGTCGCGCTGGGCGTTCTCCACCCACATCACGTCGTCGAAGAGCAGGTCGTCCGAGTTCGTCGGGGTCAGCCGCCGGTGGGCGAGCCCCGGGGAGCAGACGAGGACCTTGCGGAGCCGTCCGACCTCGGAGTACACGCCGAGCGCCGGCGTGGCGGAAGCGTCGTTGCTGGTCATGCGGGGCCTTTCGGTACGGGGGAGCGGGGGACGGGGGCCGGGAGGGGACGGAGGGGGCTCAGAGGCTGATCCAGCCGGCCCCGAGGGCCACGATCCCCAGGACGGCGCCGGCGACCGAGACACCCAGGATCACCAGTTCGCGCGGGGAGAAGAGCTGTCTGCCCTGCTCGCGCCTGGCCTTGACGAAGAGGTAGGTCGCGGGGGCGTAGATGATGAAGGAGACGAGGACGAACTTGAGCCCGGCCGCGTACAGCAGGAACGCCGTGTACACCGTGGCGAGGACGCCCACGACCAGCTCCCGCCGGGTACTCGTCCCCGTCACGCCCTCCTGCCGGGGCCGCAGGGCGATCTTCACGGCGAAGGCGGCGGCCAGCAGGAACGGGATCAGGCTGAGCGAGCTGGTGAGGTCAAGGGCGAAGTTGAACGCGTCGTCCGAGAAGGCCGTGACGACCAGGACGACCTGGCTGAGGGCCGTGGTCATCAGCAGGGCCGGGACCGGCACGTCGTCACCGCTGGAGCGTCCCAGGAAGCGGGGCATGTCCTTGTCCTTGGCCGCCACGAAGAGCACCTCTGCGGCCATGAGGGTCCAGGCGAGATAGGCGCCGAGCACGGAGACGATGAGGCCGACGCTGACGAAGACCTGCCCCCACGTGCCGACGGCGGCCTCCAGGACGCCCGCCATGGAGGGCTGGCGCAGTTCCGCGATCTCGCTCATCGGCATGATGCCGTACGACACGATGGTCACCGAGGCGAAGACGGAGAACACGCTGAGGAAGCCCAGGACGGTCGCCCGGCCCACGTCCTCGCGGCGCTTGGCATGCCGTGAGTACACGCTGGCGCCCTCGACGCCGAGGAAGACGAAGACGGCGGCGAGCATGGTGCCGCGGACCTGGTTGAAGAGCGAGCCCGCGTAGTCCGCGCCGCCGAAGTTGTCGGCGAAGACGGACGGCTCGAAGTAGAACAGCGCGATGATGACGAAGACGATGATGGGCACGACCTTGGCCACGGTCACGATCCGGTTGATCGCGGCGGCCTCCTTCACCCCCCGCCGGATGAGCAGGAAGAACGCCCACAGTCCGGCCGAGGACAGGACGATGGCGAGGGCGGTGTCGCCCTCGCCGAGCGCCGGTGCGATGGCGCCGATCGTCGACATGATGAGCACCCAGTACGTCACGTTGCCGACGCAGGCGCTCGCCCAGTAGCCGAAGGCCGAGAAGAAGCCCAGGTACTCGCCGAATCCGGCCTTCGCGTACGCGTAGACACCGGCGTCCAGGTCCGGCCGGCGCACCGCGAGCGTCTGGAAGACGAACGCGAGCATCAGCATGCCGAATCCGGCGATCGCCCAGGCGATCAGCGCGCCCGCGACACCCGTCTCCTGGGCGAAGCGCCGGGGCAGCGAGAAGACACCGGCTCCCACCATCGACCCGACGACCATCGCGGTCAGTGTGACGAGCGTCAGCTTGGCCGTGGGCGGGGATCCCGTGGCGGCGGTGTCCGTACGGGCGTCGGCGTTCGGCATGTCCTGCCTCTCGGTCGGCTGAAAGCCGAATCTAGCCCGATTAGTCACGTATTTCGCCGTGGAGACCGCTTTACACCCTATGGGATCAACTGAACTGGCTCCCCGGCGGAGCGGACCCGACCATGGCGCAGCCGCCCGCCGTGGCCTCTCGGCCATGCCGTCCGAATGTCGTGGTTCACGTGGCTAAACCTCGCGCGGAGCAAGATCGCCGTTTCGAGTTAATGCCCCCGATCTGATGCGGTATACCCGGCGAACCGGCCATTACTGTTCCCCCGGATCCGGACGGATCCCAGAGGGCGATCCCTCCACCTCCTTTCGTTCCCTCCCCTTTCTCCTCTTCACTGACCGGCGCACCCGTGCGTCGCCGGTCACCGCCCCCCTGCGAAGGTGAGCAAGACCCATGACCGTCGACATCAGCCCCGACCTACAGCCCGATACGCCGAAGCAGTCCAGCCTCAGCACCGCCGCCGCCCGGAACCTCGCCACCACGGCCAAGTCCGCCCCGCAGATGCAGGAGATCAGCTCCCGCTGGCTGCTGCGGATGCTCCCCTGGGTGGAGACCAAGGGCGGCGCCTACCGCGTCAACCGACGACTGAGCTACACCGTCGGTGACGGGCACATCGAGTTCGTCCAGGACGGTGCCCACGTCCGGGTGATCCCGCGCGAGCTCGGTGAACTCGCCCTGCTGCGCGGCTTCGAGGACGAGGAGGTGCTGAACGCCCTCGCCGGACGGTGCGCCCAGCGCGACTTCAGCGCCGGCGAGGTGCTGGTCGTGCGCGGCGAGCCCGCCGACCAGATCCACCTGATCGCGCACGGCCGGATCAACCAGACCTCCGTGGGCAAGTACGGGGACGAGGTGGCCGTTGCGGTGCTCGCCGACGGCGACCGGTTCGGTGAGAACGCCCTTCTGGACGCCGACGCCCGATGGGACTACACCGCCACCGCCGAGACCTCGGGCACACTGCTCACCCTCTCCCGCGCCGAGTTCGCCGCCGTCATGGCCTCGGCACCGGCCCTCCAGGCCCACATCCAGGAGTTCAGCGCGCTCCCGCTCCAGCGTCAGAACCGGCACGGCGAGGCCGAGATCGCGATGTCGGCCGGCCACACCGGCGAGGTCGAGCTGCCCGGCGCCTTCGTCGACTACGAACTCAAGCCGCGCGAGTACGAACTCTCCGTCGCGCAGACCGTGCTGCGGGTCCACACGAGGGTCGCCGACCTCTACAACGGCCCGATGAACCAGACCGAGGAGCAGCTCAGGCTGACGATCGAGGCGCTC
The DNA here is from genome assembly GCA_000717735.1 of Streptomyces griseoluteus. Lineage (GTDB taxonomy): Bacteria > Actinomycetota > Actinomycetes > Streptomycetales > Streptomycetaceae > Streptomyces > Streptomyces griseoluteus_A. The sequence goes on along the minus strand of JOBE01000010.1, from coordinate 142,119 downwards.
CGCGAGCGCCAGGAGCACGAGCTCATCAACAACCGGGAGTTCGGCCTGCTCCACAACGCCGACTTCAAGCAGCGGATCCAGACCCACTCCGGCCCGCCCACCCCGGACGACCTCGACGAGCTCCTCTGCCGCCGCCGCGGCACCAAGCTCTTCCTCGCCCACCCGCGGACGATCGCGGCGATCGGGCGCGAGTGGAACGCCCACGGGCTCTACCCGGACACCGTCGAGCTCGACGGACACCGCGTGCTGGGCTGGCGGGGCGTCCCGATCCTGCCCTGCAACAAGATCCCCATCAGCAAGGAGAACACCAGCTCGATCCTCGCCATGCGTCTCGGCGAGGACAACCAGGGCGTCATCGGCCTGCGCCAGACCGGACTGCCCGAGGAGTACGAGCCGGGCCTCTCGGTGCGCTTCATGGGCATCAGCGAGCAGGCGATCATGTCGTACCTCGTCACCACGTACTACTCCGCCGCCATCCTCGTGCCCAACGCGCTCGGCGTCCTGGAGAACGTGCAGATCGCCCGCAGGCGCGACTAGGGCCTCTCGTCTGGATCATGCCGGGCTCCTCCGCCTCGCGAGGCGTCCCCCAGGCCCTGCGGGCCTGGGGAGACCCCATGCACCGGACCCCGCTCCCTGATCCGGCCTGATCCAAACGAAAGACCCCAGCCGCGCCTGTCGCCGCCCAGCCCATCCCTCACCAAGGAGTCACGGATGCCCGAACCCGGGCTTTCCCCTCTGCAGTCGAGCCTGCCCGCAGCCGCCGGTCACTCCGACCCGGGGTGGATCCTGGGCGGCCCCAGCGGGCTCGGCACGACGAGTCTGTCCCTGGCACCGCGCCCCGAGACGCCGGAGCCTCCGGCCCCCGAGGCGCCGGTGGAGGGGCGACCCATTCCCGGCCTCTACTTCCACCCCGTACCGGACCCCGATCCGGTACGGGTGGACGAGGTCAGCCGCCGGATCAAGTCCTGGGCCCTGGACGAGGTCCAGCTCTACCCCGACGACTGGGAGGGCGAGTTCGACGGCTTCTCCGTCGGGCGCTACATGGTCGCCTGTCACCCGGACGCCCCGAGCACCGAGCACCTGATGGTCGCCACTCGTCTGATGGTCGCCGAGAACGCCGTCGACGACTGCTACTGCGAGGACCACGGCGGTTCGCCCGTCGGACTCGGCGGCCGCCTGCTCCTCGCGCACACCGCGCTCGACCCCCTGCACACGACGAGGGAGTACCAGCCGGCGTGGGCGGAGTCGCTGCGGGCGGACGCCCCGCGGCGCGCCTACCGCTCCGCCATGGACTACTTCGTCCGGCAGTCCACCCCCTCCCAGGCCGACCGGTTCCGGCACGACATGGCCCGACTGCACCTGGGGTACCTCGCCGAGGCCGCCTGGTCGGAGACGGACCACGTGCCGGAGGTCTGGGAGTACCTGGCGATGCGGCAGTTCAACAACTTCCGTCCCTGCCCCACCATCACCGACACCGTCGGCGGCTACGAACTCCCCGCGGACCTGCACGCCCAGCCGGCCATGCAGCGGGTCCTCGCACTCGCCGGGAACGCCACCACCATCGTGAACGACCTGTACTCGTACACGAAGGAACTCGCCAGTCCCGGCAAGCACCTGAACCTGCCCGTGGTGATCGCCGAACGCGAGGGCGTCTCCGACAAGGAGGGCTACCTGAAGGCCGTCGAGGTCCACAACGACCTCATGCGCGACTTCGAAGCCGCCGCCGCCGACCTCGCCGCCGCCTGCCCCGTCCCGACCGTGCTGCGCTTCCTGCGCGGCGTGGCCGTATGGGTCGACGGCAACCACTACTGGCACCAGACCAACACCTATCGCTACAGCCTGCCCGATTTCTGGTAAGAAATGGATTTATCTGTGACCAGCACCGAGTACAGCACCGTCAACGACACCTCCGCCTTCGTCCCCTCGCCGGCGACCCCGTACCAGGGGGACATCGCCCGCTACTGGAACGCGGAGGCCCGGCCGGTGAACCTGCGCCTGGGTGATGTCGACGGGCTCTACCACCACCACTACGGCATCGGCGACGTCGACCACGCGGCCCTCGGGGACACCGAGGACAGCGAGTACGAGAAGAAGCTGATCGCCGAGCTGCACCGCCTGGAGTCCGCGCAGGCCGAGGTCCTCCTGGACCACCTCGGCTCCATCGGGCGTGACGACACCCTCGTGGACGCCGGCTGCGGCCGCGGCGGTTCGATGGTCATGGCCCACCAGCGCTTCGGCTGCAAGGTCGAGGGCGTCACCCTCTCCGCCAAGCAGGCCGACTTCGGCAACCAGCGCGCCAAGGACCTCGGCATCGACGCCCATGTCCACTCCCAGGTGTGCAACATGCTCGACATGCCGTTCGAGACGGGCCAGGCCGCGGGCTCGTGGAACAACGAGTCGAGCATGTACGTCGACCTGCACGACCTGTTCTCCGAGCACTCCCGCGTCCTCGCGGTCGGCGGCCGCTACGTCACCATCACCGGCTGCTGGAACCCCCGTTACGGCCAGCCCTCGAAGTGGGTCTCCCAGATCAACGCCCACTTCGAGTGCAACATCCACTCCCGCCGCGAGTACCTGCGGGCGATGGCCGACAACCGTCTCGTGCCGCAGGCCGTCATCGACCTGACGCCGGACACCCTGCCGTACTGGGAGCTGCGCGCCACCTCGTCCCTTGTCACCGGCATCGAGGAGGCGTTCATCAACTCCTACAAGGACGGCTCCTTCCAGTACGTTCTGATCGCGGCCGACCGCGTCTGAGCCGTCGCCGACCGCACTCCGCGGGGCCGGGTCCGCCAGCCGACGGGCCCGGCCCTTTCGGCGACCTCGGTCAGGACCGCTCGGAGTTCAGGCCCGGCAGCGCAGCATCTCCAGCGGCGGGTTGGCGAGGGCGTCCGCCCAGAAGTCCGCGCCCAGGGCGTCCACGCCGGCCTCGGAGACCTCCACAGGGACCCAGGTCAGCTCACGGAAGCCGGCCGCCTCCAGGGACTTCTCGTAGACCTCGCGCCGCGGGAGGGTGCTGACGATCGTGACCGGCGGGTCGAGCAGCGCGGTGGTCCGCACCCGGGGCCCCGCCTCGGCCTGCTCCCCGGTCAGCTCGGTGACGAAGCCGTACTTGGCCAGGGACGGCCCGTCGAAGTCGTAGTCGGGCGACTGCACGAACAGGAGGAACTCGGCGCCGGGCGCCAGATTGCGGTGCACGTTGCGGCACATCCGCTCCATGGCGGCGATGTCCTGCGCGTAGTTGAGCAGCTGCACCGCCACGGCGACGTCGAAACGCCGGCCGAGCGGACGCAGTTCGGCCGCGTCGCCCACCTCGTAACGGACGCCCAGCGGATCGCGCTCCTCAAGACGTCGTGCCACGGACACCATCTCGCCGGAGATGTCGACCCCGAGCACATCGGCGGCGCCGCGCCGCCTGAACTCCCTGCTGTAGAAGCCCGTGCCGGAGGCCAGGTCGAGCACGGACTTCCCGCGTACGTCCCCGACCATGCCCAGGAAGCTGGGCACCTCTCCGTACCGGACCATCGGCAGGGCCTTCAACCCCTCGAACGCCTCGCCGATCTCGTCGTACTGCTGCGTGCCCATCTCCGGGGTCCCTCCCGTGTACCGCGTCACGACCTCGGCCATGGCCCCATCTCCGGTGCGGGGAGCGGTTTCTGACGGGCAGTCTTCCCGTACGGGGGCGGGCCGTCGTACTGGCGGAAGCCACGAAGATCCGGACCGCGTCACGGGCTCCCGTACGGGCGGGCCCCGCCCACCTGCCCCGGGAGCACCTGTTGAACGACAGGCCCTTGGGCCTCTCGTTCGGATCATGCCGGGCTCGCGGGCCCTGGTGCCGCGCCTCGCCGCGTTGTCGTCGGTTGCCATGGCTCCGCCATGGCGCCCTCCTCCGCATTGCGAGGCGTCCCCCAGGCCCTGCGGGCCTGGGGGGGACCCCATGCATCAGACACCCCCTAGGTCAGCTTCGCGAGCCTGCGGCGGGCCGCGGTGAGGGAGCGGCCGCGGCGGGGTGCCTCCCGCCAGGGGTCGCCCTCCGCGAGGCGGTCACCGATCGTGGCGACGGTCCAGCGGCGGGCGGTGAGGCGCGGATCGTCCAGTTCCGCCCAGCTCACGGGGGTCGCGACGGGGGCGCCGGGCAGGGCGCGTACCGCGTAGGGGGCGACGGCGGTCTGGCCGTAGCCGTTGCGCTGGACGTCGAGGTACAGCCGGTCTCCGCGAGCCTGCTTGCGTGCCGCCGTGGTGAGCCGGTCGGGGTGCCGGTCGGCGAGGAGCCCGGCGACGTCGCGGGCGAACGCGCGGACCTCGTCGAAGCCGGCACGGCGGTCGAGGGCGACCACCACGTGCAGACCGCGCGAGCCCGTCGTCATCAGGAGCGTCGGGAGCTCCAACTCGTCGAACAGCTCGTGCGCGAGAGCCGCCGCCTCCCTGACCTGCTCGAAGTCGTCCCCCGGCGGGTCGAGGTCGAAGACCAGCCGGTCGGGCCGGTCAGGGCGGTCGGCCCTGGAGAGCCACCGGTGCGGAGTGACGCACGCCTGGTCGGCGAGGTAGAGCAGGGTGGCCAGGTCGTCGCAGACCGGGTAGGTGACGGTGCCGCCCTCCTTGGGCAGTTCGGCCCGGTGGATCCACTCCGGAAAGTGGTCGGGCGTTTCCTTCTGCATGAAGCGACCGCCGCCGACCCCGTCCGGATGCCGTTCGAGCATGAGCGGACGACCGCGGAGGTGGGGCAACATGCGTCGGGCGACCCTGCGGTAGTGCTCGGCCAGATCCTTCTTCGTGATGCCGTCGCCGGGGAAGATCTCCTTGTCGGCCCGCTTGATGACGACGGTCCGTCCGCTCGCCCCGAAGGTCTCCGTCGTCGTCATCGCCTGTCGGGGTCCCTTCCGTCGTCGGGGTACCGGTCCCGGGTCCTTTCGTCGCCCGCCGCCGGCTCGGCATGGATCTCCTCGCCCGGCGGTTTCTCCGGCCCGCGGTAGGGGGCTCGCCGACCCCGTACCCTCGCGCGCCGGCGGCGGGCCATGCCGCCGAAGATCAGCGCCAGGGCCAGGCCGAGGACCAGCGCGATGCCGATGCCGGCGAGGAAGGCGCCCAGCGTGTTCACCGTCGCCAGGGTGTTGTCGAAGATCGTGGCGTCGTAGTTCGGGCCACCGGAGGCGTTGTCGGCGATGAGCAGACCGGTGAAGGCTCCGGCGGCGAGCAGCAGGAGAAGTCCGATGATGATCATGAGGGCTCCCTTCGTCGCCGTGGGCGACTGCCCGGAGCGCGCGCGCTCAATCAGACGCTTCTCCCCCGGAGTCCTCGCGGGGGCGGATGACGTCGAGCAGTTCGAGCAGGTACAGGAAGGCGGCGGCCATCGGCCTGTCCCCGGTCTCCTCGCGTACCCGGTCCCAGGCGACGCGCTCGCGCAGTCCGCGGGCGACAGGCAGGAGTTTCCCGTAGTCGCAGTGGTGCTCGGACAGCGCGGCGAGCCGCCCGACCATGAGGTCGGTCGGGTCGATGACCGGCATGTGCACCGAGTCCACGGGCAGGGTCCACGCCCGTTCGAGCAGCTCCGAGGTGACGGGCCGGCCCGCGAGCGCGAAGATCAGGTCGATGTGTTCACCGCCCTGGCGGGCCTTCACCAGCCAGTCCTCCGGCGGGTCGACGATCTCGATCCCGTGGTCGCGGAGCAGCCCCACGACGGTGTCGGCGTCCTCCCGCCGGACCGCGAAGTCCGTGTCGTGCTGGAGCCGGACCGGGATCCCGTAGGCGTAGGCCGCGACGCTGCCGACCAGGGCGAACGGGCAGTCCGACGACTTCAGGACGGCGGCGACCTTCTTGGTGACCTCCAGAATGGCCTGGGTGTGGTCCAGGGGCAGGTCCTGTCCCGCAGGATCGTCCGCCGTGCCCGTGGTGTCCGCCGTGCCCGTGGTGTCCGCCGTGCCCGGGGTGCTCGGCGCCTGCGGGGTACGCGCGGTGTCCGGGACGTCGGACCGGTTCGGCGTGCTTCCTCCCGTGCTCGCCGCGAGCCCCGTGAACCGTACGGGGAGCGGGCCCGCGGGCGTCGTGCGGGCACCCGCGTGGCGGCCTTCGACGAGGTTCATGGAGCTTCCTCCTCACGGATGCCGCCACGGATGCCGCCGCTGTTCGGCGAGGGGCGGGGACATGCCGCTACCCCGTACGCGGGGAAGAACGCGCGCGATGGGCCACGACGTTCCCGGGCAGATGCCACGCGCCCGTCCCCCTCCAGCGAAGGCGGTCCCCATGTGACCCCTGACAGCATGCCGCACTCCTCCTGAAGGGCTACACCTGTTCCCGTGTGCCCCGGATCGGACCGGGACACGCGGGGCGACGGCGTACGACCGCCACGATTGGGCGCACGGCCGGCGGGCAGCGAGTAGGAGAGACGAGAACGACACACCCCTGACGGGGAGGCACAGGATGCCAGTCAGCAGCGCTCCCGAGACGGCCGGTAGGACGCCGAGCGCCGCGACGCGGACGGACACGGCACGGCCGGAAACGGACCCGTCCGACGCGCCACCGTACGACGCCACGCCCTATCTGCCCGCGCGCGGCGGTCTGCCCGCACACCGGCGGGCCGCCGCGGGCTGCCGGGGCTGCCCCCTCTACCGGGACGCGACCGGAACGGTCTTCGGGGAGGGCGGTACGGACGCGCGCGTGATGCTCGTCGGCGAGCAGCCCGGCGACCAGGAGGACCGCGAGGGCGTGCCCTTCGTCGGGCCCGCCGGACGACTGCTCTCCCGAGCCCTGCGGGACGCGGGGATCGACGAGGACGGCCTGTACGTCACCAACGCGGTCAAGCACTTCAAGTTCACCCGCGACGAGACCCGGAAGCGCCGCATCCACAAGGCCCCCAGCCTGCGCGAGGCCCTCGCCTGCCGGCCCTGGCTGATGGCCGAACTGCGACTCGTCTCGCCCGAGTTGGTCATCGTCCTCGGGGCGACCGCCGGCCGCTCCCTGCTCGGCCCGTCCTTCCGTGTGGGCACCGACCGCGGAGTGCCCCGGCCGATGCCCGGCACCGAGGACGGACCACGGGTGCTCGCGACCGTGCACCCCTCCGCGGTCCTGCGCGCCACGGACAGGAAGTCGGCGTACGAGGGCCTCGTCGCCGACCTGCGCACTGCGGCCGGGATTCTGTCGACGAACGGAGGCGACCGGTCATGACCAAGGCGAAGGCACAGGAGCTGCTGCCGCGCGGCCCCGGCGGCCGGTGACGCCACCGGGCGCGGGCGGGAACGGTTGAACCGGATCCACCGGGGTAGCGGCGGGACAGGACAGGAGCCGGTCGGAGAACGGCGGGAGGTGTCCGCGATGGAAGAGGCCCGGCTCTCGGAACGAGAGCGACGCATCCTGGCGGAGATCGAGGAGCAGCTCGACCGGGACGAGCCCCTCGCCCACCGGCTGCGCACGATGCGGCGCGCACCCCGACTTCCCCTGCGCCCGGCCTCCGCCGCCCGCCGCCGGATGACCGCCTTCGGCGTCGCCGCCCTCGGCGCGCTCAGCCTCAGCCTGCTCGTGCTCGCCGTGGCCACGGAGGCGCCCCCGCTCATCTGGGCCTTCGCGGCCACCTGGGTGCTGACCCTCGTCACCCTGCTGAGGCTGGTCGTCCGCTGGTCGAGACGCATGGCCGCGTCCCGCGGAACGCCCGACGGCTGAGGCCGGCCTCGACGCGGGATTACGAGGTGCCCCGGGCGGGTAGCCGCGGAGCCGTCCGGTACTCCGGAGATCGAGGGAGATGACCGCGATGGTGCACGACACGATCAGGGTGGACGCGCCACTGAGCGAGGTCTACGACCAGTGGACGCAGTTCGAGGAGTTCCCCCGCTTCATGGACGGGGTCGAGGAGGTCCGGCAGCTCGACGACCGGCACTGCCACTGGCGGACGCGCGTCGCCGGCGTGACCCGCGAGTTCGACACCGAGATCGTCGACCAGCTCCCCGACGAGCGGATCTCCTGGCGCACCGTCGGCGGAGACGTGAAGCAGAAGGGCGTCGTGACCTTCCAGCGTCTCGACGAGGCGCACACCGAGGTGACGCTCGCGATGGAACTCGAACCGGAGGGCATCGCCGAGAAGACGGCGGCGGCCGTGGGCATGGTCGACAGCCGCGTCGGCAGCGACCTGCTCCGGTTCAAGGAGTTCATCGAGGAGCGCGACACGGCGACCGGCGCCTGGCGCGGCCGGCTGCGGCCCGCCGACGCCGAGGGCGCCCCGGAGGGCATGGACGCCACCGGCACCACAGAGGCGACGGACACTCCTCCCATGCCACCGTACGACGGCCCGTCCGCTCCTCCGGCCCGTCCGATGCCCCCCGTGGACCCGGGGCATCTATGAGGCGTAAGGAGGCACGTGACCCATGCAGGGCGACAACGGAAGGGCGTATTTCGCGACGGAGAGTACCGCCGGAACCTCACCCAGCGTGACCGACCCGGAGGCGGTCGATCCGCTCGCTGTCCTCGTCCGGCCGGGCACCCCCGCAGGCACGGTCGTCCTCCTCCTCCAGGGAGAACTCGACTACGGCACGGCCCCGCCCCTGCGCGACGCCCTGGAAGGCAACGCGGGGGCCGACCGCGTGGTCGTCGACTGCTCGGGCCTGCGGTTCTGCGACTCCACCGGCCTCAACCTGCTGCTCAGGACCCGGCAGCGGATGCTGGACCACGGCGGGCGGCTCGACCTCGCGGGGCTCAGGCCCTCGGTGGACCGCATGCTGGAGATCACCGGGGCCCGGACGGTCTTCCGCGTGTACGGGGACGCGGCGGAGGCCCTCGCGGCGGACGACTAGGACCCGGCCTCCCGGACCCGGGACGCGGACTTCCGGAGGACCAGCGTCCGGTCCGGTCCTAGAGTGGACTCGTAGGTCACGACCGGAGGCGACGGCATGCCGGTCCCCGGCCCCTGGCGCGCACAGCCCCGTACGCGAGGTCATCCATGGCAGAGCGCAGAATGGTGCATCCCGGTGGCGAGACGCCGCGGATCCGGCAGTCCCCCCGCCTCCGCACCGGTCACGAGGGCGAGGGCGGTGAGAGCGGCGAGGACGGGCTTCAGCGACTGCTCGCCGGACTGATCGCCGTACGGGACGGGGAGCTGTCCGTACGCCTCCCCGAAGGCCCGGACGGCGTCCTCGGCGAGATCGCCGCCGTCTACAACGACATGGTCGACCGGCTCTCCCTGCTCACCTCGGAGGTCACCCGCGTCGCCGGAGAGGTCGGCGGGCAGGGCCTCCTCGGCAGCCGGGTGCGCGAGGCGAGGGCCCTCGGCGTCTGGCAGGAGGTCACCACCGGCGTCAACACGATGGCCGACAACCTCACGTCCCAGGTGCGCGCCATCGCCCAGGTCGCCACCGCCGTCGCGCGCGGCGACCTCACGCAGAAGATCCGGGTGGACGCCCGCGGCGAGGTCCTGGAGCTCAAGGAGACCATCAACACCATGGTCGACCGGCTGTCCTCCTTCGCCGAGGAGGTCACCCGGGTGGCCCGCGAGGTCGGCACGGAGGGCAAGCTCGGCGGCCAGGCCACCGTCCGGGGAGTGTCCGGCACCTGGAAGGACCTCACCGACAACGTCAACTCCATGGCCGACAACCTGACCAACCAGGTGCGCAACATCGCAGAGGTCACCACCGCCGTCGCCCAGGGCGACCTGACCAGCCGGATCGACGTGTCCGCGCGCGGCGAGATCCTGCAGCTGAAGACCACCATCAACACCATGGTCGACCAGCTGTCCTCGTTCGCCGCGGAGGTGACCCGGGTGGCCCGCGAAGTGGGCACGGAGGGCAAGCTCGGGGGACAGGCCGAGGTCGAGGGCGTCTCCGGCACCTGGATGCGCCTCACCGAGAACGTCAACGGACTCGCCGGGAACCTCACCCGCCAGGTCCGGGCCATCGCCGAGGTCACCAGCGCCGTCGCCGAGGGCGACCTCACCCGCTCCATCACCGTCGACGCCCCGGGCGAGGTCGGCGACCTCCGCGACAACATCAACGCCATGGTGGAGTCGCTGCGCGCCACGACCCGGGCGAACGAGGAACAGGACTGGCTGCAGACCAACCTCGCCCGGATCACCGGTCTCCTCCAGGGAACCCGCAGCCTGCCCGAGCTGGCCGAGCTGGTCATGGCAGAGGTGCCGCCGCTGGTCTTTGCCCAGTACGGCGCCTTCTTCGTCGCGGAGGAGGACGAACAGGGCCCCGGCCTGGTCATGGCGGCCTCGTACGGGCTTCCCGACGCGACGGGGGACGGCGGACCACGCCGCTTCCGCCCCGGCGAGGGACTCGTGGGACAGGCGGCGCGCGGCCGGTGCCCCCTGGTCGTCGATCCGGTGCCGCCTGGATACGCCACGATCTCCTCCGGCGTCGGCTCGGCGGAGCCCCGTGCCCTGATCGTCCTCCCCGTCGTCGTCGAGGGACAGGTCCTCGGCGCCGTCGAACTCGCCTCCCTGCAGCCCTTCCCGAGCCTGCACCGCGACTTCCTCGACCGGTTCGTGGACAGCGCCGGCGCCGTCCTCAACTCCCTGGTCGCCAACCTGCGCACGGACGCGCTGCTCGGCCAGTCCCGCAGCCTCGCCGACGAACTCCGCTCCCGCACCGACGAGTTGCAGGCCCGGCAGCGCGAACTCCAGCGATCCAACGCCGAACTGCAGGAGAAGGCCGCCCTCCTCGCCGATCGCAACAAGGACATCGAGTCGAAGAACCGGGTCATCGAGCAGGCCCGGCAGGAGCTGGAGACCCGGGCCCAGCAACTCTCGCGCACCTCCATGTACAAGTCCGAGTTCCTCGCCAACATGAGCCACGAACTCCGCACCCCGCTCAACAGCCTGCTCATCCTGGCCCGGCTGCTCACCCAGAACCCCGACGGCAACCTGACGCAGAAGCAGGTCGACTACGCCGAGGTCATCCACTCCGCCGGATCGGACCTCCTCCAGCTCATCGACGACATCCTGGACCTGTCCAAGGTGGAAGCCGGGAAGATGGAGGTCAGGCACGAGCCGTTCGCCATGTCCCAGCTCCTGGAGTACCTGGAGTCGACCTTCGGCCCGGTCGCGGACGAACGCGGGCTCGAATTCTCCGTGACCGTGGCGCCGGACGTACCCCACCACCTCACCACCGACGAGGGACGGCTGCGCCAGATACTCCGCAACCTCCTCTCCAACGCCCTGAAGTTCACCGACAAGGGCCGGGTCGAGCTGACCGTCGCGCACACACCACCCGACGACATCCCGGCCGCCCTGCGCGACGGCCGGCCGGTCCTCGCCTTCCGGGTCACCGACACCGGGGTCGGCATCGCCCCCGACCGCCTCCGCCACATCTTCGACGCCTTCCAGCAGGGCGACGGCACCACCGCCCGCCAGTACGGCGGAACCGGCCTCGGCCTCTCCATCAGCCGGGAGGTCGCGACCCTCCTCGGCGGCACGATCGAGGTCGACAGCACGCCGGGCCGGGGCAGCACCTTCACCTTCCACCTGCCCGAGCGCGCGGGTCCCCGCACGCCCGCCGCCACCGAACCGGCGGACGGGCCGCAGGACCGCGGAGGCGGCCTCGCCGACCCGGCCGCCGGAATCGACAGCCCGTACACACGGGGGAGCACCGTGCTGGTGGTGGACGACGACACCCGCAACGTGTACGCGCTCACCGAGGTCCTGGAGGCGCAGGGACTGCGGGTGCTGACCGCCGACGGAGGACGCAGGGGCATCGACCTGGTGGCCGGACACGACGAGATCCGGCTGGTCCTGATGGACGTCATGATGGCCGGGACGGACGGCTACCGGGCCATCGAGGAGATCCGGCGGCTCCCGGGCCGGGCCGGCCTCCCGATCATCGTCGTCACCGCGAAGGCCATGCCGGGCGACCGCGCCGACGCCCTGGCGGCGGGCGCCGACGACTACCTCGCCAAACCCGTCGACCAGGCGGAACTCCTGGTCAAGATCCGGCAGGGCCTCACGAACCGCCCGCCCACCTGACAGCGGTCCCCTCCGCTCAGGCGCCCGTATCCCGCAGCCGTACCGCCACCACGCTCGTGTCGTCGTCGGTGTCACCCGTCACCATGCCGAGCAGCCCGTCCACCACCTGCTCCAGGTTCTCCACGGCGGCCAGCTCCTCCGCCGCCGCGACCAGCCGCCCGAGCCCCGAGCCCAGGCCGTCGTGACGCCGCTCCACCAGGCCGTCCGTGTACAGCAGCAGCGTGTCCCCGGGCCGTAGCGCGGTCCTGCGCTCCTGGTACGTGGACGAGGGCACGGCGCCCAGGAGGATGTCCTGCGGTGGGTCCAGCAGCGTTGCCCGGCCGTCCCTGAGCAGCAGCATCGGCAGGTGCCCCGCGCTCGACCAGACGAGATCCCCGTCCCCGGGGTCGTACAGCGCGCACAGCGCCGTCGCGGTGCTCCCGCCGCCCGTCCGCAGCGTGACCTCGTTGAGCCAGCCGAGGAGCTGCCCGGGGCCTTGACCGGTGAACGCGAGCGCCCGCTGGGCGTTCCGCAGGGCGACCATGCCGGTGACGGAGTCGATCCCGTGCCCGGCGATGTCACCGACTGCCACCAGGACCTTGCCGCTCGGCAGCGGCAGCACGTCGTACCAGTCGCCGCCCACCTGGTACTCCTCGGCCGCCGGCCGGTACCGGACGGCCACCACGAGGCCGCCCGGCAGCTCCTGGACGGCGGGGACCTCGGGAACGATCGCCTGCTGGAGCTGGAGGGCCAGCTGATGGCGCACGTCCGCCTGGTCGCGGACGGCGGTGAGGTGGTCGAAGGTCGCCGTCAGGGCGAGTTCGGTGCGTCGGCTCGCCGACACGTCCTGGTACACCCCGGCGCAGCCGGTGACCGCCTCACCGTCGAGCAGTGGCTCCGCCGCCACCCGGACATGGCGCACCGAGCCGTCGGGAAGCAGCACCCTCAGGACCGTCTGGGCGCCGGCCCGGCGTTCCGTCAGCGTCGTGAGCAGCCGGGTGAGCGCCTCGCCGTCGTCCCTGTGGATCCGCCCGCGCAGCGCCAGGATCGGCACCGGCGGGTCGTTCCGCGACATCCCGAAGATCCCGTACGCCTGCTCGGACCACACCGTCTCGCCCCCGTTCAGGCTGTCCTGGAACGTGGCGACGGTCTGCAGCCTCGCGACCGCCCGGCCCATCGCGAGCCGCGGGTCGCCCGTGGTGTGCCAGAAGACGGTGGAGAGGTCCGCGCCGACGGGCAGCACCCGCACGTCCAGGAGCGGCGGGGGCGGCTCTCCGGGCCCGGCATGGGCCGCCACCGGCAGCCGGGGGGCGTGCTGGGGACGCCGGGAGTGGTGGGCCCTCCGCACCAGTCGGGCCAGCTCCCGGTGGCTCAGCGGGAAGGCACGCGGCAGCGACCGGTTGTCGACGGGAAGGGGGCCGCCGATCGCGGCGACGGCCTCCTCGTTGAGGTGTTCCACCACCGGCGCGCCGGTGGCGGCGTCGGTCCGCAGGAGTGCCGCCGGGTGGGTCAGGGCGTCGAGCATGTCCACGAGGACCGGGGGTCCGGGCTCGGGCGAGTCCGGGTTGTCGAGGACCGTGCTCGCCACCGTCATCAGCCGGGTGACGGCCCGCCGCGTGCGGGTGTCGAACTCCGTGGGCTCCGGCCAGCCGACCAGGGCGAGGCCGCTCGTCACGCCCCGCCTCCGCAGCGGCAGCAGCGCGCGGCCCGCGACCGCCGACGCCCCCGGCAGCTCGACGGGGTCGGCCGGTCCCGCACCCAGCCACAGGGGCGCGTTCTCGGCGAGGACGGTACGGATGGGGTTCGGGGCCGCGGGAGGGATCCCGCGCCAGGCCGCCGCCTCCGTCGCGGAGACCCCGGCGTACCCGGCGAGCCGCAGGTGCCCGGCATCCGAGCACCGCCACAGCCACAGGCTGTCCGCGCCGAGGGGGACGAGGCCGCCCTCCAGGAGCGTACGGGCCGCCTCGCCGACGCTGTCCGCCGTCTCGGCGGCGGCGGCCGTGCGGCGGAGCCTGCGGGCGGGGAGCGGCGGGGAGCCGACGGGGGCGAGGTGCGGCTCGCGGGGCAGGGCGACGGCGTTCACGATGTCGGCGGCGAGGTCCTCTGGCGAGGTGCCCGTGGCGCGGGCGAGTTCCGCCAGGTGGTCGGCCGCGTCGGCCGTGGACTGCCGCAGCTGGGCGGAGAGCATCCCGGTGGCCAGATCGATCAGATGGTGGCGCGCCATGGCCTGCCGCAGGCGTCTGTTCTCCGCGGCGAGCCCGGCGAGGCCGGACGCCGTACCGGCGGTGTACGCCCCTGAGTGACCCCCGGAAACCGTCACGGCGACCTCCGATCCGCCCGGCGTGGACGACGTCTGGAAGTGTGCGCGCACGCGTCCGTGGTCCACGCACGCGCATTCGTAGTCTACGTGCGGATCCCCCACGGGAGCGGGGGAGACGCCCGGCCGGCCGCGGCCTGGACGGGCGTCCCCCCCCGGGTCTCGGGCTCAGGCCAGGTCGAACCGGTCGAGGTTCATCACCTTGTCCCACGCCGCCACGAAGTCCCGTACGAACTTCTCGTCCGCGTCCCGGGACGCGTAGACCTCCGCGAGGGCGCGGAGCTGGGAGTGCGAACCGAAGACGAGGTCGACGGCGGTGGCGGTCCACCGGACGTCACCCGTGGCCCGCTCCCGGCCCTCGAACACGTTCTCCGTGGCGGTCGACGGCTTCCACTCCGTGTCCATGTCCAGCAGGTTCACGAAGAAGTCGTTCGTCAGCGTCCCCGGCCGGTCGGTGAACACGCCCTCCCGGGACCCGCCGAAGCCGGTGTTCAGGGCCCGCATGCCGCCGACGAGCACGGTCATCTCGGGTGCGGTCAGCGTCAGCAGGTTGGCGCGGTCGAGCAGGAGCGTCTCGGGTGACAGCTTCTCGCCCGCCCGGAGGTAGTTGCGGAATCCGTCCGCCCTCGGTTCGAGGACGGCGAACGACTCGACATCGGTCTGCTCCTGCGAGGCGTCCGTCCGCCCCGGCGAGAACGGCACCGTGATGTCGTGCCCGGCGTTCCGCGCGGCCTGCTCGACGGCCGCGCAGCCGGCGAGCACGATCAGGTCGGCGAGCGAGACCTTCACCCCGTCGGTGCGGGAGCCGTCGAACTCCTGCCGGATCCCGTCGAGGACCCGCACCGTCTCCGTCACCTCGGGCAGGTCGTTGACCTCCCAGTCCTTCTGCGGCGCGAGCCGGATCCGCGCCCCGTTGGCGCCGCCGCGCTTGTCGGTGCCGCGGAAGCTCGCCGCCGATGCCCACGCGGTGGTCACCAGCTGCGAGGGGGAGAGTCCGGACGCGAGGATCCTGCCCTTGAGGCCGGCGGCGTCCGCGTCCGAGACCAGCTCGTGGTCGACGGCGGGGACCGGGTCCTGCCACAGCTGCGGCTCGGGGATCCACGGGCCGAGGTACCGCGAGATCGGCCCCATGTCGCGGTGCAGCAGCTTGTACCAGGCCTTGGCGAACGCCTCCGCGAGCCTGTCCGGGTTCTCGTGGAAGCTCTTCGCGATCGGACCGTAGACGGGATCCAGCTTCAGCGAGAGGTCCGTGGTCAGCATCATCGGAGCGTGCCGCTTCGACGGATCGTGGGCGTCGGGCACGGTGTCCCCCGCCGCCGGGTCCGTCGGGGTCCACTGCTTCGCCCCGGCCGGGCTCGTCGTGAGCTCCCAGTCGTACCGGAACAGGTTGTCCAGGTACCCGTTGTCCCACTTCGTCGGCTCGGTGGTCCACGCCCCTTCGAGGCCGCTGGTGAGGGCGTCCGCGCCGGTGCCGGCGCCGCACGTGTTCCGCCAGCCGATGCCCTGAGCCTCGATGGGCGCGGCCTCCGGCTCGGGACCGATGCAGGAGGCGTCGACCGCGCCGTGGCACTTGCCGAACGTATGGCCGCCGATGATGAGAGCGGCCGTCTCCTCGTCGTTCATCGCCATGCGCGCGAACGTCTCGCGAATGTCCCGGGCGGCCGCGAGCGGATCCGGATTGCCGTTGGGGCCCTCCGGATTGACGTAGATGAGGCCCATCTGCACGGCGCCGAAAGGACCGGTGAGTTCCCGGTCGCCGCTGTAGCGCTCATCTCCGAGCCAGGTGTCCTCGGGACCCCAGAAAACCTCCTCGGGTTCCCAGATGTCCTCCCGTCCGAAACCAAAACCGAACGTCTTGAACCCCATGGATTCCATGGCGCAGTTTCCGGCGAACACCAGGAGATCCGCCCAGGAGATCTTCCGGCCGTACTTCTGCTTGACCGGCCAGAGCAGCCGGCGTGCCTTGTCGAGGCTCGCGTTGTCGGGCCAGCTGTTGAGCGGAGCGAAACGCTGGGCTCCTGAGCCGCCGCCGCCCCGGCCGTCCTCGATGCGGTACGTGCCCGCCGCGTGCCAGCTCATCCGGATGAAGAGGGGTCCGTAGTGACCGTAGTCGGCCGGCCACCAGTCCTGGGGCGCCGTCATCACCTCGAAGACGTCCCGCTTCAGCGCGTCGACGTCCAGGGTCGCGAACTCCGCCGCGTAGTCGAAGTCCCCGTCCATGGGATCGGCCTTGGGCGAATGCTGGTGGAGGACCTGGAGGTCCAGCTGATTCGGCCACCAGTCACGGTTCGTCCTGGGGCGACTCGGCGTGGGGGTGGGGGAGGGGATTGCCGGGTTCTCGCTTTCGCTGCCGGACACGTCCGTCCTTCTTTCCTGTCGCGGTGTTTCCGTCCGCCGGCCGCCCGATTCTCGACGTCGTCCGAGTTTCCGGGGTTCCGGGTCGAAGAAACAGGCGAGTCGGCGTCCGTATGGTCGCGCACCGCACACCGCACCACGGAGAGAACACGCAGGGCACCCCCGCGCAAACAGAACACCGGGGGTGCCGCCGCCCGGATCAGAGCCCGGTGACCTTGCCGCTCGCCGACAGCTCGTAGACCAGGGTGACCGTGCGGCGACCGCCGGGCGGGACGGCGACGTCCCAGCGGACGACACCGTCGGCGTCCACCGCGTCCGGCGCCGGGGAGCAGGCCTCCTTGCGGAGCCGCACCTCCACCGCCGACACCTCGGAGACCGGGATCCGCTCCCGCAGGACGACCACGCGTTCGCCGCGCTCCCCCGGGGCGGAGAACCGGGACACGTGCAGCCGGACCGTGCGGGTGACCACGGTCCGTCGGGTGATCCCGGTGGACTCACGGGACTCCTCGGCCTCCCGGACGACCCGGTGGTCGTCCCGGCTGCCGAAGGCCAGCTCGACAGGGGTGCCGGGCGTCGCGAACTCCAGCGTGCCGCGACCGCTGAAGCCGCTGCCGCGGACCAGGTCCACGGGCCCGGCGAGCAGTACATGACCGGACAGGTTGTCGAACCGCACCACCTGGGTGACCAGCGCAGAAACCTCCGGCGAGCAGGCGTACTCGCTGCTCGCGGCCGTGGTGAACGCGGACAGCGGCACCCGGTGGGCGCGGCCGTCCGAGGGCACGGAGACCGGAGCCGGCGCGTGCAGCACCCGCGTCTCGCCGCCGTCGTCCACCCCCGGCAGCCCGAGCACCGGGGCGGCGCCGAGGTCCCCGATCGCCTCCTCGCGCAGCTGGACGTCGACCGTCCGCCGCTCCTCGGCCGTGCGCTCCTCGAGCGTCAGCCGGTCCTCGGCGAGCCGCGGCGGATCGGTGGCGAGCGCCGACCGGGCCGTCGACAGCGCCAGCCGTACGCCGGACCAGTCCTCGCCCGTGCGCTGCCAGACCATCGCGTCGGTCTCCAGGGACAGCGCGTCACCGTCGAGGACTGCCCGGTAGGCGGGCCGCCACAGCGCACACGGGACGAGGTGCCTCAGACGCAGCCCGACGGGCCCGGCGACCGGGGACTCCACGGTCAGCTCGATGTGGCCGAGCAGTTCGGCGGGCTCCTCCTCGGTGAGGTCCATGGCCCGCTGGACCGCGCCGAGTTCGGCCGCGAGCGTGGTCAGCCGGGCGTCCACGCTACGGAGCCGCTCGCCGTACGTGTCGCGTTCGGCGTCCACCCGGTCCAGTTCACGGGCCCAGCGGGGCCCCTCGGTCTCCCCGTGGCCGGCGCCCTCGCCGATCTCCCGCAACACGTCGGCGGCGAGGCGGCCGAGGACGTCGAGGCGGGCCCGCAGCCGGTCCCGCCGCTGCTCCAGGACGAGTCGCTCCTCCTCCAGGGCGTGCCCCCGGTGGCGCAGGGCGGAGTCGTCGCCGGCCGGTGGCCGGGGCCCCCGCGGCGTCCAGCCGCGGACGACGCGCACGTCGAGCACGGTGCCGGGGTGGTCGGAGTCCAGCTCGGCATGGAGGGTGCGGTCGACGGTCAGCGCGCTGACCGGCCCGAGGCGGAGCCGCTGGACCCTCGCCTCCAGGTCGAGGACGACGGCACGCTCGACGTGCGCGCGGTCCTCCAGACAGGTGACGGCGGTGACGGGGACGGCGATCGTGTTCGAGGCCGTGGACATGGTGTGTCTCAGCTCCTGCGGTTGCCGCCGACCAGGGCTTTGCCGGCCGGGATGCGGATCTCGTAGCCGCCGTCGAGGGCGACGGTGCCGCCTGCGGGAAGTTCCACCCGCCAGACGCGGGTGCCCGTGGCGTGCCGCTCGGCCCCCGCGCCCTCCACGGGCGTCGTCCAGTCCGCCCGCTCCTCGATGCGGACGTCGGCTTCGGAGGCGACGGGCACCCGCTCGTGGACCTCGACGGTGGCGGGCCGCGCGAGGCGGTTCGCCAGTTCGACGTGGACGCGGTGGTCGAGCACGGTGATGTGGTTGCGCAGGCCCGCGGTCGATTCGCGCAGGTTCGTGCGGCGGGTGACCCGGATGCCCTCGGCGGGCCCGAGCCCCACCCGGCGGACGCCGCCGGGCGCGAGCGTGGGCAGCGCGGCGGTCAGCAGGAAGTCGTCGTCGACGGTGACCTCCACCGGGCCGGCGAGCAGGGCCTGGTCGGTGGCGTTGGAGAGGACGAGCGTCGCGTACACCGTCTCCTCGACGGACGGCACACAGAGGTACTCGGTGCGCAGACCGACGGGGATCCCGGCGACGGTGACGGTGTGCCAGGTGCCGTCCGAGGGAACGTCGGCGCGGGCGGCGGCGTCGAAGCGGTGGTCGAAGGACCCCGCCGACTCGCGGGGCCGCACGGCGTGCCCCGGCAGCGGCAGCGCGGCCACCGCCTCGGCGCGACGCCGGTACTCGGCCGCCACCGCGTCGAAGGACGAGGCGGGGAACAGGCGGCCCCTGCGGCCGGCCTGCTCGTCGGGGCCGCTGAGGACCAGGGAGCCGTAGTCGAGTTCGGCACCGCTCGGCCGCGGCGGACAGGCCGCCGGAGGCGGTGAGGGCGGTGGCACGGTGGAGCCGGGAGGGGCGGGGGCCAGGGGGGCGGGCGCCGCCGCCCGCGCGAACGGCGCGGCACCGGCCGCGGAGCCCGGCCGACCGGGGCCTCGCGGCGCGGTGGGCCGGGCGAGATCCGCCGCCTCGCCGCCGGAGGCCTCGCGCGCGGCGCCCGCGGGCGGAGGCGGCGCGCCGTAACTCGGCGGAGGCGGCGGGGGCCCGCCGTAGCCGGCCGACGGCGGTGGCGGAACCTGGCCGTACGCGACGCTCTCCGGTACGCCCCCGGCGGCGGCGCCCGGGGCAGCGGGGCGTGCGGGGCGGGGACCGGCCGACGCGTACCCGGTGAACAGGTCGGCGAGCCCCGCCGGGGGCTCGCGCCAGCCGGAGGGCGCGGGGGCGGCCTGGCGCCGTCCGATCCGGAGCGAGCGGAGCCTCGGCAGATCGGTGCGGCGTTCGAGATCGGCGGTGGCCAGTGCGACGCGTACGCCGGTCCAGTCCTCGCCGGTGCGCTGGGCGACCGAGGCGCGCAGCACCAGACGTCCGCTGTCGTCGCCCTGACGGAGGGTGAGACGGTAGGCGGGGACCCACACGGCGCCCGGCACCCCGTACTCCAGCTCCACCTCGACCTCCGCGTCACCGGTGCCGGTGAGGGTCAGGAGCGCGGAGACCGTGGTGTCCACGTGGGCCGGGGGCGCGTCGGTGGAGGCGCGGGCGAGCCTGTCCGCGGCGACGGAGAGATCGTGCTCCGCGTGGCGCAGTTCCTCCTCCAGTTCGAGGAGACGCGTGTGCAGTACGGTCAGCCGCTCGTCGACGAAGTCGGCGAGCGCCAGCCAGGCGTCGACCGGGGTGCGGCGATGCGGGTCGTCGCGCTTGCGGTTCGGCGGCACCGGGTGCAGCCCGCTGATCTCGGCGATCAGACCCTGCTGCCGGTCCCGGCGTCCCCGTGCCGCCTCGCACACGTCACGCAGCCGCTGGACCTCGCGTGCGTCCGGCGCGGCGGCGGCGCCGTCCGCACCGGCGGTGGTGGCGAGCGGCTCCGCCTCGGCCTCCACCCGGGCCTCGGTGACCCGTACCCCTGACGTGCCCAGGACACGGGCCCGCAGCGAGCCGGGGTCCAGCGAGCGGGGCAGTCCCGTCACCCGCACGCGGCCGTCCGGCGGCACACTGCCGCGTGCGAGCCGGTGGCAGACCGCGCCCCGCGCGTACACCACGACCGCGTCGAGGGTCGATCCCCACCTCAGCGCCGTCCCAGCCGTCATCCGTTCCGCCCCCGCCCCGCCCGGCCATCCGATCCTTGCCGGGCGAAGCCTACGCCCGAGCGGCCGCGCGGCGGCAGGCCCGGGGTGCGGGACAGGAGACGGGGCGGGGGACAGGGCCGGGAGACGGGGCGGGGGAGCGCTTCGGTGGTTGGGGCGCCCCAGGAGTGGGACGCTGAAGGCAGGGGCCCGTGCCGACGAGATGCGGGAGGGACCGATGGGACGTGACGTCCCGGCGCTGGAGTTCACCCGTGACGACCGCCGCCGGTTCCGCGACAAGGCACGCACGTGCCTCGACGTGTTCGCGCGGATGCTGAGGGAGTCCCGGTTCGACTTCGAGCGGCCCCAGGTCGGTCTGGAGATCGAACTGAACCTCGTGGACACCGACGCCGAGCCCGCCATGCGCAGCACGGACGTCCTGGAGGCGATCGCCGATCCGTCCTGGTCCACCGAGCTGGGCCGGTTCAACCTGGAGATCAACGTCGAGCCTCGACTCCTCTCGGCAGGCGGTTCCGACTCCTGGGAGCAGGAGATCCGCGGCGCGCTCAACCACGCCGAGGAGAAGGCCGCGGCGATCGGCGCCCACCTGGTGATGATCGGGATCCTGCCGACCCTTGAGCTGAAGGACGTGGGGCCGGAGTCGCTCTCCGAGAACCCCCGTTACCACCTGCTGAACGAGCAGATCTTCGCCGCACGGGGAGAAGACCTGCTGATCGCGGTGGACGGCGTGGAGAGACTGCGGACCTACGCGGAGACGATCACGCCGGAGGCGGCGTGCACCAGCACGCAGTTCCATCTGCAGGTCGCGCCGGAGGAGTTCGCCGACTACTGGAACGCGGCGCAGGCCGTGGCCGGGGTGCAGGTGGCCCTGGCGGCGAACTCACCGTTCCTGTTCGGCAAGGAGCTGTGGCGCGAGACGCGCATCCCGCTGTTCGAGCAGGCCACCGACACCCGGCCGGACGAGATCAAGGTGCAGGGCGTACGGCCGCGGGTGTGGTTCGGCGAGCGATGGATCACCTCCGTCTTCGACCTCTTCGAGGAGAACGCGCGCTACTTCCCCGCGCTGCTGCCCGTCTGCGACGACGAGGACCCGGTGGAGACGCTCGATGCCGGCGGGATCCCCGGCCTCGCCGAACTCACCCTGCACAACGGGACGGTGTACCGCTGGAACCGTCCCGTGTACGCCGTCGTCGACGGCGTACCGCATCTGCGGGTGGAGAACCGGGTGCTGCCCGCCGGGCCCACGGTGGCCGACGTCCTGGCGAACGGCGCCTTCTACTACGGACTCGTCCGAGCCCTGGTCGACGAGGACCGGCCCGTCTGGTCCCGGATGTCGTTCGCCGCGGCCGAGGAGAACCTGCACACCGCCGCACGGCACGGCATCGACGCGCATCTGTACTGGCCGGGGATGGGCGAAGTCCCGGTGACCGAACTGGTGCTGCGGCGCCTGCTGCCCCTGGCGGACCGCGGCCTCGAACGGATGGGTCTGGACGCGGCCCGGCGGGAGCCGCTGCTCGGGGTCATCGAGCAGCGGTGCGTCAGCGGCCGCAACGGCGCGGTGTGGCAGTCCGAGATGTTCCACCACCTGCACGACGTCGTCCACGCGGACCGGCACCAGGCGCTGCGGCGGATGACCCGGCAGTACATCGAGTACATGCACCTCAACGCTCCGGCACACACCTGGCCGGTCGACTGAATTTTCCGGTCCTGGTGGTGCCTGGTGGTGCCTGGTGGTGCCTGGTGGTGACAACACCAGGACCCGTTCCCGCTCCCCAGCGGGCCGGCGCCCCGGCCAGGATGGCCGGCATGAACGCACGTACGACACAGACCGTCCTGATCACCGGCGCTACCCAGGGACTGGGGCGCGGAATCGCGCTGGACCTCGCCGCACGGGGCCGCACCGTCCTGCTCCACGGCAGGGACCCCGACCGTCTCGAAGCGACCGCGGAGGAAGTACGGGCACGGGCCCCGCACACCGAGGTCAGGACCTTCCTCGCCGACCTCGGCGACCTGGACCAGGTCCGCGCGATGGCCGACGGGCTGCGCGCGACCGAGCCCCGGCTCGACGCGCTCGTCAACAACGCGGTGGCCGGCGGCGGCGCCGAACCGCTCCGGCGGGAACTGAGTGCCCAGGGCCACGAACTACGCTTCGCCGTCAACCACTTGGCGCCCTACGTCCTCACCCGGGCGCTCCTGCCCCTGCTCACGGCCTCGGCGCCCGCCCGCGTCGTCAACGTCGCCTCCATCGGGCAGGAGCGCGTCGACTTCGACGACGTCATGCTGGAGGAGGGGTACGAGGGGCTGCGGGCGTACTGTCGCAGCAAACTGGCGATGATCATGGCGACCTTCGAGCTCGCGGCCGAACTCGACGGCACGGGAGTCACCGTCAACACCCTCCACCCCGCCCATCTGATGGACACCCGCGGAGTGCGCGAGTACGGGCTCACCCCGGTCGTCGCGATCGAGGAGGGGGTGCGGCCGACCGTGCGACTTGTGACGGACCCCGACCTGGCGCGGACCACCGGCCGGTACTTCGACCGGTTCACGGACGCCCGCGCTCACGACCAGGCCTATGACACAGAGGACCGCAGGCGGCTCATGGAGCTGACGGACAGGCTCGTCGGCGTCGGCGTCGGCGTCGGCGGGAGCGCCTGACGTACCGCGTGCGACGACGGGGCCGGCGGCCCCCCGAGGGGGACCGCCGGCCTGTCTGTGGTTCCGGCCGAAGGGCCGGAACCGGAAGGGCTAGAAGACGCTCACGCCGTACGCGCTCAGGGCCTCCGTGACCGGCTGGAAGAACGTGGTCCCGCCGCTGGAGCAGTTGCCGCTGCCGCCGGAGGTGAGGCCGAGCGCGGTGGTGCCGGAGAAGAGCGCGCCGCCGCTGTCGCCCGGCTCGGCGCAGACGTTGGTCTGGATCATGCCGTAGACGATGTCGCCGTTGCCGTAGTTGACGGTCGCGTTGAGCCCGGTGACCGTTCCGCTCCGCAGACCGGTGGTGCTGCCGCTGCGCTGCACCGACTGGCCCACGGAGGCGTTGGCCGCGCCGGTGATGTCGCGGTAGCTGCCGTTGTAGAGGTAGACCCGGCCGTCCGCCGCCGAGGCGTTGGAGTGGCGGATGATGCCGTAGTCGTTGGTCGGGAAGCTGGTACCGGCGCGGGTGCCGAGCACCGTGGTGTTGGCCGAGTTGGTGTACCAGGTGCTGCCGATGTTGGTGCAGTGACCCGCGGTCAGAGCGTAGTAGGTCGTGCCGCTGCGGACGTTGAAGCCGAGCGAGCAGCGCCCGCCGCCCGCGTAGATGGCCTGGCCGCCCGCGATGAGCTTGTTGAACGTGCCGGGCGTGCGCTTGATCTCCAGGGAGGAGGCGCGGTCGCCGGCCGCCTTCTTGATCTTGGCGATCTCCGCGGCGGAGACGGTGGAGTCGGCGGTGAGGACGATCTTCCCGGTCGCCTGGTCGGTGTACCACGCGGTGCCGGGCACGTCGGCTCCGCGTACGGCCTGATCGGCGGCGGCGAGTTGGGCGGTGGTGGCCCGGCCGTCCGCCGCGGTGGCCGCGGACGAGCTGGGGACGGCAAGCGCTGAGGCGGCGAGCAGCGCGGACGCCACGGCGATGAGCCGTGCGCCCTTGGCCGCGCCGCCGAGGGGGGACAGACGCTTGAGGTTCACTGGATCCTCCGGTGGGGGAGTGGGGGAATCGCTGGGTGGGCGATCCCTTCGGTGCGGAGCGGACAGGTCCGGGGCGGATGGGTAGTCCGCCATGGACCTGTCAAACCCGACAGGGGGAATCCTCGGATCCCGGTGACCTCCGCGGCAAGAACGCCTTTCGGCCGCTCTACGCGCGTTCAGATGGCCCGTCGTCCGCGGGGTGCGGATCGCTCTCGCCGCACAGGTCGTGTCCGGCGCGACGGGAAGGCCTCGCGCAAACGCTTACGGGAATTTGCTGACGCCCTTTCAGGGGTGCTGCGGCGCTGGCGGGCGACCCGGCGGACGGAACCCCGAAGCCCTCGCGGGGGAGTAGCGGGCGCACAGTTGCGGGGCTCGGCCTGAGGGGTGAGGGTGCCCCTGCCGTGAGCGGAGGCGAGGCCCTCCGGAGGCGGCGGCGGAAGCGGAGGCACCCCCTCAATGCCGGAATCGTGCCCTCCGTCCCCGCCGGCCGGGTGTCCGGTTCCCGTCGGTCAGAGTGCTGAGTACACGGCGTCGACGAGAGCCATCTTGCGGGGATCGTCCGCGACGGCGGGACCCATCCGGTTCATGACGTACCCCAGGGAAAGGCCCGACTCCGGGTCCGCGAGGCCGCAGGAGCCGCCGAAGCCGTCGTGACCGAAGGCGCGCGGATTCGGGCCGTACGAGGCATGGGATCCGCTGAGCCAGAGGCCGAGGGCGCATTCGGTGTCGTGGGCGAAACCCGCGCCCAGGACCAGGTCCCGGCCGGCCCCCTGCCCCTCGCGGGCCCGATCGACGGCCGCCTCGGACAGGATCCGGTGCTCGCCCGACCGGCCGCGCCCGGCGAAGACGCCGTACAGCCGGGCGACCGCGCGCGCCGTCCCGTGGCCGTTGGCCGCCGGCAGCTCCGCCGCGCGCCACTCGGGGCTGTTGGCCTGCGCGGCACCCACGAGCGGATTGGCCAGGGCGGCCTGTGCCGCGGGCTCCAGCTGGGCGAAGGCCGCGGCCTGCGCACTCGAGGACGAGGTGCGGGGATGGACGAGTTCCGCCGCCCGGCCCGTTTCTTCCTCCGGAAGCCCGATGGTGAAGTCGATGCCGAGGGGGCCGGTGATCTCGTCGCGGAGGAAGGCGCCGGGCAGCCGTCCCGTGACGCGCCGGATCACCTCGCCGACCAGGAAGCCGTACGTCATGGCGTGGTAGCCCGAGCGGGTGCCGGGCTCCCACCACGGCTCCGTCGCCGCGAGCCGGGCGGTCGTCACCTCCCAGTCGTAGAACTCCGCGAGCGAGAGCGGCTCCCGCAGGCCGGCGAGACCCGCCCGGTGGGAGAGCAGATGGCGTACGGGCAGCGTCTCCTTGCCCGCCGCGGCGAACTCCGGCCAGTACGAGGCGACCGGCGCGTCCAGGTCGAGCAGGCCGCGGTCCGCGAGCAGGTGCGCGCAGAGAGCGGTGACGCCCTTGGTCGTGGACCAGACGTTGACCACGGTGTCGCGCTCCCAGCGGCGCGTACGGGCGGCGTCCGCCCAGCCGCCCCACAGGTCGACCACGGTCTCGCCGTGCAGTTCGACGGTGACGGCGGCCCCCAGCTCCGCCCGCGTACGGAAATTGGCCTCGAAGGCCTCCCGTACGGCGGTGAAGCGAGGGTCGCAGTGGCCGTCGATCACGGCCTCGGGCTCGGGCATGACGTCCTCCGGATGCTCAGCGGTCGCGAGCAACATACCGACTGGTCGGATCGGAGGGAAGGGAGTGGGCCGCCGACAGCGCGGTCCGTCGCGGACGCGCCCTCCTACGGCGGTGTCACAGGCTCGCGAAGAGTTCGTCGAGCGGCGCCGGTACCTGCCCGGGGGCGAGGGGTTCCACCAGCAGCAGGCCGTAGCGGATCTTGCGGCCCTTCTTCGTGCCCAGGAAGCGACGCAGCTGCTGGTGCCGGGGGCGATCGTGCTGCGCGGGCTGGCGCAGGAAGGTCTGCCAGGCACGCAGGTCGCCCTCCGCCCGGATGATCTCCTCGACCCGCGCCGTGCCCAGCGCGCGGATGAGCTCGTCCTCCAGGTCCGCCACGCACACGAAGAACCCACCGGACGACACCCCGGCCCGGCGCAGCGCACGGTCGTAGTAGCGCTGCTCGCGCTCGTCGCACAGACCCGTCAGGCGCAGGCCGAGACCGGACGGACCGAGCAGATCGGCGTAGCGGCCCACGCTCATCGCCCCGCCCATCGACAGCACGCACACGCCCTCGGAGGCGAGGTCCCGGCCCCGCAGCGCCGCCAGCGCCTCGACGGCCGCGAGGTCACTCCGCCCCTCGAGGAGCACCACCGTCCGCAGCCCCAGCCGCACCGCCAGCTCACCCGCCGGACCGCCGGGGCCGCCGGCCGCCCAGCGATCGACCGCGTCCCGGAACGCCCACATGTCCACCATGGGGCGAGTCTCCACGTCCACGGACCGCACCACCACGGAATAACCGCGGCCCCGGGACGCAACCGGGACGCGTCACCGGCGACGAAGTGGGCATACGCGTGGAGTCCCTGTCCCGACCCGCGCGCGGCTCTCCCCGGAGGGCCGAACGACGGGGCGGGGCGCCCGATGTCGTACAGGAGCGTCCATGCGCATGCCAGCAGTCCGCACGGTAGGAGTCGAGGAGGAACTCATACTCGTCGACGCCAGGACGGGCGAACCCATCGCCGTGTCGTCGGCGGTACTGGCCTCGGCGGCGCTGCGGGGGGAGGAGGCGGGGGAGGTCTTCGAGAAGGAGCTGCACCAGGAGCAGCTGGAGTTCGCCACCCGGCCGATGACGGACATGGGCGAACTCCGGCAGGAGATCGTCCGCTGGCGGGGCGAGGCGCAGCGGTACGCGCGAGAGTCCGGCGCGCTCGTCGCCGCCCTCGCCACCTCGCCGCTCCCCGTGGAGCCGTCCCGCCACCTGGGCGTCAGGTACCGGTGGATGGCCGAGCAGTTCGCCCTCACCACCCGGGAACAGCTCACGTGCGGGTGCCACGTCCACGTGGCCGTGGAATCCGACGACGAGGGCGTCGCCGTCCTCGACCGGATCCGTCCCTGGCTGTACCTCCTGAGCGCGCTCAGCGGGAACTCACCGTTCTGGCAGGGGCAGGACAGCGGCTACAGCAGCTACCGCAGCCGGGTGTGGAACCGATGGCCCTCCGCGGGCCCCTACGAGCTGTTCGGCAGCGCGGAGCGGTACCACGAACAGGTGGACGCCATGCTGGCCACCGGCGTCCTGCGCGACCCCGGCATGATCTACTTCGACGCCCGTCTCTCCTCCAGCTATCCGACGGTCGAGATCCGGGTCGCCGACGTCTGCCTCGAACCCGACACGACCGTGCTCGTCGCCACCCTCGCCCGCGGCCTCGTGGAGACCGCCGCCCGCGCCTGGCGGAACGGCGGGACACCGCCCCGAGTCTCCGCCGGCCTCCTGCGGCTGGCCTCCTGGCGCGCCGCCCGGTCAGGCCTCCGGGGACCGCTCGTCCACCCGGTCACCCTGCGGGAGACCACCCCCGACGCGGCGTTCGATGCCCTCGTCCGGCACACGGAGGAGGCGCTGCGGGACTCCGGGGACCTCGACGGAGTACGGCGGGGAATCGCCGCACACCTGACCCGCGGCGGAGGCGCGGACCGCCAGCGCGCCCTGCGGGCGGAGGGCCTCAGCCTCGGCGAGGTGGTGCGGACGTGCGCCCACATCACGACGGCCGCCCGATGAGGTGGCGGCACGGCGAGAGAGGGGACGCGGGCCAGGGATGAAGCGCGTGCGCCGGGGAAGTCGCCGACGTGTGCAACCCGACCAGGAACAGGTGGTTCGATCATGATGACGACACACCGCGCGGGGCTCGCGCGGACGCCGGTGCAGCAGGCCGCACTGCTGATCGGGGCCGTCTTCCTCCTGGTGGGCGTCCTCGGATTCATCCCCGGCGTCACCACCGACTACGACAGCCTGGAGTTCGCCGAGCACCACTCCGGGGCCGAGCTGTTCGGCGTCTTCCAGGTGTCGATCCTGCACAACCTCGTGCATCTGCTCTTCGGCATCGCGGGCATCGCCATGTCCCGAGCCGCGTCCACGGCCCGGGCCTTCCTCCTCGGAGGCGGCGTGGTGTACCTGGTGCTCTGGCTGTACGGCCTGATCATCGACCACGACAGCGGGGCCAACTTCATACCGGTCAACACCGCGGACAACTGGCTGCACCTGGCACTGGGCCTGGGCATGGTCGTGCTCGGCCTGCTGCTCGGCCGGCGCCGCGCGTGACGATCCGATCCCCCGGCACGGGTCCGGGGGATCGCCGCCCGGCTACGACACGCAGACGCCAGGCCCCGTGAGGCCCGCGAGGACCAGGGCCCGCGCGATGGCCGGCGGGTCCAGCGGCTCGTCGTCGGGACTGGTGAGGCACAACCGGCCCAGCAGCAGCGCCGGGTCGAGCCGATGCGCCTCCGCGTCGGCGAGGAGGACGTCCGCGCTCGGACCGTCGACCGTGTCGTCGACGTACTCCGACAGCTCCCCGAGGACCCGGCCCCGGTCGACGAATCCGCTCATGCCGCAGTCGAGACCGTCGTCGTGCAGGTCCTCGGGGTACGGCGCACGGGCCCAGGCCCCGTTCTCGTACCAGTAGACGCAGCCCAGCTCGTACCCCTCGAGCCGGTCACGCAGCTCGTCGTACGGAAGCCACTCGGGACCGCCCGCCAGCATGTCGATCGGTGTCTCGTGCCACTTCACGCCGCTCGACTCGTCCTCGCCGTACAGTACGAACCGGCCCTCGCCCATCCGGGACATGGTCCACCAGGTGCAGCCGCTGTCGTCGTAGTGCAGCCCCGACCCGTCGACCCAACGACCGGTACGGTACCCGCCCTTGCGCTGCTCCTCCGCGGTGGTAGCCACAACGGCGGCGAGCACCGCCCAACGCGCCCACAGCGCCTCGCCCGACGGAAGGTCATCCGGCAGTCCCGGACGGTGAATGGCCATGTGGTGCCCCGTGTGTGCTCGTACCGACGATGATCGCGGGACACACTAGGACATCGATTCACGGTTCGCGCGTCGGCGCCGTGAGCGCCTGTGGGCCCGCGCTCAGCAGGCTGTACTCGGGACACGCTCAGTGGCCAGCGAAACGCCGTGACCGTTTCGAATTCCTTCGCGTACCCGTACAGACGCACGGCGCTCTGTGATGATGCCAGGGATGCTGACGTAGCAGGGATCAAGAAGTGACTCGCCGGGGGGCGTAGATCCCAGGGATCACGCCGTGCTGGCCGTCGGCCCGCCGATCCGCCGGCGGAGGACCTGGTCCTCGCGCTCCTGCGCGCCTTGGGGTTCCGGTTCGGTGAGGGGGCCGATGGAGACGACACGGCCGGCCTCGAAAGGCCGGCCGTGTGACAACCGCCGACGCGACCGGCGGACGCGGTCTCAGTCGCCGGTCGTGCCGTCCAGCAGCTCCCGCAGGATGTCCAGGTGGCCGTTGTGGCGGGCCGTCTCCTCGGTGAGGTGGAGGAGCATCCAGCGCAGGTCGACGTGGACGCCGTCGCGGCCGGCCTTCTTGGCCTGGGTGTCCAGGTCGTTCCCGGCGACGAGTTCGCGGTAGCGGGCGCTCTGTCCCGCGTACTCGTCGAGCAGCTGCGTGAGCGGGAAGTCGACGGCGATGCGCATCTCGCGGTCGGGGTCCTCGTCGGTCCAGGGGCCCTCGTCCTCCTCGCCGAGGAAGACCACCTGGAACCAGTAGTACTCGACCCAGCGGAGGTGGTTGATCAATCCGCTCATGGTCATCAGGGGCGAGCCCGGCAGGACCGCCTTGCGGGCGTTCTCCGCGGAGAGGCCCTCGCACTTGACGCGGGCGGTGTCACGTGCGTAGTCGAGGAACGTGGTGAGCTGGGTGCGCTCGTCCCACGCGGTCGGTGTGTCATCGATTCTGGTCATCGCGTGCAGCCTCCCTGATCACCGCGACCGCTGTCGACGCATTTATCGACGGGCCCCGGGACGAACGCCGGGCGGGACGTCGGACGCCCGCCCGGGGTTCGCTCGCCGCCGGGTCAGTCCCTGTCGCTCACCTCGCCGGCCTCACTCGCCCCGCCCTCTTCGTTCGTCTCCTCCCGGAGCCGGTCGACCGTGACCGCCAGTTCCGCGACCGTCCGGGAGGTGAACACCTCCCGGAGGCTGATCGCGACCTGGAACCGGTCGCGTAGCCGGGCGACCAGCCGGGTCGCGGCCAGCGAGTTCCCGCCGAGTTCGAAGAAGTTGTCGTGGACGCCCGTCCGGGGCAGGTCGAGCACCTCGCACCAGAGGGCGGCGAGCCGTTCCTCCGTCGGTGTGCGCGGCGAGACGAACCCGGCGGCTTCCCCGTCCTCCCTGGGGGCGGGCAGGGCCCGCCGGTCGATCTTGCCGTTGGCGCTCAACGGCCAGCGGTCCAGGCTCAGCACGTGGTCGGGGACCATGTGCGCGGGCAGCCGGTCGCCGAGCCATCCCCTGAGCCGCTCGGCGAGCGGCCCGGCCGGCGTCGTCTGCCCGGTCGCCCCGGCTAGCCGGGCGGCGGCGCCACCGTCCACCCGGCCACCGAGCATCGAGTGCACGAGTACGTGGTTCTCGCCCAGCGCGAGGAGCGGCCTGACGGGGTCGAAGTCGAGCGCGCCGACCGGACAGAGACCGATGTCGCCGCCCGCGACCCGTTCCATCAGGAGCTGCCCCATGTACCCGGCCTCCAACAGGCACAGGTCGCGGGCGAGCGAGCCGTACAGGGGCTCGATCGCGTCGAGGTCGGCGACCAGGAACAGGCTGAAGCCGGCGGCCTCGAACACGGCGCGGTTGTGCGCGGCGTGGACCGCGGCCTCGACGGTCGCCCCCTCGTGGAGGGTGACCAGCGCGTTGTCCCGCGGGTCGAGGTAGTACGTACCTCCCGGCAGGCCGGAGACGGCACCGGCCTTCGCGTACAGGTACGTCTGGACCGGGTAGAGGCCGCCGCCCGACGGGTAGCGGCACCTGGCGAGACCGTCCACCTCGTCCTGGCGCAGGACGCCCAGGCAGCCCGCCAGTTCGGCGAGGCCGAGCGGCCCGGCGAGGAAGGCCCGCTCGCTGCGCCGCCGTGACGGCTGCTCCCGTACCGGCGGGAGGACGACCCGGGGCCGGTCGGGTTCCCGGCGCAGGCCGTGCCGGGCGAGTTTGAACGCGGCCCGGGCCAACGGGTCGAGCACGGTGACGCCGCTGCGGCGCGCCTCCTCCGCGTCGGCCGCGTCCGTTCGAGCGGCGCCGGTGTCCGGCTCGGGGACGACGTAGGCGACCAGGCCGTCGTGGCCGGGCAGGTCGGTGCGACCGGTGGCGGTGACGACGGCCGAGGCGACGGCCGGGTGCGCGAGCAGCACCGCCTCGATCTCGCCGAGTTCGACGCGCTGGCCGCGGATCTTCACCTGGAAGTCGGCCCGGCCCATGAACTCGACGGTGCCGTCCGGCCGCCACCTTCCCAGGTCACCGGTGCGGTACATCCGCTCGCCGGTTTCGGGATGCGTCGTGAACACGGCGTCCGTGCGCTCGGGGTCGCGCCAGTAGCCGTCGGCCAGACACGTGCCGGAGACGTACATCTCGCCGGTCACCCACTCCGGGCACTCGCGCAGCCGCTCGTCCAGCACGCGGTAGCGGACGTTGGCGAGGGACGTGCCGTACGGGATGCTCCGCCAGGCCGGATCGACCTCGGCGACGCGGTACCAGATGCTCCACACGGTCGTCTCGGTCGGCCCGCCGGTGGAGACCACCTCGACGCCCGGTGCCGACTCCACGAGGCGGCGCGGTACGGCCAGGGGGATCCAGTCGCCGCCGAGCAGGGCCAGCCGGAGCGAGCCGAGCCGGCCGTCGTCGCCGGCGCTCTCCAGGAGCATCTCCATCATCGCGGGCACCGAGTTCCACAGCGTGACCCGGTGCGCGGCGATCAGCTCCGCCCAGTGCTCCGGGTCGCGGCGGTCGGCGGCGGCGGGCACGACCAGCGCGCCACCCGCGCCGAGCACCCCGAAGAGGTCGAAGACCGACAGGTCGTGGTGGAGCGCGGTCACCGCGAGACAGCGGTCGTCCTCGGTGATCCGGAACGCCTCCACGGTCTCCACCAGGCAGTTGACGACGGCCCGGTGGTTGACCATCACGCCCTTCGGATCGCCCGTCGAACCGGAGGTGAACATCGTGTACGCGAGGTCGGCCGGGCTGCCGTCCGAGGGCAGCGGCGTGTCGGTGTCGGCGGGCAGCGGCCGGTCCAGGCTGAGCCGCAGCGGTCCGGCCGGCCAGTCCAGGGTGTCGTCGAGCCGTGACTGCGTGAGGACGAGCCCGACCTCGCCCTTGTCGAGCAGGTGGCGGATCCGCGAGCCAGGCAGGTCGGGGTCGATCGGCAGGTACGCGGCGCCCGAGAACAGCACCGCGTACGCGGCGACGGCCTGCTCCCAGCCCTTGTCCATGACGACGGCGACCAGCTGTCCGGGCCGGGCGCCGTGGGCGTACAGCCAGCGGGCCACCTGCCGGGCGGCGGTGTCGAGCTCGGCGTAGGTCAGGGTCCGGTCCGGGGCGATCACCGCGGGGGCGTCGGGCCGGACCGCCACCTGTCGTTCGAACAGGTGCTGCACCTGGACGTCCGGAACCGTACGGGCCGGGCCCGTGCCCGCCACGCGCCGTTCCGCCTGCGCGGCCGGCAGGGCGATCGGTGTCTCCCGCGACCAGGTGTCCTCGTCGGTCGCGAGCCGGTGGAGCAGCTCCGTGTGGGCCGCGAACATGTCGTCGACGAGACCGGCGGGGAACAGCTCGTCGACCGAGTCCCAGTTCAGGAGCAGCGCGCCCTCCACCTCCTGCACCTGCTCGTCGAGGGACACCTGCGGGGTCTGCGAGACGGCGAACACCGGGGACAACAGCTCCTCGAGGGGTGTCTTCCCCGCAGTGGCGAAGGCCAGGTTGCTGGTCATCACCACCGGCATGAGCGCCTGGTCGAACCCGCCCTGGAGCCGCATCAGCTCCCGGAGCACCTCGACGCCGCTGACGTCCTGGTGCCGCAGGTCGGACCGCAGCCGCCGCTGGAGCTCACGCGCCCGGTCCCGGAAGCCGGCACCGGTACGGAAGTCGACCTCGAGGAGGTTGAAGGACGCGAACTGGCCGATCACCTCGTGGTACGCGGGGTCCTGCACGGGCCGGGTGAGGCGTGGCACGTTGAGCGTGAAGTGCCGGCTGGTGCTCCAGGTGGCCAGGACCTCGGCGTAGGCGGCGAGCAGCAGTCCGGTCGGGGTCAGCCCGGCCCGGCGCGCGCGCTCCTTGAGGACCTGCCACAGCTCGGCGGGCAGGATGGTCTCGCGCCGGGTGAACCGTGGCCGGTCGATCGCCCCGGCGCGGGCGGCGGCGGGCAGCTGAGGTGCCGGGGGCAGCTCGGGCAGCCTGCTCCACCAGTAGTCGCGCGAACGCCGGTACGCGGGGGTGTCGCGGCGGTCCGCCTCGGCCCGTACGTGGTCGCGGAACGACTTCTCCGGCGCCGGCGGCTGAGCGTGCGGCTCGGCGTAGAAGCGGGACAGGTCGTCGAACAGGACGCGGCCGGAGGAGAAGTCCGCGATCAGCGAGTCCACGCTGAGGTGGACGCGCAGGCCGTCGTCGAGCCGGGTCGCGGCGACCTCGAACAGCGGCCACTCGTCGGCCGGACGCACCTCGTGCGACAGCCGATCCCGTACGGCCGCCAGCTCCGCCTCGGCCTCCTCCCGGTCACGGCCGCGCAGATCGGTCACCCGGATCTCGTACAGGGGTACGTCGGGGAGGATCCGCTGCTCGTTGGTGGCGGGCACCATGACGGCCCGCAGCATCTCGTGCCGGTCGATCACCCGCCGCCAGGCGTGCTCGAACCGGGGCAGGTCGAGCCCGGTCGCGTCGAACTCGAGGTAGACGTGGGTGGAGACGTTTCCCAGCTCGAAGGCGCCCGTGCGGCCGAGGGAGTAGGCCTGCTGGGTGTCGGTCTGCGGGAAGGGCGCCTGCGGGGCGGTGGGTACGGCGGCCGTCGAAGCGGGACCGGTCGTGGTCGTGGCGCCGACGGCGTCGCGACCGGTCACGCCGGTGAAAGCCGTCGGCTCACCGGCGGGGACCTCCGCCCGAAGCAGCAGGCCGTCGTCGGTGAGCGGGAGTCCCGACGGGCGCCGCTCGACGACCAGGGCCGCCAGCGTGGCGACGGTCGGATCGCCGTCGAAGACGGCGTCGGAGACGTCCACGCCCAGGTCGCGTTCGATCCGGCCGGCGAGCCGGAGCATGGTCAGGGAGTCCATGCCCAGGTCGAGCAGCGGGCGCTCCCGGTGGAGGGCGTCCGGGCGGTCCGGGACCAGCGTCGTCACCAGGGCGCCGAGATAGGCCTCGACGGCGCCGCTGCCGGGTCCGCCGGCCGACGGCGCCGGGGCGGTGTCCGTACCGGCCGTCCAGTCG
This sequence comes from Streptomyces griseoluteus, assembly GCA_000717735.1. GTDB lineage: Bacteria > Actinomycetota > Actinomycetes > Streptomycetales > Streptomycetaceae > Streptomyces > Streptomyces griseoluteus_A. Next base: position 107,592 of record JOBE01000010.1, on the reverse strand, counting down.
CCCACGACGGTGAGCGTGCCGTCGAGGAGGGCCTGCAGGGTGGCCCGGCGCCGGATCTTGCCGCTGGAGGTCTTGGGAACGGTGCCGGCCCGGACGAGGACCAGCCGGTGGAGCCGTACGTCGAACTCCGAGGCGACGGCCCGGCCGAGCTGCCGGGCGACCTCGGCCACGGGCGGAAGCTCCGCCCCGCGCCGGACCTCGGCGACGAGCACCAACCGCTCCGCCCCGCCGTCGTCGACGGCCACGGCGGCCGAGGAGTTGGCCTGCAGGGCCGGATGACCCTGCTCCGCACAGCGCTCGATGTCCTGCGGGTAGAGGTTGCGGCCCCGGACGATGATCAGGTCCTTGCTGCGGCCGGTGACGAACAGTTCGCCGTCGCGCAGGAACCCCAGGTCACCGGTCCGCAGGAACGGTCCTTCCCCGCTGGCGAGCTCCGCCTCGAAGGCCGCCTCGCTCTCGTCCGGCCGCCTCCAGTACCCGTGGGCGACGTTCGGGCCGCCCACCCAGATCTCACCGACCCGGTCGGGGCCGCAGACGGCGGCGGTCGCCGGATCGACGACGAGCAGCCGCTGTCCGTCGACGGCGGAGCCGCAGCCCACGACCTCGCGGCTCCGGCCGGGCTCCGCGCCGGCGGTGCCGGGCACGACGCGGTGCGCCTCCAGGGCCGCGGTGTCGACCGTGACGGCGGTCGAGCGCGTGAGGCGCTCCCCGCAGGACACCATGAGGGTGCTCTCGGCGAGACCGAAGCTGGGCCGCAGCACCTCCCTGCGCAGCCCCCAGGGGGCGAAGTGGCCGGCGAAGCGGTCGAGCGTCGCGGCCCGTACGGGCTCCGCGCCGACGATGACGGTCTCCAGCGTGCTCAGGTCCAGCGGGGTGTCGTGGCCGGCGGGGTCGACCCGCTCGACACAGAGGTCGAGCGCGAACGGCGGGGACGGGGAGGCCGTCGCACCGTAGGCGGAGATCGCGCGCAGCCACTGGACGGGGTCCAGGACGAAAGTGCCCGGCGCCATCAGGATCCCGGGGCACCCGGCGACGAGGGGCTGCAGGATGCCGCCGATGAGCCCCATGTCGTGGTACGGCGGCAGCCAGCTCACGCAGACCGAGTCCTCCGTGGTCCGCGAACGCCGCTGGATCTGGAAGGAGTTGTGCAGCAGATTGCCGTGGGAGACCATCACGCCCTTCGGCGCGGCGGTGCTGCCCGAGGTGTACTGCAGGAACGCGAGGGTGTCGGTGCCGACGAGCGGATCGGCCCACTGCCCGGCGTCGGAGGTGAGCGCCCCGGTCGGCAGCCAGGTGACGGCCGCGAGCTCGGGTGCGTCGAGCAGCCGCTCGCGGACGGCGGCCGGGACGCGGTCACCGGTCAGCGCCGCGGTCGGAGCCGCGTCCGCGGCCACGGCGAGGAGCCGGGGGAGGTTGCGGGAGTGCGGCGGATAGCAGGGTACGGCGACCGTCCCCGCGTACAGGCAGCCGAAGTACGCGCTCACGTAGTCCGCGCCCGGCGGGAGCAGGATCAGCACCCGGTCGCCGGTCTTGGTCTCCGCCTGCAGGGTCGCCGCCACCTCCCGCGCACGCCGGTCGAGTCCGGCATAGGTGAGGCGGGACTCCTCCTCGCCGTGGCTGTCGAGGTGGATGTAGGCGAGCCGGTCGGGCTGCGCGGCGGCCCGTGACCGCAGCAGGTCGACGAGACTGCCCGGCCGCACGCCGTTCACCTGCGGGAAGGGGACGGAGACGCTCATGACCGGCGCTCCTCTTCCAGGTCGCCGTCGCCGTCCGGAGCGGCCGGCTTCTCCGCGCTCACCAGGAGGGTCCGGACCCACGGGCCGCTCCACCACATCCGGGGACCCGCATCCGTGCACGTCACGCCGACGGCACCCGCCGCGCGCAGGATCTCCTGGTAGCGGCGGGCGTGGAAGATGTCGGCGACGAGCAGCCGACCGCCCGGCCTGAGGACCCGGTAGGCCTCGCGGACGGCCTCCTCGCGTCCCCGCGCGCTGCCGATGTTGTGGATCGCCATGCTGGACACCACGAGGTCGAACGTGTCGTCGGCGAGCGGGAGTCGCCTCATGTCCGCGGTGACCAGATCGACCCGGTCGGCGACCTGGGCGCGCTCGGCGTTCTCGGTGGTGGTCCGCTCGTCATTGCCCGACTGGTCGACCGAGCGCCAGATGTCGACCCCGGTGACATGGCCCTTCGGCACCCGGTCCGCCACCGCGGTGAGGACCGCTCCGCGCCCGCAGCCCAGGTCCAGCACCCGCTCGTCGCCGCGCAGGTCCAGCGCGTCCAACTGCTCCTCCCACACGAGGAACTTGCCCCGCACGGTCGCGTGCAGATACAGCCCCGCCGGAACCGCCACCACGGGCGCGACCCGCAGCAGCCAGCGGGGCGCGCCCGCGGCGACCGCCGCCAGCGGTGCCACGACCCCGCCGCCGAGGGCAATCAGCCAGCCCGGACCGTCGACGCCGTAACGCCCTTGTCGTACAGCTTTGTTGCTCACGAAAGACTTTCCTTGATTCGCCATGAAACAGAAAACGGAAGATCTGAACGGATCAGCGAGGACCGCAGAGCGCGGACACCAGACCGAGGACCCGGTCGCTCGACGAGAAGGGGAAGAAGTGGTCGCCGGGGAAGATGCGGACCGTCACATCGGTGCCGAGCTCGCGCCAGCGCTCCACCTCGGCGGGCGGGGCCGCCGGGTCGTCGGCGCCGCCGAGGGCGGCCAGCCGTACACCGCCCGACAGCGTCCTGTCGCTCCGGTACGTCTCGGCCGCCTCGAAGTCGGCACGCAGCAGCGGCAGGAAGAGTTCGAGCCATTCCTCCTCGGCGAGCAGCTCCGGGGGAATCCCGCCGAGCACGCCGAGACGGCTGCGGAACTCCTCGTCAGGGAGCAGGTGCATCGCCGCCGTGCCGCGCGGTACGTGCGGCGGGACGGTGCCGGAGACCACCACCGCCGCCGGCGGGCAGGGGCCGTCCTGGAGGGCGAGACCCAGTTCGTACGCGACAAGGGCACCCATGCTGTGCCCGAACAGCACGTAGGGGAGTCCCGCGGCGCGGTCGGCGACCGGGCCGGCGAGGCGCTCGGCGAGCCGGACGACCGACGTCTCGGCAGGCTCCGCCATCCGGACCCCACGCCCCGGCAACTGAACGGGCACGACCTGGATCGCGGGCCCCAGCACGCTCTGCCACGGCCGGAACACCGACCCGTCCGCCCCGCCGTGCGGGACGCAGAAGAGCCGGGCGCCGACGGGGGACGCCACGGGCCGGTCGGGGGGAAACCACAGGTCCTCGAAGGTGACACTCACGTGGGACACGTTCTTTCGGTTCGACGGTGACTCTTCGTCACCCCAATGGATCTTTGGGTGCAACGACCACCCCGAACGAAGGAAACGGTGATCTTCGGGCCGTCGGAAACGTCTTCGCGGATCCGTCGGCCGAGCTGAGACGATCAAGGCATGGAGCGAACATTCGAGGATCTGGTCACGGAGGCGGAGTCGGCCCCGATGGAGGGCTGGGACTTCTCCTGGCTCCAGGGACGGGCCACCGAACAGCGCCCGTCATGGGGTTACCAGCGCATGATGGGCGAACGGATGGCGGCGGCCACGGCCGCCCTTGACATCCAGACCGGGGGCGGGGAGGTGCTCGCCGGGGTGCCGAGGCTGCCGGACCTGGCGGCGGCCACCGAGTCCTGGCCGCCGAACGTGGCCAAGGCCACCCGGCTGCTGCACCCCCGCGGCGTGGTGGTCGTCGCGGACGAGGACGAGCCACCGCTGCCGTTCGCCGACGAGGCGTTCGACCTCGTGGTCAGCCGGCACCCGGTGACCGTCTGGTGGGACGAGATCGCGCGGGTGCTGCGGCCGGGAGGCACGTACTTCTCCCAGCAGGTCGGCCCGTCCAGCGTCTTCGAGCTGGTCGAGTACTTCCTCGGCCCGCAGACCGAGGAGGTGCGCCGCGCACGCCACCCCGACGACGCCCGGCGGGACGCGGAGGCGGCCGGACTGGAGGTCGTGGACCTGCGCTCGGAGTCCCTGCGGACGGAGTTCCTCGACATCGGCGCGGTGATCTACTTCCTGCGGAAAGTGATCTGGATGGTGCCCGGGTTCACCGTCGACCGGTACCGCGACCGGCTGCGGGAACTGCACGGGCGGCTGGAGGCCGACGGCCCGTTCGTCGCCCACACCGCGCGCTTCCTGATCGAGGCGCGCAGGCCGGCCTGACCGCGGACCTCCTCCGCGCCTCATTCGCGCCTCATTCGGGCCCCACCGTGCGGTCCGCGTACAGGTGGAGAACATGGGGGTCCATTCCCCATGTCGCCGGGCCCCCGTCCGTACCAGGATCGGGTCAGGCACCGAGAGGTGCACCGGACGGCTGGGGAGGGACGATGGCGGCGGAGACGGGGCAGGGGTGGGCCGAGGCTTCGCTGTCGGCGGTCGAGCGCTGGTGGGAGGCCGGACAGGTCTCCGGTGGCCACGACGGCGGCGACGCGGACGGACCCGTGGGGGGAGCCGGGGACGGGACCGGCGGCGGGGCCGGGCACGGAGAGCGGCCGGACTGGGCCGCGCTGGCCGAGGAAATGGTGGCCGCCGCTCCCGAGGAGGCCGTGGCGCCCGAGGGGGAGTATCCCGGCCTGACCGGCTTCGCATGGGTACTGCGGCCGTTCACCGCCGGCGCGGGGGAGCGACTCGAGCGGGGCGTGTCGGAGCGGGCCCGGAAGCTCGTCGACATGACGGCCGTACGCGGGGACCTGGAGCGGCAGCTCAGCGGCAGGCTCGCCCGGGCGGCGGCGCGCACGCTGATCCTCGAACTGCACGAGGCGCGGACCGCCGGGCGGCTGGACGGGGACGACTCCCGGGCCCGGTTCCGGGACTTCCTCGGGCGTACGGCGTCCCGGCGCGGCCTGGCGGCCCTGCTGGCCGGACGGCCGGTCCTCGCGCGGATCCTGGGACGGGCCGCGCTCGACGCCGCGGACGCGGTCGTGGAGGCACTGGAACGGCTCGCGGCCGACCACGCGGACCTGACCGCCGGCCTCCTGGACGGCTCCGACGGCGACCCGGGGCCGCTCGTGGGAGTCGAGACCGGGGCCGGCGACGGACACCGGGGCGGCCGGAGCGTGATGCTGCTGCGCTTCGCCGACGGGGCCCGACTGGTCTACAAACCTCGTCCCCTCGCCGTACACCGCCACTTCAACGACCTCGTCGCCTGGTTCAACCGGCTGCCCGACGCCGTCGACCTCCGCACGCTGCGACTGCTCGACCGCGGCGGCTACGGGTGGGTGGAGTTCGTCGCCGCGCGGCCGTGCGCCGACGTCGAGCAGGTCGAGACGTTCTACCGGCGCCAGGGCGCCCTGCTCGCGCTCCTCCACCTCCTCGACGGGACGGATCTGCATCACGAGAACCTGATCGCCGTCGGCGACCATCCGGTGCTCGTCGACGTGGAGACCCTGTTCCACCCGCCGGTGGCGGGCGCCGCCGCCACGCAGGACCCGGCGGCCCGCGCCCTCCACGACTCGGTGTACCGGGTCGGGCTGCTGCCCCAGCTGCTCGTCGGCGACCACAGCGCCCTGGACGTGTCCGCCGTCGGCGGCGGGCACGAGGCGCTGTCGCCGGTGGCCAGGGCGGACTGGGCCGATCCCGGCACCGACCGGATGCGCCTGGTGCGCCGGGCCGGCAGGTTCGGCGAGTCCGCCAACCGGCCCCGCCTCGCGGGCGGCGGGCCCGTCGAGCCCGGAGCCCACGTCGAGGCACTCTGCGCCGGGTTCCGCGCCGGATACACGGCGATCAGCGCGGCCAGGGAGGAACTCCTCCACGAGACGGGCCCGCTGACGGCGTTCGCCGAGGACGAGATACGGGTGGTGGTACGCCCCACCTGGATCTACAGCACGCTGCTCGACGAGTCGACACACCCCGATCTGCTGAAGGACGCGGACGCCAGGCAGCGGGTCCTGGATTCCTTGCGGACCGACGTCTTCGGACCGGTCATCGAACCCGGACTCGTCGCCGAGGAGATCACCCAACTCTGGGCAGGAGACGTGCCCTTTTTCGCCGCCCGGCCCGGCGGCGACCGCCTGTGGGGCGCGCCGCGGCGGCCGCCGGCGGGCCGCGTGGAAGCACCGGGAATCACCCGCGTCGCCGCGAAACTCGCCGCCCTGGACACCGTCGACCGGCAGGACCAGGAATGGATCGTGCGGGCCGCGATGGCGACGGCCTCCCGCGCGCCGGCCCACCGGCCCGCCGAGGGCCGCCGCACCCGCACGGCGGACCGCGCCCCCGAACCTGAGCGGCTCCTCTCGGCGGCCCGGTCCGTCGGCGACCAGTTGGTCTCCCTCGCGTACCGCGACGGCTCGCGCGGCAACTGGATCGGCCTGGAACTCCTCGACGACAGGTACTGGCGGATCGGCCCGATGCCGGCCGACCTGGCCGGCGGCTACACGGGACCCGCCCTCTTCCTCGCCCAGCTGGCGGCGCTCACCGGGGTCGCGCACTACGCGGACGCCGCCCGCACGGCCCTCGCGCCCGTGCCCCGGCTGCTCGACGCGCTCGCCGCGCGGCCCGGGGACCTCGCGGCGGTGGGTTCGGGGGCCTTCTCGGGCCTCGGCGGCATCGCGTACGCGCTCGCCGAGACGGGACGACTCCTCGACGACCCGGAGGTCGCCGCATGGGCGTCCGCCACGCTGCGGGTCGTCGGCCCGGCGGCGCTGTCCGAGCGGGAGTACGGGGTGGGGGCGGGCGTCGCCGGGGGGCTTACGGCGCTCCTCGCGGCGTGGGAGGGCGGTGGGGGCTCCGGCTCCAGTCCGGGCTCCGGCTCCGGTTCCGGTGATGCGGCTCGGGAGATCCGGCGGGACGCGCGGGCCTGCGCGGACCGGCTGGCCGCCGCCGATCCCACGGCCGCCGGGCGGGGCTTCGCGACGGGCGCCGCCGGGATCGGCTGGGCCCTGCTGCGATTCGCCGCGGCGGAAGCGGCCGACGACGGTGGGGACGGTGCCGCCGCTCAGAGGATCCGGGCCGCGGGACTCGCCGCGCTCCGGGCGGCCGTCGGCGGTGAGCCGGGCGGGGGCCACGGGGGAGTCCCCGCCCGCTCGCCGGCCGATGGAACCGCGGAGGAAGCGCGGGCGTCCGCCTGGTGCCGTGGACGCGCCGGCATCGCACTCGCGGTGCTCGACGCGCCGGGTGCCCTCGACGAACCCTTCCTCGCGGCCTGGTCCCGCGCCGCCGTCGAGGAGCTGGGCCGGGACCGGCCGGCGCCCGACGACAGCCTCTGCCACGGCGAGGCCGGACTGTGCGAACTCCTGGGCCACAGCGCCCTCCCGGAAGCGCGTCCGCACTGGGTCCGGCGGGCCGGAGCGCTGCTCGCCTCCGTCGAGGAGACCGGTGCCTTGAGCGGCGCCCCGGACGGGGTCGCCCACCCAGGGCTGCTGACCGGCCTCTCGGGGATCGGATACGGACTCCTCCGGGCGGGCTTCCCGGACCGGGTGCCGTCCCTGCTCCTCCTGCGGACGTCCGGCTCGGGGGCCGTCGCGAGGGAGGGCCCCTAGGGCCTCTCGTTTGGATCATGCCGGGCTCGCGGGGTCCGGCACCGCACCTCGCCGCGTTGTCGTCGGTCGCCATGGCTCCGCCGTGGCGCCCTCCTCCGCCTTGCGAGGCGTCCCCCAGGCCCTGCGGGCCTGGGGAGACCCCATGCACCGGACCCCGCTCCCTGATCCGGCCTGATCCAAACGAAAGACCCCAGCGCCGTGCCCTGCCGCGACCTGCTCCGGCCTGCCGTGCTCTGCCGTGGGCACGGCGCCCTGACCACCGACCGTACGACCCCACAGACCACTCCGACCGCACGACCGGCACACCGCACCACCAGCACCACCGGCACACGGCACCACCAGCTCATCGCACCACCGCACACACCAGCACGAGACCACCACTCCTGCGGACCAAGGACGAGTGAGGACCCATGCAGATCAGTGACTCGGTGACGTACGTCGACGGCGGGACCGGCGCGGAGACCGCGGCCCAGGACCACCCGGTGGGCGAAGTGACGTTCGGAGCGGGCGGGGCGTTGGGGCTGCGCAGCAGGCTGCTCGGCACGGGGGGCCTCGGCGCCGCCGCCTCCCTGGACACGCCGTACACCACCTGCACCGTCCCGCTGTCCCTCTAGGCATGGCGGTGGAGGGGCCGGGGGGGATCCCCCGGCCCCTCCCCATGCCCCCTGCCGTGAGCGGAGGGGAGCAAGTAGCCTGCGGCCATGCGCGCGACGTCGTCGGTCATCGTGGGGCGGAAAGCCGAGATCGGGCTGTTGGGCGATGCCCTGGGGAGCGTCAGGAGGGGTGCCGGACGGGCCGTGTTCCTCGTCGGCGAGGCGGGGATCGGCAAGTCCCGGCTGGCCGGTGAGTGCGCCCTTCGCGCGTACGACCTGGACATGCCGGTACTGCGTGGCCGCGCCACGTCCACCGGGCTCGTCGTGCCCTTCCGGCCGCTGATCGAGGCGCTGTCCTCCCGGTTCCGGGCCGCAGGCGCCCCGGACGACCCCGAACTCCTGCCCTACCGGCCCGCGTTGGCCGCTCTCATACCGGAGTGGCGGTCCGGTGCCGCGGCGCCCGGGTACGCGATCTCCCTTGTCGAGATGGCCGAGGCGTTACTGAGACTGCTCGCGGTGCTCGGCCGCGAGCGGGGCTGCGCGGTCCTCCTGGAGGACCTCCACGACTCCGACACCGAGACGATCGCGGTCGTCGAGTACGTCGCCGACAATGTGGCGGACCTCCCGGTCCTGCTGGTCGGCACGCTCCGGCCCGACCCCGGCCCCGCGCTGGACCTCGCGCTCGCCGCGGAGCTGCGCAACACCGCCGAGCTGCGGGAGTTGGGGCCGCTGGACGACGCGGCCGTACGGGACATGGTGGACGCGTGTCTGGACGCGGGACCGGGGCAGGTTCCCCCGGCCGCGTACCGCACCCTCGCGGAGCGGGCGGGCGGGAACCCGTACCTCCTGGAGGTGCTCCTGGCCGACCTGCTGGACACGGGACGCCTGAGCAGGACCGACGGCCGCTGGCAGCTGGCGGACCAGGGCGAGGCGACGGTGCCCACAGGGGCGGTGCGCAGCTGGGCGCGCCGGCTCGACCGGCTCGACGAACCGGTGCGCGACCTGCTGCTCATCGCGGCGACCCTCGGCGGCCGGTTCTCCGTAGGGGTGCTCAGGGCGGTGACCGGGCTCGACGACCGGGCGCTGTTCGCCCACCTCCGCTCGGCCTCGGAGGCGGGGATCATCGCCCCGGACGGGGCCGCCCACGACGACTACACCTTCCGTCACGTCCTGACCGCGGACGCGCTCAGGGCCTCGCTGCCGCCCGCCGAGCAGGCCGCGCTGGCCAGGCGGGCGGCCTCGGCCATCGAGGAGTCCGTCGGCCCGCTGTCCGGCGAGGAGCGGCAGTTGGTCGCGACCCTGTGGCTGGCGGCGGGCGACAAGGCCACGGCCTCCCGGCAGTTCGCCCAGGTCGGGCGGCAGATGCTGGACGCCGGAGCGTCGGGTTCGGCCGCCGTGCTGCTGGAGCGGGCCCGAGGGCTCGCGGCCGACGAGGAGCGGGACGAGGTCACCGTACAACTGGCCATCGCGCAGGCCGAGTCCGGGCGCCTCGACGAGGCGTCGGCGCTGCTCGACGATCTTCCGCCGGTGGCCACCGGGTCGCGTCTGGCGGAGGACAGGGCCCAGGCGCACACACAGGTCGCGTGGGTGGCGGCCATGGCGGAGCGGCAGGAGGAGGCGCGCCGCCGGATCCGGGCGGCCCGCGTCCTGTTCGGGGGCGCGCCGCACCCGGAGCAGGAGGCGGCGCTCGTCGTGGTCGAGGGCCATCTCGCGCTGCTGCCGGAGCGGGGCGGCCGGGGCGACGCGCAGGGTGGGGGAGGGTGGGGTGGTCGCGAGCGGCTTGATCTGGCGGAACGTTCCGCCAGGCGCGCCGCGCTCACCGCGGAGCAGCGCGGCCGGCCCGTGGTGGCCTGCCGGGCCTGGCAGTTGCTCGCGCTGCTGTCGCGGGAGCGCGGGTTCGACGAGGCCGACGCCTGCCTGGTGCGGATGCTGGAGGTCGCCGAGAAGCACCGGCTCGCGGTGTGCCGGGCCGAGGCGCTGGTACGGCTCGGCACCAACGCGTTCATGCGGACCGGAGAGGCGACCCAGCTGGAGACCGCCCGCGCGGCGGCACACGAACTCGGCTCCCTGGCCCTGCTCCAGACCGTCGACGGGTCGCTCGCCATGCAGAGCGTGCTGGCCGGACGATGGGACAGGGCCGGGGAGATCGTCGAGCGGTCGGTGGAGGCCAGCGCCCGTCTCCAGAACCTGTCGGCGCACCGCTATCTGCTCCTCGTCGACGCGATGCTCGCCGCGCACCAGGGGCGGGCACGCGAGCAGGAACGGGCCCTGGTCCGGTTCCGGCGGGCGGGCGGCGAGGAGTCCATGCTGGTTCCGCTGCAGCGTGGACTGTGCCAGGCCGTCGGCGCGCTGATGGCGGAGGACCGGAAGCGGGCGACGGCCGAGCTCGACGCGGCCGCCGCCTGGGAGCGGGAGCACCCGAGCTTCTTCTACCTCAGCGGCCGGTACGGGCTCCGCCCCCTGCTGCGGATCCTCGACGGTGGTGGTGCCGGGGGTGATGGCGGCCGGGGGGCATACGAGGCAGCGCTGACCTCGCCCGGCGGGCAGCTCGCCTGGAACCGGATGTTCCTCGGCATGGCCGACGCGGTCCTGCGCGGCCGGGACGGCGACCCCGACGGCGCGCTGCGTGCCGTGGAGGAGGCCGGCCGCGCCGCGACGGTGTTCCCGCAGGCCTGGCACCTCGCCCTGCGCCTGGTCGCCGAGGCGGCGCTCGCCGATTCCTGGGGCGAGCCGGTCGCCTGGCTGCGCACGGCGGAGGAGTACTTCCACGAGGCGGGCGTGGCGCCGGTGGCCGGGGCCTGCCGGGCCGTTCTGCGGCGGGCGGGGATCAGCGTGCGGCAGCGCCGGGGCGGCCGGGAGCGGATCCCAGCGGAGCTGCGTGCGGCGGGTGTCACCCCGCGCGAGTACGAAGTGTTCGCGCTGCTCGGCGAACGGCCCGGCAACCAGCAGATCGCCCAGCGCCTCTGCATCTCGCCCCGCACGGTGGAGAAGCACATGGCGAGCCTGATGACCAAGACCGGCTGTGTGGACCGCTCGGCGCTCTGCGCCCTGTCGGCGGAGCGGGCGGACGAACAGGGGCCGACCGGTTCCGGGGCGCGCGGACGGCCGGCCTGAGCCCGAGCGGTGCCGGGTCGGCCCGGTCCCAGGGGCGTTCGTGGGGGTCGGCGGGTCCGGGATGGGGGTGGGTGCGGTCCGTATGGGGGTGCGGTCCCCCATGCCGTGGGCGCCGCCGGTGCGACTCTGCGGGTCCGGCACCGATGTACGACGGGTCCGGGCGGTGGATCATCGAGACGACCGACCAACTCCCGTCCCCCTACGGAGGTTCGCTCGATGTCGCGTCCGTCCGCGCAGCCCGTGGCGCCACCCGGCACACTCCGGTTCTCCGTCCTCGGCCCCCTCACGGTCCACCGCGACGACCGGGCGCTGCCCCTCGGCCCGTTGAAACAGCGCGTCGTGCTCGCGACGCTGCTCGGAGCCGCCAACTCCCCGGTGTCCATCGACGCGTTGACCGACGCGGTCTGGCCGGAGGAACCCCCGCGTACCGCCCGCAAGAACCTCCAGGTGTACGTCAGCGCCCTGCGCGCGCTGCTCGGCGAGGACGACCCCGACCGGCCACGGCTCACCCACACCTGCGGTGGATACGCGCTGCGCGTGACCGAGGACGAACTCGACCTCCTCCGGTTCCGCTCCCTGGTGCGGGCCGCCGAGGGGCAGCGGCCCGAGGCCGCCGCCCGACTGCTGCGTCAGGCCCTCGGCCTGTGGCAGGGGCCGCCGTTCGGCGACGACCTGCGGCAGTCGCCCCGGCTGGCCGAGGAGGCCGAGCGGCTGGAGCTGCGTCATCTGACGGCGTACGAGAGCTGGGCGGAGGCAGAACTGGCCGTCGGCGGGGCATCGGTGGTCGTCGAGGGGCTGCGCGACCTGGTGGAGCGCCACCCGCTGCGGGAGCGGCTCCGCTGCGCCTGGATGCGCGCCCTGAGCGAGACCGGCCGGCAGGCCGAGGCGCTCGCGGTCCACGACGACTACCGGCAGCTCCTCGCCCGGGAGCTGGGCCTGGAGCCCGGCGGCGCCATGGCGGCCAGCTACCGGGCGATCCTCACGGGCGGCTCCGGCGGCTCCGGCGGCTCCGGCGGCCCGGGAGGCCCCGGTGGGGCGGGGGCGGACGCGCACGCCGGTCGCGGCCCCGCGCCCGCCCTCCTGCCGCCCGACCTCGTGGACTTCACGGGACACGGCGAGGAACTGCGCCGCCTCGTCGACGGGTTGGAGGACACCGACGGGAGCGGCGTCGTGCTGCTCTCAGGCCCCGCCGGGGCCGGGAAGACCACGCTCGCGGTGCGGGCCGCCCACCGGCTCGGCGAACTCTTCGCCGACGGGCGGATCTGCGTCTCCCTGCGGGCGGCCGACGGAGCCACCCGCCCGCTCCCCGCCGTCCTGGCGGAGATCGGCCGAGGAGCGGGCGTCACCGGCCTCTCGGGGCCCGAGGCGTTCCGCACGTGGCTCGCGGAACACCGCGTACTGGTCATCCTGGACGACGTGCCCGACGAGCGCGCCGTCCGGCCCCTGCTCCCGTACGGCGGGCACGGCAGGGTGCTGCTCACCGCACGCGGCCAACTGGGCGGTCTGGCGCCCGTGCACCGGATCCCCGTGCCGCCGCTCGGCGCCGCCGAGGCGCTGCAGCTGCTCGCCGGGCTCGTCGGACAGAGCCGGGTACGGGCTGACCGGGAGGCGGCCCTGCGCATCGTGCGGGCGTGCGGCGGGTCGCCGCTGGCGGTCCGGGTCAGCGGCATGCGGCTCGCGGTGCTCCGCCACGTACCCCTGCGGGAGTTCGCGGACCGGCTCACCGATCCCGCCGGGGCGCTTGACGAACTGACCTCGGGAGACGTGTCCGTACGGCGGTGGCTGGCCCAGGGGTGGGAGGCGCTGCCCAGGGACTGCGGCCGCAACGCGGGACGGCTGGCCACGGGCACCGGCGACGGCCCGTTCGGCCTGAGCGAGGCGGCCGAGGCCCTCGGCTGCGACGAGCGGCACGCCGTACGGGTGGTGGAGGCGCTCATCGACGCCGGAATGGTCACCTCGCCCTGCGGCGAGGTGACCGCGCACGCGGCACAGTACGAACTGCCCTATCTGGTACGGCTGTACGCGCGCGGAGGCGGGCAGGGCGCCCCGGTGCCGATGCCGGGCTGAGGGGCAGCTCCGTGCGGCCCGCGACCTCCGCGTCTACTGAGCCACGTCCGGCGGCAGCGGTTCGCGGGCCGTGTGCCACGCAGGAGGCAGGGCGGCGACACCCGTGCGCGCGGCGATCACCCCGCCCGCGATGGCGCACGTGGTGTCGATGTCACCGCGCCCGGCCACCGTGCACCACAGGCCCTCCTGCAGGTCGTCGAGGTGGCCCGCGGCGCACCACAGGGCGTAGGGGACGGTGTCGGGCCCGGACATCCGGTACCCCGAGCCCAGGACCTCCGCGGCGTGCCGCACCGAGGTGCGCTCCGGCATCCGGGCCGCGATCCGGATCCCCGACCGGACGTCGCTGTCGGGAAGCAGGTCCGCGACCGCGCGCAGGAAGTCCGCCCGGGCCGGGGCGGGGCCGCGCCGGCCGCGGGTGGCGAGCGCCGCGGCGAGGGCGACCGCCACCGCCCCGGCGACCGCCTCCGGGTGGTGGTGCGAGACGGCGCCCTGGCGGGCGGCCTGCTCGGCGACGTCGTCCAGGTCGTCGGCGTGCCAGGCGCCGAGGGGCGCGACGCGCATGGCCGCGCCGTTGCCCCAGGAACCCTGGCCGTCGAACTGCCCGGCGACGACCTCCCGCCAGGGCTCGCCGTCCCCGATGCGGCGGAGCACGTCGTGCATCGACGCCCCGTAGCCCCGGTGCGTGTCGTCGGCGTAGGCCGTCGCGAAGCGCACGGCGAGGCGGTCCTGATCGACCTTGCCGCCGCCTTCGGCGAGTTCCCGTACGAGGACGACCGCCTGCGCGGTGTCGTCGCTCCACCGCCACAGTGGCTCCGGGGGCAGCGTCCGTTCGTCCAGGGCTGCCGCGCCGTCCCTGCGCAGGATGCCGAACCAGCGGTCACCGAAGGCGTCACCGAAGGCCAGCCCCTGCAAGGAGTCGCGTACGGCGGGAGGCGGATTCGTCATCGGGGCAGTATCACAGCGCGGCGCGGCACGGGCACGGCGTTTTCGGCGCGGGCGCGGGCCTGCCTCTCGGCCGGCGGTCGCGCGAGGTCAGGCGCGGCCGCCTCCGCCTCCCTCCACCTCCACCTCCGCCTCGGACCTCGGTGCCGGGAGGCCCACGTGGTGGGCCAGGAACGCGAGGCACTCGGCCTGCAGTGCCACCGCGCGGGACGCGGCGCGGTCGCCGTGGCCCACGCCGCGTTCCAGGCGCAGCAGGACCGGTCCTGTGCCGGACGTGGCGTGCTGGAGCGCGGCGCACATCTTGCGCGCGTGCAGCGGATCGGTCCTGGTGTCGCCGTCGGCGGCGGTAAGCAGCACCGCCGGGTACGCGGTTCCGGCTGTGACGCGGTGATAGGGGGAGTAGCCGAGCAGCGTCCGCAGCTGGTCCGGGTCCCGCGCGCTGCCGTACTCGGGCGTCCAGCTGGGTCCGAGGCCCGACAGCTCGTACCGGACCATGTCCAGGAGCGGGGCCATGCACACCACGGCGGCGTATTTCCCGGGCCGCTGCGTGAGGGCCGCGCCGACGAGCAGTCCGCCGTTGGAGCCGCCCATGATCGCGAGCCGGCCCGGCGCCGCCCACCCCGCCGCGGTCAGCAGGTCGGCCGCGGCGCCGAAGTCGTCGAAGGTGTTCTGCTTGTTCTCCCCGCTGCCGGCCCGGTGCCACGCCTCGCCCTCCTCGCCGCCGCCCCGCAGCCCCGCCCACGCGAACACCCCGCCGGCCCTCACCCAGGCCAGGACCTGGGCGCGGTACCGGGGCGACATCGTGCGGCCGAAACCGCCGTACCCGGTGAGCAACGCCGGACGCGGCACGTCCGGGCGCCCGGTGGGGGAGATCACGAACATCCGTACCGTCGTCCCGTCGGCCGAGGGGAACGCGACCTGGCGCGTGACCGCGCCGCCGACCGCCGGGGCGTCCGGGGCGTCGCGCTCCCACCGCGTCACGCGACACGTCCGCGCGTCGAAGCGGAGCACCCGTGGCGGCGTCACGAAGTCGGTGTACGCGAACCAGGCCTCGTGACTCCCCGGCGGCCCGGCCGAGAAGTCGCCGACCGCGCCGGTCCGGGGGAGCGGGACCGTTGCCACCTGCCGGCCCTCGGCCAGGTCGTGCACGGTCACCTCGGCCACCGTGTCCCGGGTCCAGGCGGCGAGGCCGAGCGGGTGCGCCGGATCCGGTCCCGTCAACACGACCAGGTGGGTCAGTACCGCGTCGGGCCGTTCAGGGATCACCTCGTGCCACGCCTCGGGACCCAGGTGGAGTTCGGCCGGCCGGCAGGCGACGACGCGACCGCGGGCCGCTCCGCGGTCGGTGCGCAGCCACACCCGGTCCAGGGGACCGGTGCCGGGCAGTGCGTGCAGCCGGGTGGCCGCCTCCCTGCCCTCCTGGACCGGCCGCAGCAGCGGGCGTTCCAGTGGTCCCGCCGTCAGGTCGGCGAGGTAGAGGTCGGTGCCGCGGCCGGTGCCGAGCGTGGCGGTGACGCCGAGCCAGCGGCCGTCCGCCGTCACCGAGACGCTGTAGAACTGCGTCCTGTCCCGGCCCTCACCGAAGACGACGGCGTCCGCCTCGGGCGCCGTCCCGATCCGGTGCAGGCAGACCCGGCGGTGGTAGCGCTCCTCGCCGGGGTTCAACCGCGGGTCCAGGCGCCGGACGTAGTAGAACGCCTCACCCCCGGGAAGCCAGCCGACCGAGGACTTCCGCACCCGGTCCACCGGCCCGTCGACGAGCTTCCCCGTCGCCACGTCGATCACCTGGAGCAGGGAGTCCTCCGTGCCGTCCCGCGACACCTGGAAGGCCAGCAGCTCGCCCTCGACCGAGGGCTCCCAGGCGTCGAGCACGGTCCGCCCGGACGGGTCGAGGACGAGGGGGTCCAACAGCACCCGCTCGGCCGCGCCTTCGCCGCCCTCCGCCACCACGAGCACCGGGTGTTCCTGGCCCGCGTCCTGCCGCAGCCAGAAGACCCGGCCACCGCGGACCTCGGGCGACCTGGCGCGATCGACGGCGTCGAGCGCCGCCACCTCCGCCGCCCACCGCTCCAGACCGGGCAGGGCCGCCCGCTCCGCCGCGTAGAGGGCCTCCTGCTCCGCGCTCCAGCGGAGCGTCGCGGCGGACTCGGCGTCCTCCAGCCATCGGTACGGGTCGGGGACGCGCAGCCCGTGCGGTTCCTCGACGACGTCCTGCCGCTCCGCGTGGGGGTACCGGCGCCGTGTCGGTCGCACCTCGTCGGCGGTCACTCACTGCTCCCTCGGTCGTGGTGGGGCGGACGGCCGGCCTTCTCCGTGCCGGGCAGCGCGATCCACGCGTAGACGCCGGACAGCACGACGATCAGGCCGGACACCGCGAAGATCGTGTCGATCGGGCCGAACCGGACACCCCCGACCGAGCCCGCCAGATCGTGGAGCACGGAGCCGGCGAGCCATCCGGACAGGACGGCCGACAGCATCGACGCCAGCTTCGTCACCGGATAGAACACGGCCATCACCCGGCCCCGGTACTCCGGCGGCGCCGCCGCGAGCAGCAGCGGTGCCATCGCGGTGTTCAGGACGGTGAGCGGGACGGTGAAGACGAACAGCAGGGCGATGCCGCCCAGGAAGGAAGTCTGACGGGAGTAGGCGACGAGCAGCACACCGCTCACCAGGAGGCTGATCCAGGTGCTCCGCCGCGCCCCGAACCACTGCACCACCCGGCCCGCGCACAGCGCGCCGGTGATGCCGCCCACGCCCATGGCCATGCCGATGTATCCGTACAGGTGGGCGTCGGCGTGGAGGTTGTCGGTGGTGAAGAAGACGTTGAGGGTGCTCAGCGCGCCGATCCCGAACTGGCCGATGACCGCGAGGAGGAGCAGCGCCACCAGGAACCTGCTGCGCGCGAAGAATCGCAGGCCGTCCGTGAACTCCCGCCGCAGCGCTCCCTTCTGGCGTCCGGCCTGCTTGGGCGTGGAGTCCTCGCCGTCGGCCGGGACCGGGGTGGGCGTACGGATCCCGATGGAGCGGATCGCGACGTACGACACGGCGTACGAGAGCGCGTTGAAGAGCAGGGCCCACTGCAGGCCGGCGGTGAACAGGAGCGGCGCCGCGAGGGGCGGCCCGAGGATCCACGCCGTCTCCCCGGTCGCCTGCGCGATGCCGGCGGCCCGGGCGCGGTCGGCGTCCCCGGTCACGAGGTCCGCGAGGATCGCGAAGCGGGCGGGCGAGAAGAACTGGCCGGCCGCGTGCAGCAGGAGCACCGTCGCGTAGACCAGGCCGAGCCAGACCCCGGCCGGGAGGGCGTCGACCGGCAGGAAGGAGACGACGGTCAGCAAGGCCACCAGACCGCCGCGGACCGCCTCGCTCAGCAGCATGGTGCCGCGTTTGTCCCAGCGGTCGACGAACACGCCCGCGAGCGGGCCGATGACCAGGACGGCGGCGCTCGACGCCATCAGGACGCCGCTCACCGCCACCGGCGCCCAGGTCTCGTCCTTCGCGAGGACGGTGGCCACCCACAGCACCAGGGTGGTGCTGAAGACGGCGTCGCCGACGGACGAGACGGCCTGGCCGAACCACAGGCGGGTGTAGTCGCGGTTGATCAGTGTCAGACGTGGTGTCATGAGGGCCTCGGCGACTGGATGGTCAGCGCCGTCAGGGCGGTCACCAGGGTCGTGTGGTAAGCCTTCCGGAAGAACTCGCCGGCCGGGGCGGACGGGGACGCCGCGAGCGCCGCCGACCGCCCCGGGATCGCGCCGTCGGACCGCTGGGCCCGCACCAGGCACTCGACGGCGGCGGCCCCGGAGGGCGTGCTCAGCGGATCGCTCCCGAGGATGAACTGCGTGAGGACGAGTTCCGCGGCCAGGTCCCACCGCTCGTGCCCGACGCAGTGCCACAGCATCCGGTCGACCAGATCCCGCGCGTGCGCCAGGGCGGACCCGGTGAGGCCGGTGGTGGTCCGGCCGAAGTCGCCGAGGTAGAAGGCGGTATGCGTCAGGGCGTACGCCTCCGGGGTGGTCAGCGGCGCCGTGTCCACGGAGGTCGCGTGTCCGAGGGCGGCCGGTCGGAGCGCGACGAGCGGGCTCCGTGGGACGAGTTCGGCGTACGGCTCGACGGTGTGCCGGACACCGGCCTTGTCCGCGTAGTGGCGGATCTCGATGCGGCGGTACGGCGACTTCCCGCGCGGCGAGAGGAACGCGGGGTCCAGCAGGCCGAGCGCGGACCGGCACTGCGTGTCGTCGATCCCGTCGGGCGCCAGCGCGGCGTAGACGAGCCGGTAGGTGGAGGCGTACGGAGGGACGTCGTCGAAGAGCCGGGGGAAGTCCGGGTCCTGCCAGAGCTTCCGGACGAGGGCCGTCGCCCCGCCGAGCGCACTCGGGGCGTCGGAGGGGGAGCCGCCCGGTCCGCTGCCGACGCCACCACCCGGGCCGCTGTCCGCGGCACCGTCCGGTCCGCCAGCCACCGCATCGCCCCGTGCGCCGCCGGCGGGGCGGGACGCGCAGTGGCTGAGCAGGGCCAGTTCCAGTGCGGCCTTCGCCTTTCCGTGCGTCGCCGACCGGCCGCTCGCCGAGAACGGGTCGAAGTGGTCCAGCCGCGTGCCCAGCCAGTCGAGCGCGCCGGCGGAGAGCTGCTCCAGGGGTGACGGCATGGCTACAGGCGCCCCGTCTCGTGCAGATGGTCGAGCAGCGCGGTGTCGACCGTGTCCCGGAACCGGGCCAGCGTCCGCGCGTTCTCGTCGTAGCGGTAGAGGTCCTGGCAGGCGATCCACCGGTCGCGGGTCTCCGCGGCGGGCAGATACCCGTCGGCGACGGTGCCGACCTCCCAGTCGGGCTTGCCCGCGGTCTCCCAGCAGCTGGCCAGGGTCCCGTCCGCGCTCACCACAGCGCCGTAGCGTCCGTCGGCGTGACCGCAGGTGACGCAGGTCTTGCGGGCACCGGGGCGGCTCACGGTGAAGCCCAGGTCGAGCGCCCGCCGCTGCCACCGCGTGAAGGCGGCCGACAGTTCGCCGTTGTGCAGCAGGCTGTTGGCGTATCCGACGCCGACGTCACCGACCCGCGCGAAGTACAGGGTGCACCGCGCCGGGTCGACCGCGCCCACGAGCCTGTCGATGAGCGCGTCGACACCGTGGAAGGTCTCCTGGGAGACGTTCACGCGCAGGGTCCACTGGATCGGCGAGACCTCCGAGGCCTTGACGATGTTGCGGACGATCTTGTCGAAGGTCCCGCTGCCGTCCGCCCTGCCGACCCGGATCCGGTCGTGATCGTCCCGGTCGCCGTCGAACGTGACCTGGATGGACGTCAGACCGCGGTCGGCGAGCCGCCGGGCCAGCGGCGGGGTGAGCAGCGTCGCGTTGGAGATCATCCAGGCCGACGTCGGCGCGATGTCCGCGGCACGTTCCAGGAGTTCGAGGCAGCCGCGGGGGTTGAGGAGCGGCTCGCCGCCGAAGAGCAGGATCCTGAGCTTCTCAAGGCCGACGGCGGCCATCTGCCGCTCGGTGAAGCCGAGGATCGAGGTGATCGTCTCCGAGGTGAGCCGGGTCCGGGCGATCCGGGGCGGCCGGGTGCCGCCCGCCTGGTCCTGCGCGGTGTTCTGGAAGCAGTATCCGCAGCCCAGGTTGCAGTGGGTGCTGGTGAGGACGGTCAGGGCGTAGGCGCGGACCCGGGCGGGGGCGAACATGCCGCTCTCGCGCAGCCGGTGTTCCGCCTCGGGGTACAGGGTGCCGTCGGCGGTGACGTGCCGGTCGCCGAGGCGGGCCACTCCTCCCGGGCCGAGGAACCACCAGTTCCGCCGGCCCTGGAGGAGGCGCGCGCCGGACGGGAGGGGGGTGGGGTCGGCGACGCCCACCGCGTGACCGGTGCTCGTGGTGTCCCCGGTGCTCATTGCCTGGTCCGTGCTCATCGGGCCTCCCTCGCCGTCGATGCGGATGCGGATACCGATGCGGATACCGATGCGGATACCGATGCTGATGTCGATGTCGATGTCGATGGCGAGGCTCCGGCCGAGGACAGCGCGCCGGTCCGGCCGCTCGTGACGATCAGCGTCGCGAGCGCCGTGACGAGGGTCGCCTGGTACGACCTCCGGAAGAACTCCACGGGCGTCGCGTCCTCCCGGGCGCGCCTGGTGACGGAGCGCCCCGGAATCGCGCCGCCCGGCGACTGCGCCTCGGCGAGCATCCGTACACCGGCCGCCCCCGAGGAGGTGGCCGCCGGATCCGCGCCCAGGCAGTACTGGGCGAGGACGAGCTTGCCGACGAGATCCCATTCGCCGAGGCCCACGCAGTGGTCCGTGAGCCGTTCCACGACACGGAGCGCCTGTCTCCTGGCCTCCTCCGTCAGACCGGGATCGCGCAGGCCGAAGTCGCTGAGGTAGAAGACGGTGTGCGTGACCACGCACACGTCGAGGTCGGCCACGGGCAGTGTGCCGGCGCGGGCCGGCAGGCTCGACGCGTACAGCTCCGGGTACGAGGCGAACCGGTGGTCCGCGCCCGCGAGATCGGCGTAGAACCTGGCTTCCAGGTGGAGATACGGAGGCTTCCGGCGCGGTTCCAGGTAGCCGTCGGCCGTCAGGCGGGCCAGTACGGTTCGGGGTGCGCCGGTGACGGCCCCGGCGGGGGCCAGCGCCGCGTACATCAGCTCGAACTGCCGCGCGTACCTCCGGTCGAGGGTGAGGAGGCGCGGGAAGTCCGGCCGTTCCCAGGCGCGTTCGACCACCCGGGTCACCTCGTCCAGGGCCGGGTCCCCGGGGGCGATCCGTTCCCAGTGGCGGCGGAGCAGCGCGAGCTGCAGCAGGGCCTTCACGCGCGGGGTCACCGGCAGCTCGGCGTGACCGGCCGGGGAGTCGAGGTATCCGGCGTGCCGTCCGATCCACTGCCGCACACCCGCGGACAGACTCGTCACGGCCTCATCGAGGCCGGCTGATCGCGTACTCATGGTCCTCCTTCGGGGTGGTGGATGCGGAAGGCCGGGCCGCCCGCTCGACGGCGTCGGCCGCGAGGGCCGCGCCGTCCGGCGCGGCCAGCCGGTCGCCGAGCGCACGGGCGCGGGTGCGCAGACCGTCGTCGTGCCACGCCCGTTCGAGGAGCGGCGACAGGTCCGCGGGCGGGGTGTTCGGTACGCGCACGGCCACGCCGGCCCGTACGCAGGCGCCGGTGAGCAGCGGCTGCTCGGAGCCGTTGGGCGACAGCGCGAGGGGCCGGCCGCGCAGCAGGGCGGCGAGCACGGGAGCGGAGGTGCCGTTGGCCAGCACAAGGCCCGCCAGGTCGACGAGCGGCCCCATCCACGGCTTGCGGAGCAGCAGGATGTCGGCGCCCGGGTCGGGCCGCGGCTCGGTGGACCGGCCCTGCTCCACCACGGCCTGGAAACGGCCGCCGGTGAACGCCTCGTTGAGCCGGGGCCACAGGCTGTTGCCCCCGAAGAAGCGGCCCAGGTGGACGTAGACGACGGGCTTCCCCGACCGCGCCAGGTGCTCGGCGACCGCCTCGGTCTCCGCCCGCTCGGGCGTCGGCTCCCAGGCCAGCGGGCCCACGTGCCGCACCCGTTCGGGGAGTCGCGCGCCCGGGTACTCCAGCGCAGGATCCCCGCGGAGCAGCAGCGCGTCACCGAGGAGCGGGTCGTCCTCCCACCGGCAGGCGCGCCCCGCGAGGCCGACCTCCTCCCGCGTGGCGGCGTGGATCCGCCGGCAGTCGAGGGTCCGGCTCTTCCGGGTCCTGCCCAGGTGCGGTTCGTCGTCGCCGCCCGACCGGTAGTCCCACAGGTGCGCCGCGAGACCGATCACCACGACCGGAATGTCCAGGGTCTCGGCGGCGAGCAGGGGGCCGTTGCACAGCACGGAGGTGACGAGCAGGTCGGCACCCGTCTCCCGGGCCGCGCGCAGCGTCGCCCGGTACTGCGCAGGACCGGTCTGCCCCCACCACGTGGCGGAGAACGCCCGGCGCCCGCCGAACTCCTCGGCCGTCACCAGCGGCAGTCCGGCCTCGGCCACGACGGGCGCGGCGGAGGCCCGGGCCAGGACGCTGACCTGGTGGCCGCGCCGGCGGAGTTCCCGTCCGGTCGCGAGGGCGGGGTAGAGGTAGCCGCCGTCGCTGAGCGGGCAGAGCAGGATCTTCACGACGGCGTGCTCCCTCGGGCGGTGGATGGTCGATACGGGCCTCGGGTGGACACCGGATGTCCGGCGACCGGATGTCCGGCGGTCGGCGCCCGAGGTGGCCGCGGGCCACCCGGTCCCTGGCACGATGTGCCGAGAACCGGATGGCCCGCGCGGTGCTTCAGAACTCGATGACCTCGGTCAGGAGAGGTCGCTGGAGTTGTTGACGATGCAGCCGGCCTCGGCCTCCTCGTCCTCGCTGTGGGCGACGACCTCGATGTCCTCGTCCTCGGTCGGCTTCGGGTTCGTGTTCTCGGGCATGTTCGTCCTCCTCTGTCGGCGGCGTCGCTGCGCCGGCTGGGAATGAACGTACGGATGCCCGGTATGGGAACGCCTGGTCGATGGTTCGACGCCGGTAAACGGCGACCACAGGGACGCGGAACGACCACGGAACCCGTGCCGCGTGCTCCGTCACGCGCCCCCGCCGGCCCCTCGTACCGGCGTCCACACCCGCCCGGACGAGGGAATCAACCGATAACCAGGCGTTCCCGAACCGGAAGTCTGCCGCCCCGGTCCACGATCCGTGCGACGCACCGCGCCACGCAACGCGCGGCGTACGAAGCACGGAGGAGGAGTCATGGATCTGGCGGAGCTCATCGGCCTGCGGCCGGTGCCCTGCGGTGGCCTCCTGATGACGCTCACCCGTCGCTGCCCCCTGAGCTGCGCACACTGCTCCACCGACTCCTCCATGGCGGCGTACGAACGGCCCGACCCGGAACATCTGCTGCGCTTCGTCGGTTCGTTCGGTACGGAGGACCGCCCGGAGGTGGTCATGCTCACCGGCGGCGAACCGCTGCTCCTGCCGGAGCTGGTCGTCCGCCTGGCCGGACGCGCGCACGAGGCGGGTTCCCGGGTGGCGCTGCTCAGCGGGATGTTCTTCGCCCGCGACGAGCGCGTCCCGGACCGGATCATGCGGGCCGTCACGGCCCTCGACCACTTCTCGGCGAGCCTCGACGTCCACCACGAGCGCGAGGTCCCCCGCGCGGCGGCGCTGCGCACCCTCCGGACCGTGCTCGACGCCGGCGTCCCCGCCAGCATCCACCTCACCGGCACGGGCCCCGACGACCCCTACCTGGCGGACGCGGTCGCGGACGTCCACCGCGCCTTCGCCGGGGAGGTGCCCATGCTGGTCAACGAGGTCCGGCCGCTCGGCCGCGCCGCGGGCCTCGTCCGGCCGACACCGCCCGGACCCGGCGGGGACGTGGCGACGCCGTGCGCCCTCGCCGCCTGGCCGGTGGTCGCCTTCGACGGGACCGTGGCCGCCTGCTGCAACCAGTGGACGGTGGACCGCCGCCCCGTTCCCCCGCACCTGCGGCTCGGACACGTCGCCGACGACGACTGGCCGGCCGTCCGCGAGCGCTCCCTCGGCTCCCCGGTGCTGCGGATGCTGCGCGCCGTCGGCCCCCGGCGGCTGCACGCCCGCCACGGCACCGCGCCCGCCCCGGCCGGCTACTGCGGCAGCTGTCACGCGCTCGCCGACCGCCCGGAGGTCCTCGCCGGCGCGGCCCGCGACGCCTCGGGCCGGGTCGGCGAACTCCTCGACCGGCTCGGCGCCGAGCAGCAGCGCGCCGCGGGACCCGCCGCCCTGGTGCGTCGTCTGGGCTGCGCCCGCTACGCGCACCTGGTCGAGTCGCCTTCCGCAGAGGAGCAGAGCCGCCGATGAACCCGCCCGCGTCCCTCGCGCTCAGGACCACGCTCACGCCCACCACCCCCGTTCTGCGGGCCGCCGTCGCGTCCCTCTGGCGCCCGGAAGGACTGCGGCAGAGGTATCCCCGCTACCTGGCGGCGATGCACACGCTCGTACGGGCATCGGTGCCGCTCCTCGAACGGACCGCCGCGCGGTGCGCCGAGCTGGAGGGCCCGGCGGCGCGGCGCCTCGCGACGTACTGCGCCCGCCACGCCGAGGAGGAGCGCGGCCACGACCTGTGGCTGCTCGACGACCTGGCCGCCGCCGGGGCCCGCCCGGACGTGGTGCCGCACCCCGTCGCCGTCGAACTCGCGGGGGCGCAGTACTACCGGACCGAGCACGAGCACCCCGTCACCCTGCTCGGCTACATCGCCGTCCTGGAGGGCAACGCCCCCGGGCCGCGGCTCGCCGACCGCCTCGCGGCGACCACGGGGCTTCCCGAGGGCGCGTTCCGCACGCTCAGGGCACACGCGGAACTCGACGGCGGCCACGTCGACGACCTCTACCGCGTCCTCGACGAGCTCCCGCTGACCCCGGTCCTGCGGACCGCCGTCTCCGTCAGCGCCCTGCACACGGCGAACCTGCTCACCCGGCTCTTCCTCTCCCTCGCCGCCGCCGACCCCGGAGGACAACCGTGACCGACGCCCCCGCTCCGTACGACGGCCCCCTTCCGTACGACGCCCCCGCCCACGGTGACGACACCCCGTCCCCCGGTTCCCCGCCGGAGCCCACGCTCGACGCGCTCGTCGCCGCGGGCTTCGACGTGGACGCGCTCAGCGAGGAGCAGCACGAGGTCCTGCGCACGCTGACCCCCGAGGAACTGGCCCTGCTCGTCGACATCAGGGGCCGCCTCGACGCGGCGGCCCCCGAGGTCCAGGCCCATGCCGACGTGGCGGGCGGCGCCCTCTTCTGACCCAGGCCGCCCCACCGTCCCGCGCCCACCGGAGGAACCCATGACCTGCGCCTCGTGCCGCAGCGCACTGCCGCCCGGCGCCCGGTTCTGCCCCTCCTGCGGCAGCCCGAGCGCCCCGGGTCCGGTCATGGCCAGACCGACCGGCCGCAAGGTGGTGACCGTCCTCTTCTGCGACCTGGTGGGCTCCACGGCCCTCTCGGGCGCGCTGGACGCGGAGACCCTGCGCTCGGTGACCCTGCGCTGGTTCGACCTGATGCGGCTGCGGATCGAGGACCAGGGCGGCACCGTGGAGAAGTTCATCGGGGACGCCGTCATGGCGGTCTTCGGCGTGCCGACCGTCCGGGAGGACGACGCCCGCCGGGCGCTCGCCGCCGCCCTCGCCATGCGGGAGGCGCTCGCCGGGCTCAACGCCCGCCTGGAGCGGGCCGTCGGCGTACACCTGGAGATGCGCATCGGCGTCAACACCGGTCAGGCGGTCACGGGTTCGGCCACGCTGCGGCAGGCGATGGTCTCCGGCGAGGTCGTCAACGTCGCCGCGCGCCTCGAACAGAACGCCGCCGCCGGGGAGATCCTCATCGGCCCCGACACCCTCGCGGCCGCCGGTCCCGGCGTACGGACGACGGAGACCGGCCCGCTGCTCCTGAAGGGCAAGAGCGACCGGGTCGCCGCCCACCGGCTGCTCGGCCTCGACGAGGAGGACGGCCCGGAGGCGCTCCGCCGCTTCGATCTGGGATTCGTCGGGCGTTCCCGTGAACTGGCCCTGATCGACCGGGCGTTGGAGCGCGTGGTACGCAGCCGCCGGGCCGGACGTCTGGTGGTCGGTGGAGAGGCGGGCCAGGGCAAGACCCGGCTCGTACGCGAGTGGCTCCACCGGACGGCGACCGCGCCCGCGCCGGCGGAATACGGGAGCGCACATGCACCGGCGGACTCCGGGGGTGACCCCGCACCAGCGGAATCCGAGAATGACCCCGCGACCGCGGTCCCGGCCGCCCGCCCGCGTCACGGTGTGGGCCGCTGCCGGGCCCGTGGCGAGCAGCCCAGCCTCGGACCGCTCGCGGACGCCGTCGCGGACCTCCTCAGGACGGGCGGCACGATCGGTCCTTCGCCCGAACTGGACCTGCTTCACCGGGGCCTGCTCCTGGACGGCACGCCCAACCCGTCACCGGCCGACACCTTCGCGGCGCTCGCCAAGGTCCTCGCCGAACTGTCCGACGCGCGTCCCGTCGTGCTGGTCGTCGACGACTGCCAATGGGCCGCCCAGCCGTTCTTCGACGCCCTCGACCGGCTGCTGCGCGCCCTCACCGACGCGGCCGTCCTGGTCGTCCTCCTCGGCCGCCCCCCACTGTTCGACCTGCGCCCCGAACTGGTCGCGGACGCCGTGCCGCTCGGCGGGCTCACCGACGCCGAGGCACAGCTCCTCGCGGCCGAGCTCACCGGCGGCACGGCGGACGGCGGACCGCTCGGCCCCGCCGTACTGGCCCGGGTGGGCGGAAACCCGCTGCACCTGGAACAACTGCTCGTCGCAGGGGACCCCGTGGACGCGGACAGCGTCCCGCTCCCGCTCCAGGCCCTGATCGGCGCCCGTATCGACGCCCTCGACCCGCCGGAACAGCTCGCCCTGGGGCTGGCGTCCGTACTGGGCGGCGACTTCACCGCCGGTGAACTCGCGGCGCTCGCCGGACCTCCCACGGAGGGGTGGGACGGGGCCGAGGTCCGGTCGACGCTGCGCCGACTGGTCCGGCACCGCCTGATCAGGCCGGACGGCGAGGCGTTCCGCTTCGCCGGAGGACTGATCCAGGAGGTCGTCCACGCCAGCCAGTCCAAGCAGGACCGGGCCGACCGGCACGAGCGCGCGGCCCGGCTCGACTCGGTCCGCGCACGGGGCAGTGCGGCGGTCGGCGCCCACCTGGAACAGGCGTACCGCTACCGGGTCGAGCTGGGCGCCCAGGACCCGCACACCGACGGGCTGCGCCGACGCGCCGCCGACGCGCTCGCCGAGGCCGGTCGTCTCGCACTCGCCCACGCCGACCCCGTCTGGGCGGCGGACCTGCTGGCCAGGGCCACGGCCCGGTACGCGCCGGGCGAGCCGGGCAGCAGGGCGGCGCGTCGGCGGCTCGGTCAGACGCTCCTCGACCTGGGGCGCGGCGCGGAAGGCAGGGCGCTGCTCGAAGAGGTCCTTGCGGAGGCCCCCTCGGACGCCGGGGGCGCCCTGGAGGCCGCACACGCCCGCCTGGCGCTGGCGTCCGTCGGACGCACGGCGGGAACGGCGGGATACGGGTCGGCCGGCAAGGGAGCCTCCAGGGCCGCCGGAGCGGCCCCGCGAGCGTCGGCCGCCGGAGCGGGGCTCCCGGGGGCCGACGAGACGCCCGCCGAGGCCGCCGGCGCCACCCTGCCGGTCTTCGCGGCGGCCGGTGACGACCTCGGCCAGGCCAGGGCCTGCCTGCGGCTCGCCCAGCGCGCCCAGGAACAGGGCCGGCACCGGGCGGCGGAGCGGCTGCTCGACCGCGCGCTCGACCACGCGGTCCGCGCGGACGCCGAGCCCGAGCGGGCCGCGGCCCTCGGCGCGATGGGGGTCTCGCTCTGGCGCGGCCCCCAGCCCGTCCCGGACGCCGTCGCCCGCTGTCGCGAACTCCTCGCCGACCAGGGCGCCGGCCGCCGGGCCGTCCGCCTGACGCTCAACTGCCCGCTGGCCGTGCTGCTCGCCCTCCGCGACGACCGCGACGGGGCCCTGGCCTGCCTCGCGGAGGCGGAGCACCTCGCGAAGCGGCTCGGCTACGCCGAGGCCGACGCCTTCCTGCCGCTCTTCGCCGCGACCGTGGCCGACGTGGGCGGCCGGCACGACGAGGCCCTCCTGCACCTGGAGCGGGCCGCCGCCGCCGCGCGGAGACTCGGCGCCTCGGCGCTGTTGCGCAGCGCCCGGCTGGACGCCGCCCGCATCCGGCTCGACCTCGGCGACCGGCGTGCCGCCCGTGACGTCCTCGCCGACCTGCACGGAACCGGAGGCGAACAGGTCCCACCGCGAGGAGAACCGGACCCGCCGCACACCGGACCGGCCCCGGCCCGTACCGAACCCGTCCCGGCCCGTACCGAACCCGTCCCGGCCCGCGCCGAATCCGCCGACCTCGACGGGCTGCGGGCGCGGCTGGCCGCGGCGCGGGGGCAGGACGCGGCCGCCACCCGGCTGGCCGCGCGGGCGCTCGGCACCGCCGCCCGCACCGACTCGCCCATCGTCCAGGGCCTCGCCGCCCTCGACACGGCCCGCACGGCCCTCCTGCTCGGTCGCCCGGCCGAGGCTGCCGACGCGGCGGCACGTGCCCGCCGCCACTTCGCGGCCAAGGGCCATCTGCCCGCCGTACGGCAGGCGGAGGCCACGGCCGCACAGTGCCGTCTCCGCCCGCCGGGACGGGGACCCGCCGGACGGGCCGCCGGAGCCGGAGAGGAGGTACCGCGATGACCGCCGTGCGGCGACCCGCTGCCGGACTCACCTGGGGCCTGCGCGGGCGCGGCCCCGACGACGTACCCGTGGACGCGGACGGTCCGCCGTCCCCGCCCGAGGGGGGCCTCCTCGGCGGTACGGGACACGGCGTCCGGGTCTGCGTGGTCGACTCGGGCGTCGAACGCGACCACCCCATGGTCGGCCCTGTCGCCCGCTCGTGGCGCGTCCTCAAGGACGAGGACGGGGTGCGCGTGGAGGAGACGGAGGAGGGGGACGCCTGCGGTCACGGCACCGCCTGCGCCGGCATCATCCGCCGCACCGCGCCCGACTGCGAACTGTCCAGCGTCCGGGTCCTCGGCGAGCGGTTCTCCGGCAGCGGGGACGTCCTGCTCGAAGGGATCCGGTGGGCCGTCCGCCAGCGGTTCGACGTGATCAACCTGAGCCTGTCCACCAGCAGCGACCGCTTCGTGGAGCAGCTTCGCAGACTGGCCGACGAGGCCTACTTCCAGCAGACCGTGATCGTCGCCTCGGCCCACAACACGCACGTGGAGAGCTTCCCCTGGCGCTTCTCCTCGGTGATCTCGGTGGGCAGCCACCAGGAGCACGACCCGGACCTCCACCTGTACAACCCCGAGCCGCCGGTGGAGTTCTTCGCCCCCGGCCAGCGGGTCCGGGTCGCGTGGCTCGGCGGCACGTCGATCCGCAGCTCGGGCAACAGCTTCGCCACCCCGTTCATCGCGGGGCTGTGCGCCCGGATCCTGTCGAGCCACCCCCGGCTGACGCCGTTCCAGCTGAAGAACGCCCTGTACCTGTCCGCAGCCAACGTCCGTGTCCACGGAAGCCGGTAACGACCGGCGCCGGAAGGGAACCCCCATGGCTCAGCCGATCGCCCCCTTCGCGTCAGCGGCACCCCAGCCGGATCCGGCCATGGAGGAGCTCCTGCAGTCGGTGGTCGACACCGCGCGCGCCATCTTCGGCGCCCAGGCGAGCTCCATCCTGCTCCTGGAGACCGAGAAGGACGAACTCGTCTTCGAGGCCGTCTCAGGGCAGGGACAGGACTTCCTGGTCGGCCGGCGGTTCCCGGCCGGCCGGGGCATCGCCGGCTGGGTCGCCGCCTCGGGGGAGCCGATGGTGGTGGACGACCTGCACGACAGCACGTCCTTCGACCGGGACATCGCCCGGTCCACCGGCTACGTCCCGGACGCGCTGATGGCCGCCCCCCTCGTCCACGGGGACCGGGTCCTCGGGGTCCTGGAGGTGCTGGACCCCTCCCCGCAGGCCAGGTCCAGCCTGACGGAGCTCGACCTGTTGTGCCTCTTCGCCCGCCAGGCCGCCGTCGCCCTGCACGTCCTCACCACCCACACACGGCGCGCGCCGGCCCCCGACGCCTCCGCCGACCCGTCGCGCACGGAACTCCTCCGCCTCCTCTCCGAAGCCCGCCGCCTCCTCGGGGAGTGAGCGGCGGGCAGGGGATCAGGTCGGGAGGTTCTGTTCCGCCCAGACCACCTTGCCGGTCACCGTGCGGCAGGAGCCCCATCTGCGGCACAGCATGTTGATGAGCTGGAGTCCGCGACCGCCTTCGTCGCTGAGGTCCGCGTGCTGGATCTGGGGCAGGTCGGGGCCCGTGTCCGAGACCTCCACGACGAGGCGCTCGCCGCGCAGCAGCCGGAGCTCGCCGGGGCCGTTGCCGTAGCGCAGGGCGTTGCCGACGAGTTCCGAGACGACGAGTTCGCACACGTCGGCGAGCTCCGCCAGATCCCACGCGGCGAGCTGCTCCGTGACCAGGCCACGGGCGACGGACGCGGCGCGCCCCTCCTGCGGCAGCTGCCACACCCGGAGGTCGGCCGGCGTGCCGGAGGCGGTCGTCGCCGTGAGGAGCACCGCCTCGTCGAACCGGGCGGTGCCGGCCGGAGCGCGGTCGACCAGACCGCCCCCTTCGAGGGTCCCGGGTTCCAGATCGCGCGCCGCCGCGCGCAGCAGGTCGAGCTGGTGGTCCAGGTCCGCGTGCCGCGACTTGACGAGGCCGTCCGTGTACATGACCAGGTGGCCGCCCGTCGGGACCCTCAGCCGGACCGGGTCGTACGGGATGACTCCCGCGCCGAGCGGCGCGCCGGTCGGCACGTCCACGAAGTCGGCGGCGCCCCGCCCGTCGAGCAGGAGCGGGGGCAGGTGCCCGGCGCTGGCCAGCGTGTACGTGGAGTCGACCGGGTCGTAGACGGCGCAGAGGCAGGTCGCGACCTGTTCGTCCTCCAGATCGCGGGTGGCCAGGTCGAGCCGGGCGAGCACCCGCTCGGGAGCCATGTCGAGGGTCATCAGGGTGCGGGCGACCGCCCGCAGGCGCCCCATGGTCGCGGCGGCGGGCAGACCGTGCCCCATCACGTCGCCCACCATGAGGGCCGTACGACCGCTGGGCAGGGCCATGACGTCGTACCAGTCGCCGCCCACGCCGTGGTGGGCGGTGGAGGGCGCGTACTCGGGGTGCACCCGAAGCCCGGGTGTCACCGGGGTCACGCGCGGCAGCAGACTGCGCTGCAACGAGACCACGTGCGCGCGCTCGCGCCCGTACAGCCGGGCGTTGTCGATGAAGACGGCGGCCTGGGAGGCCAGCTGCTCCGCGAGGGCGAGGTCGGTGGAGGAGAACGGCGGACTTCCGGGACCGCGCACGAAGTCGGCGCTGCCGAGCAGCAGCCCGCGGGCGATCAGCGGCACGGCCAGATAGCTGTGCACCCCGGCGGCCCGCATCTTCGCCGCGGCGCTCTCCGTCGGCGCCACCTTGATGAAGTCGTCGTCGTGGATCCTGCTGACCAGGACCGGCCTGCCCTGCCGGAGGCAGTACTGGTGGAGGAGCGTCTCGTGCTGCTGCTCGCCGCGGACGAACGTCTCGCCCAGTGGGGTGGGCTCCAGGGAGGACAGCGACTCGACGGAGCTCAGCGCGGCGGCCCGCATCGGGGGGACGCCCGTGCCGGTCCAGCGGGCGCCCTCCTCGCCCCGCAGGACGCTCTCCAGGATGTCGACGGCGGCTCCGTCGGCGAAACCGGGCACGGTGAACTCGGCCAGCTCCTGAGCGGTGCGTTCCAGGTCCAGGCTCGTGCCGATCCTGGAGCCGGCGGAACTCAGCCAGGCGAGCCGGCCACGGGCGGAGAGCCGGTCGAGGAAGACCCCGCCGGTACTCCGCCCGAGCCGGCCGCGGTTTCCGGCCGACCGTTGCGCCGCGACGCTCCGTCCGGCGGAGGCCCGGCTGGTCAGGCGCCGCCTCCGGCTGCCGCCGTTCACTCTTTCGGCCTCCAGACACGAACTCGACGCTCTTTGGTGCACAGCATGCACCGGAAGCGGCCGCAGTGCACGAGGCATGCGGAGACGAGCCGCCGCTCGTGCGCCTCCCCGGGGGCCGGATCCCCGTCGGCAGGGCCGCGGAACGCTCAGGACAGCAGGCCCGCAGGCCGCGGCGTCACCGTGAGTAGCAGGGCGTGCGCGCGGACGAGGTCTCAACGGAGGCGGAACACCGGGCCGCGCGGCGTGAACGGCAGCGAGGCGCCCTCCGGGACGAGGTAGGCGTGCTCGGGTCGTACGCGGAGCGTGTCGCAGGCGCCGTCCGTGATGATCAGCACCGGCGCCGTCGCCGGGAAGTCGTCCGCGCGGTGGAGCAGGTCCAGGCCCGGCTGGAGGACCGTGCCGCCGCGGCCGTGCACCCGGACCCTCCCGGCGATCTCCGTCGGCGGAAGGTAGCCGGCGTCGTACGCGGCGGCGTCGCAGAACACCACCCGCGCGGCCGGGACGTCGCGGGCCTCGGCGTACGAGGCGATGGCGCCGAGCGCCTTGCCGAGCAGCGCCGCGTTCATGGAGCCCGAGGTGTCCAGGACGACGCCGAAGGTGCAGCGGGCGACCTCCTCGGGCGGGAAGGACCGTCCGGCGCGCGGGATGTCGGGGGTGGACGCCTGACGGCGGGCCGGCCGCGCGTAGCTCCGCACCGGCTCGGGGCGGGGCACGAACTCGTCGAACCAGCGCGCCAGCCGGGCGTCCCAGGGCACCGGCGGGTGGGCGAGCGCCCTGATCTCCTGGACGAGCCCGGCGGGCAACAGCCCGCGCTCGCCACTGACATGCAGGTCGAGACCCTGGGCCAGGCCGCGCCGGTAGAACTCGTCGAGGTCGACCCGGTCACGCGGGACGCCGCCGAGCGGCTCGCCGAGGATGTCGCCGGTCCCCTTGCCCCTCAGGGTGGCCAGGCGCCTCATGCGCCGGGCGTCGGTGGCGATCCGGTCGTACACCTCCTCCGTCGACAGACCCTTCAGGCCTGCGTCGTACAGGAGCCCTTCGGGCATGGTGCCGACCCGCATCTCGACCAGCCAGCCGTTGACGACGTAGTCGGCGGCGACGTTGAAGAGGTACGGGTCGCGGGCGCCCCGCCGGTCGCCGTGGCGCAGTGCGGCGTGCAGCATCTCGTGGGCGAGGACGAACCGCCATTCCTCGTCCTCGTAGCGGCGCAGCGGGTTGAGGTAGATCTCGCCGAGCGTCGCGTCGACGGCGGCGACGGAGATGCCGTGCGCCCGGGCGAGTTCCGCGTCGGCGACGATCTCGAGACCGGCCGCGATGCCGCCGAGCAGCGGGTACGAGGAGACGAACCAGCTCATCGCCCGGTCCCAGGGCTGCCTGGGGCGCCGCTCACCGGTGAGCGTCTCGCGCCGCCCGCCCGCGACGTCCATGGCGGCGGACATGGTGCGCGTCAGCGCGTGCGCGAAGGCGAGCTGCCAGTCCGGCGGGGTGTGCCAGGTCGACCAGGGCACGAGGATCTGGTCGGGGACGTCGCCTCCCGTGCCGAGGTGCTCGTACGCGGGCGGGATGCCGTCCCTGCGCCAGCGGCCGGCGAGCTGCTCCTCGTCGCCGTCCGGGTAGGAGACGGGCAGGCCGTCCGGGGCGCGGCCGACGGGGAACGTGAGCAGGAAGCGGTCGACGACGGTGCAGCGGGCGGCGAGGTCGAACCGGTCGGGCTGCGGGCGGGTCTCCTTGTGGGCCGGGACGTGGCCGAAACCGAGGTGGATCAGGCAGTGGGCGAGGGCCCGGGCCCAGTCGGCGGGTTCGGCGCGGCGGTCGGGGTGGACGTGCACCTTGCCGTTGGAGTCGACGACGGCCAGGCCGTGGCGCGGGTTGCGCGCGCAGTCGCGGGTGCGGCAGATGTCGGCGTCGAGCGCGGCGAGGGCAGGGTTGCGCTGGACGATGGCCAGTCCCGCGAGGAACGCCTCGGTGGCCGCGTCAGCGCCCGCCGCCTTCCCGCGACGCGACGGCGCACCGCTCACCGGCGGGCCTCCACGAGGCGCGGCATGTCGCGGGCGGCCTCGACGAGGAACCAGGCGGGCAGCACGGGCTGACCGTCCTCGTCGTCGCGGATGACGGTCTGGGCCACCTCGACGGAGATCTCCGCCAGTTGCACGAGCAGGGACTTGGCACGGTGGGCGGTCTGCCGCAGGGCGGGCGAGATCTGGTCCTTGCCGGCGGGGAGTTCCTTGACGAGCCGGCCCCGGAAGGCGTCGGCGAGGTAGTAGAGCAGGTCGCGGTCCTCGACGCGGCGGGGCCAGGACGCGTCGCCCTTGATGATGGCGTCGAGGCCGTACGCGTGCCGCACGATCTTGGCGTAACCGCAGAAGGAGACGGCGTGCCGGGGGGTGAGGGTGCCGTGCGCGATGACCTTGAGCGTCTCCTCGTCGAGCGTCGGCCCGAAGGAGTGCAGCGCGTCGGAGAGCATGTGCCAGGAGCGTGGCGTCGAGAACGGCTCCTCGGTCTTGGGCGGCTGGGACCACAGGTGGTCGGGCCGGTCGGTGACGTAGTCGACGACCCACGGATGGATGCCGTTCTCGCCCGCCCACACGAGCCAGTCCGTGGCGGAGGCGCGCAGATGGACATGGGTGAGCCGGTTGACCAGCGCGGAGGCGATGGGGCGGGCGAGCGCGTTGTCGGTGGCACGGTTGCCCGCGCCGATGACGATGGAGCCCGCGGGCAGCTCGTACGACCCGATGCGGCGGTCGAGGATCAGCGAGTAGAACGCCTTCTGCACGTCGGCGGTCGCCGCGTTGAGTTCGTCGAGGAAGAGGCAGTACGGCTCGTCGCGGGCGATGGCCTCCGGCGGGCAGAACACGGACCTGCCGTCACGGATCTGCGGCACACCGATGAGGTCCTCGGGCGCGAGCTGGGTGCCGAGCAGACTGACGCACTCCAGGCCGAGGGACTCGGCGAAGTTCCGTACGAGGGACGACTTGCCGATCCCGGGCGCGCCCCACAGGAAGACGGGCCGGACGGTGGCGAGACCGAGCAGCAGCTCGGGGACGCGGGACGGCGTGACGGTGACGGCTGCCTGCAAGCGAGGAACTCCTGAGAACGGGTGAGGTGCCGGGACGCGCCTCGGCTGTTCGATGTGCTCGAACAGTGTGGAGGGGGCGGACAGGACGGCGCAGCCCAATTAACCGCCGCCGGGTGGCCGGTGCAGGTCCGGTCCGACACGGCGTCGTCGGCCCCGGGGACGCTCCCCGAGGCCGACGCGGTGGTTCAGCCCGTGTGGTGCCCGGTGCCTACCAGGTGACCGTCCGACCGCCGAAGGCCGTGACGAGGCGGCCGTCCGAGGCGTAGGACCAGCTCAGGGCTCCGGCGTACGAGGAGCAGCGGGAGCCGTTCGAGCCGGACCAGAACTGGTTCGTGCCGTCGACGTCGCCGATGGTCCGGTCGTTGGTGCCGCTGGAGCTGCGGCAGGAGGTGTTGCTCCGGAACACCGAAGTGCCGGCGTCGAACGAGAAGTTCCGCTGTGCGTTGTCGATGCTGATGTTGTTCGAGATCGTCATCGAGCCCGGGTTGCTGTTGTACGTGAACCCGTGCTTGCCGTTGTGGAAGGCGATCGTCCGCCGGACCGTGTGGTTGACCGGGATGTCCTCGCCGCCGAGCTTGAAGCCGTTGCGGTCGCCTGCGCCGGCCTGGGACCCGTCGCTGAGGGTGCCGTTGTCGTACGCGAGGGAGTCCTCGATGGTCACGGTCCCGATGGGACCGGTGTCCGTCTTGGTGTACAGGTCCCAGCCGTCGTCGATGTTGTGGTGGGCCACGGCGTGGCGGAAGACGTTCCCCGAGCCCACCGTGAGCTTCGCGGCGAAGCCGTCGGCGTCCTCACCGTCGGAGTCGGCGTTGTCGTGCGACTCCGCGCTCAGGATGAGGTTGTTGGACGGCCACTGCTCGCGGGGCGTGGTGGAGGCCGTACGGGAGAGCTGCAGCCCGGTGTCGCGGTTGAAGCGCGTCACGGTGCGCTCGATGATGTTGTTGCTTCCGCCGACGAAGATCCCGTTGTCGCCGGCGCGCTCGACGACGACCCCGTTGACGTGCCAGTACGAACCGTTGAGGGCGAGGCCGCGGTTGGCCGGGTCCTCGATCATGGCCGAGAAGTTCAGGACCGGGGTCTCACCGGGGTAGGCGGCCAGTTTCTTCAGGGCGCCGGCCGTGCCGTTGTTGACGGTGGGGACGGTGACCGTCGTGGAGTGACGGTAGGTGCCGCCGCGGAGGTAGATCGTGCCGCCGGCCGCGACGCGGCCGATCGCCGAGGTGAGCGTCGTGGGGTCGGACTGGGTTCCGGAGGCGCTGTCGGTGCCGTTCGGCGCGACGTACAGCGCGCTGCTCGTCGGCGGCGGGGTGTCGCCCGTCGTGACGTTCAGGGAGTCGACGTTGGGCAGGCCGGCGGAGGTGGTGGGGTTCAGCCGGATCGTGTTGCTGCCCGCGTTGAGCGCGACGGTCAGGGTCTTGGTGGTCCAGGTGGACCAGGCGCCCGTGCTCTCGAACGACGGCGTCTGCACGGTGGATCCGTTGACGACGAGGCCGGCCGGCCTCGCGGTGGTGCCGCCGTTGGCGAACCGGACGGCGAGCGTCGCCGTACCCGCGGCGGAGGCGTTCACCGTGAACTGCGCGTAGGCCCCGGTGGCGTTGGTGGCGTTGCAGAAGCCGCTGCCGGTGTAGCCGGACCAGTTGGATTCGATGACGCCGGTGCAGACGGCGGGGGAGGACTCGGCCTCGTACAGCGTGGACGCGGCGTGGGCCGTGTTCACGGACAGGGCGACGAGCGTGCCTGCCAGCAGGCTGACGCAGGCTGTGGCGGATCGCAGGTGCATCTGGGGGCTCCGGGGTGAGGGGAAGACGTTCCGGGACTGGACGAGAAAGCGCTTTCACCGGACGCTAGGGGTGGTGACGCGGACGCGTCAATGGTTGTGTACTCGACTGATGTTCAAGTATCTGAACGGTTGATAGGGGGGGCAACGGGGAACGCGGGGGCGGGTGTTGAGCGCTCAACCGGTCACGAATCAAAGCAATTGCGACCGGGGGCAGGCGTTTTCATCGGCGGGCGGCGGAAAGTCGCGCGGTTACCGCGAGAGAATCAGGAGGACCGTCATGATTGCCCAGGAGCAGATCGCCGCGATCATGGACCACCCCGTCCGTGACGCCCAGGGCAAGAAGATCGGCGACGCCAAGCACGTCTTCGTCGACGACGCCACCGGCCGCCCCGAATGGGTCACCGTCAAGACGGGGTTGTTCGGCACCAGTGAGTCGTTCGTGCCGATCAAGGATGCGTCCCTGGTCGACGACCATCTGGAGGTCCCGTACCCGAAGGACCGGATCAAGGACGCGCCGCACGTGGATGTGGACGGTGGGGGTCACCTGTCCACACGCGAGGAGCGGCGGCTGTACGAGCACTACGGCATCGCCTGGGACGAGGCATGGCAGCGGGCGAACCGGCCCGGCGAGGGCGGCTGGGCCCGCGGTGCGGCCGCCGGGGACGGTGACGGCGAAGGCCGGCGCGCCCAGGGTCTGGGCGGCACGAGCGGTGGCATCGGCGGCGCCGGCGCGCAGCCCGGAACCGGTAGGGCGGACGAGGGCGTCGGCATGTCGCGCGGCGGGCTCGGTGAGTCGCGTACCGGCGACGACGCCATGACCCGCTCCGAGGAGCAGATGCACGTCGGCACCGAGCAGGTCGAGACCGGCCGCGTCCGGCTGCGCAAGTACGTCGTGACCGAAGACGTCCAGCAGACCGTCCCCGTCACCCACGAGGAAGTCCGCGTGGAGCGCGAGCCGATCACGGAGGCGAACCGGGACCAGGCCCTGTCCGGACCCGAGATCTCCGAGGCCGAACGTGAGGTCACCCTCCATGAGGAGCGCCCCGTCGTCGAGACCAGGGCCGTCCCCGTCGAGCGGGTCAGCCTGCGCACGGACGAGGTCACGGAAGAGGAGACGGTCACCGGGCGGATCCGCAAGGAGCGGATCGACGTCGAGACGGAGGCGGTCGAGGGGGACGGTGAACTCGCCGAGGGCCGCGGCGGCGCCGACGAGGGTCGCACCTGACCGGGCGACCGCCCCAGGGGGGGGCTTCCGGTGTAAGTCCATTGCAACCCCAAGCCTGATCGTCCATTGCATTCAGTTCCATTCTCATTGCAACGGACGGCTGTATTTCCTAGTAGTGACAGGTTAGTTGGCCCCGTTAGTCATTGACGAACCTATGAACGCAATGTAGCGTCACTGACGTTCAGTGGTTCTCGAACATCGGCGAACGGGGAGACTCATGACGGGAATGAACAGCGGCGGCTTCTCCGAAGCGGGGCTGGGCAAGGTGCGCGGTGTACTGGAGCGGTACGTCGCGTCCGGGAAGATTCCGGGGGTCGTCGCCCTGATCGGCCGGGGCGACGAGACGCACGTCGAGGCGATGGGGACGATGCGTCACGACGGCGGAGCGCCGATGCGCCGCGACACCATCTTCCGGATGGCGTCGACCTCCAAGCCGGTCTCGGTCTCGGCGGCGATGATCCTGCTCGACGAGTGCAGACTGCGGCTCGACGACACGGTCGACGCCTGGCTGCCCGAACTCGCCGACCGGCAGGTGCTGAAGCGGGTCGACGGACCGCTGGACGACACCGTGCCGGCGCGACGGCCGATCACCGTGCGGGACGTGCTGACCTCCACGTTCGGGCTCGGCATGGATATGACGGCGCTCGGCACTCCGATCATGAACGCGGTCTTCGAGCAGGGGCTCACGCCCAATCTGCCCACGCCGATGCCCGAGCCGGACGAGTGGATGCGCCGCCTGGGCGCGCTGCCGCTGATGCACCAGCCCGGCGAGCGCTGGCAGTACCACCTCAGCAACGACCTCCTCGGCGTGCTCGTCGCCAGGGTCACGGGCCAGTCGTTCGAGGCGTTCCTGCGGGAGCGCGTCTTCGAGCCGCTGGGCATGAAGGACACCGGATTCCACGTGCCCGCCGACAAGATGGACCGGCTGCCGCCCCTCTACGCCCCCGACCCGCAGACCGGGGAGTTCCACGTGTGGGACGAGGCAGAGGGGGGCCGGCACAGCGCGCCTCCGGCGTTCCAGGGTGGCGGCGGGGGGCTGGTCTCCACCGTCGACGACTACCACGCCTACTTCCGGATGCTGCTGAACCACGGAACGCACGGCGGCGAGCGGATCCTGTCCCGGCCCGCCGTCGAGCTCATGACCACCAACCGCCTCGCGCCCGAGCAGCAGGCCGCCCGGCACGCCATGGCCGTCGACAACGTCCACATCTCCTTCGGCCAGGGCCAGCACGGCGGTTGGGGCTTCGGGATGGCGGTGCGCACCTACCGCGGCGACTACGCGCCCCTCGGCCAGTTCGGCTGGGACGGCGGAAGCGGCACCTCCACCTACGCCGACCCCGAGAACCGGCTCACCGGCATCCTGCTCACCCAGGTCGGGACGTCCGTCCCCGACCCGGCGCGGCTCTTCCACGACTTCTGGACCACGGTCTACCAGTCGCTCGACGACTGACGACTGACACCGGGCAACGGGCCCCGCGCGCGCTCAGAAGATCCTGTGCTCCGTCCAGAACGGACCGAGGTCCTCCGCCGTCGCCGCCTGCGCCGCGCGCGTGAAGTCCACCGTGGTGGCGACGCCCAGCCAGTGGTCGCGTACGCAACCCCGCAGCATGGCCGTCATCGCCGGTCCGCCCAGGACGCGTTCCAGGTCGTGCAGGGCGCAGGCGCCGCGCATGTAGACGACGCGGACGTACTCCGAACGGTGACCGTCCGCGTAGTAGGCCAGGGAGTGGGTCAGGGCGGCCGTGGCGCTGGGCCACGCGCCCTGGTCCTCCCAGCAGGTGGCGGTGGGCTCCCCGTAGTACAGCTGGTTCGCGTACTGGGCGAAGGACTCGTCCAGCCAGGGCGAGGCGAACTGGTCGTTGCCCACGATGCCGTAGAACCACTGGTGGGCGACCTCGTGGACGACGGCCGACCCCTCCGGTTCGGTCCACAGCAGGACGAGGCCGGGGAACTCCATGCTGCCGAAGTCGTCGAGGGTGTCGCTCATGACGAGGTCGAGTTCGCCGTACGGGTAGCGCCCGAACCGCTTACCGAACTCATCGACCGAGCCGGCGGCGTCCTTCAGGGCGACGGCGACGGCCTCGGGGGACGTGGAGGCGGTCCAGTACGCGTTCAACCGGATGCCGGCGGGTGTCGTCGCCGTCCTCGACCGGAAGGGGCCCGCCGCCCACGCGAAGTCCCGCACCCAGCGCGCGACGCTGGTGCTCACCGTGCGGCCGGGCGCGCCCGCGTGCCGGGTCGTGATGCCCGTCGCGGGCACGACCAGCGCGTCCGGGTGGTCGAGGACGACCCGGAAGTCACCGGCCGGGGTGTGGAAGCTCTCGCCGAAGCCGACGTCCGGGTCGAGGTGCGCGCCCTCCGCGTCGCGCACGGACAGCAGGGGCAGTGCGTTGCCGAGGTAGCGGTGCGCGCCGTCCCTGCCGAAACGGTGGACGCGGTCGGGGACGTTGATCGCGAGGTCGAAGGAGACGCTCGCACGCGCCCCGCACGGCAGCGGCGTGGGCAGGTCGATCCGAAGCGCGGTGCAGCCGACGGTGAGCGCTCGCGCGGTGCCTCCGGTGACCCCGCTCACCCGGACCGGGGACGGGCTGTCCGGGGCGCCGCAGCCGTCGGTGCCGTTGCCCCATAGCCGTACGTCCACCGAACGCAGGGGAGTGCGGGCGGCGTTGCGGAAGGAGACCGTCTGGCGGCCGGTTCAGTGCGATCCTTCGGCGTCGCCGCGCAGTGACACGTCGTAGGAGGGGCGGTCCGGTGTCGCCGCCGTCCGTTCGGGGGCGGCGGCGACGGCGGGGTCCTGCGCCGCGGCCGTCGGGGGGGACGAGCAGCAGGTTCCGGCTGCTGATCCCAAGTTTCGGCTTCGGTCTACGTCTGCTCGGTGGATTGCTGGGCGGCCTCGCCTGGGCCGACGCTGACCAGACCTGTCTCGTAGGCGACGATGACAGCCTGGACACGGTCACGGAGTCCGAGCTTGGCGAGGATGCGGGCGACGTGCGTCTTGACGGTCGCCTCGGCCAGGTGGAGGCGGGTGGCGAGTTCGGCGTTGCTCAGTCCTCGAGCCAGCAGGGAGAGGACCTCCAGTTCGCGCGGGGTGAGCGAGGCGAGGTCGCGGTGGAGGGCGGCGGTGTCGCTGCCGCGCTGGGTGAACCGCTGAACGAGGCGGCGGGTGATGGCGGGCGCGAGGAGAGCGTCGCCGGTACGGACCGTGCGGACGGCCGCGGTCAGATGCTCGGGGGTGACGTCCTTGAGGAGGAAGCCGCTGGCCCCGGCGGACAGTGCCGCGTAGACGTACCGGTCGAGGTCGAACGTGGTCAGGATGATGACGCGAGGTTGGTCGGGGGCGCCCGTGAGGATGCGGCGGGTGGCCTCCAGGCCGTCCATCTCGGGCATCCGAACGTCCATCAGGACCACGTCGGGCCGGGTGCGGCGGACCGCTTCGACGGCTTCGGCCCCGTTGGTCGCCTCGGCGACGACGTCGATGCCGTCGGCGCCGAGGATCATCCGGAATCCGGTACGAACCAGGGTCTGGTCGTCGGCCAGGAGTACACGCGGCGGCTGCTCGGTCACGGTGCCTCCAGGGGGATGAGCGCCTCCACACGGTACCCGCCGGTCAGGCGCCGGCCGGCGTGCAGGGTTCCGTCGTAGACGGCGAGGCGCTCGCGCAGGCCGATCAGGCCCCGGCCGTTCCCGGCGGCCGCGTCGGCACCAGGGTGTCCACCGGTGTCGGTGACTTCCACCCGGAGCCGGTCCGGACCGTATTCGACGGTGACGGCGGCGGTGGAGCCGGACGCGTGCTTCACCGTGTTGGTCAGCGCCTCCTGGACCACGCGGTAGGCGGCGAGTTCGAGGCCGGGGGGGAGGGGACGAGGTGGTCCTGTCACGGTCACGCCGACCGTCAGTCCGGCGTCCCGGACCCGTCCGACCAGCGATTCCAGCTGGTCCAGGCCGGGCTGCGGAGCCAGCTCCGCGGCCGTGCCGGTCACGTCCGGATCTTCGTCCGTCCCCTCACCCTCGTCGGCCATGGTGAGTAGTCCCATCACATGACGCAGCTCGGTCATGGCCGCACGCCCGCCGGCCTCGACGGCGAGCAGCGCCTCTCCGGCCTGCTCGGGGGAGGTCTTCATGATCTTGCGGGCGGCGCCCGCCTGGATGACCATCACGCTGACGTTGTGCGTGACGACGTCGTGCAACTCGCGGGCGATCCTCGCGCGCTCGTGCTCGACCGCCCGGCGCAGCGCCTCGGCCTGTTCGCGTTCCAGGGCGGAGAGCCGGGTGCGGCCCTCGTCGGTCCGGAGTTTCCAGGTGCGCAGCCCGAGGGCGGCGCCTGCCATCGGGACCAGGATCAGCAGGGCGATGTACTCGTTGGGGATGATCGGTGTCACCGAGTTCCCCGAGGTGCCGACCAGGAGGACCGACACCGGCAGCGCCGCCAGGGTCGCCACCCGGTAGGGGCTGTGGACTGCGGCGCTGTAGACGGCGATCACAAACGCGTAGAAGGTCAGCCGCATGACGCTCTGCGGTGTCGCCAGTACCGCAGCCGTCACGACGCACAGCACGGCGAGCGGGAAGCGGCGGCGCAGCGCCAGGGCGCCCGAGGCGATGACCGCGAGGGTCACCATGAAGGCCATGCCTCCGGGGCCGGACGGGCGCGGCATGACGTGGTTCACGCCGGGTGCGATCTCCCGCACCACGACGACGTCGGTGTTGTCGATGCCGTAGTGGACAGTGGCGATACCGAGCGTCAGCGCCACCAGCACGTCGAACTGCCAGGCGCGACGGCTGAGCCGCAGCGGCGGACCGGTCGGGCGTCTGGCGTCGCGGACCGCCTCGCGGACCGCGGCCCGCAGCCGCTCCAGCATCGTACGTACGTTCATCACCGGTTCATTGTCGCCGCCGCCGGAATCCCAGGAGTCCGCCTCAGCGGCCGTTCCCGGCGCCCGGTGTACACCAGGCGTCTACATCGCAGGGATGACGTTCCGGCAAGTGATCCCGATGCGGTACGGCAAAGGGTCCGGACGGGTGACGCG
The DNA here is from genome assembly GCA_000717735.1 of Streptomyces griseoluteus. Taxonomy (GTDB): domain Bacteria; phylum Actinomycetota; class Actinomycetes; order Streptomycetales; family Streptomycetaceae; genus Streptomyces; species Streptomyces griseoluteus_A. Next base: position 64,798 of record JOBE01000010.1, on the reverse strand, counting down.
CGGCGGCGGGACGCGCTCCTAGCGTTCCGGGAGTCAGATGCCCGATCTGATGCCCGTATCGAAGGAGCCCGTTCATGACCACGCCGGTGATCGAACTGCGCGAGGTGAGCCGCCGTTACAACGACGGCCCGCCCGCCCTGCACGAGGCGTCGCTGACCGTGCGGCCCGGCGAGGCCGTCGCGGTCCTCGGCCCCTCCGGCAGCGGTAAGTCCACGCTGCTCAATCTGGTCGCGGGCCTGGACCGGCCCGATGCGGGGTCCGTCACCGTGGAAGGCGTGCGGGTGGACCGCCTCGGCGAGGCCGGAGCGGCCCGCTACCGGCGGTCGAAGATCGGCATGGTCTTCCAGTTCTTCAACCTCCTCGACGACCTGACCGTCACCGACAACGTCGTCCTGCCCGCACGGCTCGCGGGCATGGCACGTGGCGAGGCGGACCGCCGGGCGGCACAGCTCCTGGAAACCCTCGGCATCGACCGGCACGCCCGCGCCTACCCGGGGCGGCTGTCCGGCGGCGAACGGCAGCGCGTCGCGGTGGCACGGGCGCTGATGAACCGGCCGCCGCTGCTCCTGGCCGACGAGCCGACCGGGGCCCTGGACACGGCCGCCGGACAGGACGTCAGCAAGCTGCTCACTGACCTCAACTCCGAGGGCCAGACCATCGTCGTGGTCACCCACGACCTGGCTCTGGCCCGGTCCTGCACGAACCGTACGGTCAGGATCGCCGACGGCCGGATCACCGAGGACCTCATGTCGCCCGCCGTCGCCCCCGAGGCCGTCCGATGAGCGCCCTCGGCAAGGTGGTGCGCTCGGGGGTGGGCCGGCGCCGCGTGCAGACGCTGGTGATCGGGCTCGCCACGATGATGGCCGTGGCCGCCTCCGTCCTCGGCGGATCGCTGCTCGTGGTCTCTGGCGCGCCCTTCGCCGACGCCTTCGCCGAGCAGCGCGGCGCGCACCTGTCCGTCGAGTTCGACGCGGGCCAGGTCAGCGCTGGGCGGCTGTCGGAGTCTGCGGACACCGAAGGGGTGAGCAGTGCGGCAGGGCCGTTCCGTACGGCGACGGTCGCCCCGACGTCGGACGGGGCGGGCTCCGGGTGGCCGATGACCGTGGTCGGGCGGGGTGATCCCGGCCGGGACGTGGACGAGGTGGCGCTGCTCGACGGGCGGTGGCCCACGCGTTCCGGCGAGATCGTGTTGTCCGCCGGCTCCTCGCTCATCCCGACCCTGGGCATGAAGCTCACCTTCCCCGGTCTGTCCGGCGGACCGACGCTGACGGTGGTCGGGGTGGCCCGGTCGGTGACGCAGACCGCCGACGCGTGGGTGGTGCCGTCCCAGATGCCCGCGCTCACTGCGCCGGGCAGCGGCGGCTACCAGATGCTCTACCGCTTCACCGACGCGGCAACAGCCGGGCAGATCACCGCGGGCGCCAAGGCCGTTACGAAAGACCTTCCGACGGGGGCGGCCGTCGGCAAACAGTCCTGGCTCACCGTCAAGAAGAACGCCGAGCGGGACACCGCCCTCTATGTCCCGTTCCTCATTGCGTTCGGGGCCCTCGGTCTGGTCATGTCGGTGCTCATCGTGGGCAACATCGTCGCGGCGGCCGTCGGCGCGGGGACCCGCCGCATCGGCATCCTCAAGGCCATCGGCTTCACCCCGGCCCAGGTCGTACGGGCGTACGTCGGCCAGGCGCTGATCCCGGCCGCGGTCGGCACGGCACTCGGTGTCCTCGCCGGCCACCTACTCGCCGTCCCTGTACTGGCCGAGACCGAGGAGGTCTATGGCTCCTCCTCCCTGACCATCGCCCCCTGGGTCGACGCTGCGGTGATCAGCGGGGTGCTCGGCCTGGTCGCAGCGACAGCGTGGGCGAGTGCCTGGCGGGCCGGCCGGCTGCGTACGGTCGACGCGCTCGCCGTCGGGCGCGGCACGTCGATGAGGCGCGGCCGGTGGGCGGCCCGCCTGGCCGGCCGGCTGCCGTTGCCGCAGCCGGTCGCGCTCGGCCTGGCCCGGCCCTTCGCACGGCCCGCCCGCGCGCTGGCCATGGGCACGGCGGTCCTGTTCGGCACCATCGCCGTCACATTCACCGTGGGGATGGTGGCCTCGCTCGGCGAGGTGATGAAGGCCAAGGCCCACGACGTCGCCGATGTCACTGTGCCTGCGCCCATGCCGGACTTCGGCCCTCAGAGCCCTGCCTCTCAGAAGAAGCCCAGGGCCGATCCTGCCGCGGTCGCCGCGGCCATCGAGGCCGGCGCCGGAACCGCGAAGCATTACAGCGCCGCGACGGTACGGGCGACCGTGTCCGGCGTGACCGGCACCGTCGACGTGATCGCCTTCACCGGCGACGCCTCCTGGGGCGGCTACACGATGGTCTCGGGCCGCTGGACCGACAAGCCCGGCGAGGCCGTGGTCCCGACCCCCTTCCTGGCCGCCACCGGCACCCGCATCGGCGACACCGTCACCGTGAACGGCCTGGACCGGCCGGTTACGGTCCGGATCGTCGGCGAGGTCCTCGACCCTCGTAACGACGGCATGCAGGTCTTCACCGACGCCAAGAGCCTCGCGGGCGCGCATCCCGACCTGACGGAGACGAGCCATCACATCGCGGTCGCGTCGGGCACCGATGTCACCGGTTACGTCGACGCGCTGAACAAGGACCTGGCGCCGCTGGGAGCCACCGCCCAGGCCGGCGGGCTCGGCAGGGGCAGCGACATGGTCGTCACGCTCAACTCGCTGTCCGCGATCCTCACGCTGATGCTCGTCGCCGTCGCCGCGCTCGGCGTGCTCAACGGCGTACTGCTCGACACCCGCGAGCGCGTCCGGGAGATCGGTGTCCACAAGGCGCTCGGTATGACCCCTCGCCAGACCGTCGCGATGGTCCTCACCTCGGTCGTCGTGACCGGCCTGGTCGCGGGCGCGCTGGGCGTACCGCTCGGCGTGACCCTGCACGGCTGGGTCTTCCCCGCGATGGGCGACAGCGCGGGGCTCCGTCTCCCCGACTCCGTCATCGCCGTCTACCACGGGGCCGAACTGTTCCCGCTCGCACTTGGTGGCCTGCTCATCGCCACCCTGGGTGCGCTCTTGCCCGCTGGCTGGGCTGCCAGGGCCCGGACCGCCACGGCCCTGCGCACCGAATAGGAGGTCAGGTTCAGAACTCGTGCCTCCGACCCCCACCGCAGGGAGCGGTGGGGGTCGGTTGGCAACCGGCCTTCATCAAGGCGGTGAGCGTGTACGACCAGCAGAGACGGTGGAAGGGACAAGCCATAGGCGGATCCTCTCCACCCGTCGGTGTCAGCTGCACGAGCCGAAGGGGACGGCGCGGCTCGGGGCGGGCAATGGGCGGACATTGTGATTGGCTATCGTCGAGGGCACATGTCCACTCGCGACCATTGGGGAAGACGAAGTGCACGGCCAGCGGCTCATCGATCACGTACGCGGGCATCAGACGGCCTCCTCGTCGTCGAACTCGGCCGCGGCTTCGGCGGCGGCCCCCGTATCCGGCGCGCCGGTTGTGTCCTTGTTGGCATCGCGATAGATCCGGGTGACGTCCAAGCGCGCGATGTAGAGCTCCGTGGACAGGACGCTCTGGTGGCCGAGCAAATCCCGCAGGATCAGCATCGGATCGTTCCGGGTCAGATACAGAGCCATCGCGGCGTCGTCCCCGCTGCCCGCCGCAAGGGCGGCCGCCCGCTGGTAACAGCCTGTGACCAGCCACTTCAGGGTTGCCATCGCCATCGAATGACGGGGCCGGTGCGGGGCCACAGTCGGAAACCGTGGCTCGAACCGCTCGCGGATACGGGCCGACGTCCGACGGAAGACCGTCGCCCAGTCCACGAACGGCTTTCCCGAGGACTGCAGGCCCACCAGCGCCGACCCACCCTCCGGAGTTACCAGACGGCCGCTCGGCAGGACGCAGCTTGCGCCACGACCGCCGTTCTCCGTTGAGGAACGCCCCTTCCCAGTCGGGTTCCTCCACGATCAGCGGCACACCCAGCTTCGACGGTGGCCTCCACCGGAAGCCCTCCGTCGACGCCGCTCGGTCCAGTTCGATGTACTGATGCACGTCGGCGAGCGCCTCATAGCTGATCCACGACGTACGGGCCTTCTGCCCCTTGGTGATCGCATGGCTCAGCGGAAACAGCACGGGTAGCTTCCGCGGACGGGACGGCAGCGGCGGCACCTCGTAGATCGTCAGGTGTGTGAACTCCTGTCGACGCAGACCACTGGACAACACGAGGCCGCCCATCGCCGCGTTGCGGGCCCCCTCCCGGCCGCGGTAGCGAGGGTCCGGCTCGCCGTCCGGGCCGAGCCCTGCCAAGCCCCGCACGGACAGCTCCGCGAAGTCCCGCTCCAGGTACTTGATCGTCGTGTGCGGCCTCGGAGCTCGCAGTTTGGAGAGGTTCCGCTCCACCTCGACCAGAACGCCATCGGCCATGCGCCGGCCCACCCGGTAGCTGAACGGCACATCGGCAGCGATGCCTTCGTCCCGGGCCCACGTGTAGAAGCTGGACAAGATACCCATGTTGAGGTTCCACGTGGTGGGATCCCAGCGGTCTTTCAACTTGCCGCCCAGCCGGTACTCGGCGTACATGCTCAAGGCGGCGCGCAGTTCCGTACGGCTGCCCAGGGGGCTGACGCCGCGGCCCTGGAGGAACGTCAGCCAATCCCGGAGGCAGCCGGCGCTGTTCTGCCACGTGCGCAGGGCAGGGGAGCCGTTCAGCGGCAGCTCGCGCAGCCACTGGTTGACGAACACCGCCGGACGGGGCACTCCAGGAGCGTCCTCGAGTATCAGGTCGTCGTCGATGAGTACGGGCATCTGCTCACGGATGAGCGGCTGTTGGGCCACATCCCAGGACTCCCAGCCTGTGGCGGAGAAGCTGATCAGTTGCATGGACCGGAGGCCAGATATTCGACACACCCTGAACGCAGCGACTTCGTGGAATCACTCGTACGTGTTCCACGCAGAATGCGACACGGTGATTAAGCATCGACTTCGGGGTGAAGGACGCCGAGGACGCCGACGGTGCCGGCGAGGCCGAGGACGGAGGAGGCGAGGGAGACGACCTGTCCGACGATCTGCCGGGCGTAGAACAGCCCCCGGTCGTTGGCGCGGTAGACCTCGTCGTGCCAGTCGGCGTCCTCGACCGCCTCGAGCCGTACGTGCGCGGTGAGATGGAAGAACTCGGTCTCCAGAGCGGTGCGGATCTTGGGCGTCACCCGGGCCTGCGCCACCGCGACCGCCGCCTCCAGGAGGGCCCGCCCGGCGATGAACCCGACCACGAGCAGGATCTGCGGGACGGCGGCGCGCACCCGGTCCGGGGTCGGGCCCTGGGCGAACAGCTCCCGCAGCACCGCGACCGAGGCGATGAGACCGAACGCGCTCATGGCCGCCGAGCCCAGCTGGCACGCGACGACGGCCGCCGTCGCCCGCCGGTCGGCGCGCCAGGCGAGCCGCCCGATCCGTGCCGTGATCCGCGGCAACCGCACCAGGACCTGCCGGACGGTCGCCCGCGCGGCGGCGCCGTCATGGACGGACCAGTACGCCTCCTCCATCTCCTCGGCCATGTCCCCGTCCTGCGAACCGACGGGAAGGGCCCGGGGCGGCGGGGCGAGCGAGGCGGCCCGTGGGCCGGGAACGGTGCTTCCGGAAGCCGGGCCGTCGGCGTACTCGCTCATGCCGCCGACCTCCTGCCGAGGGCGGCGGACATGGGCGCGCACGGTTGCCGCCGTTCGAATCCGGAGGCGTACGAGAGCGGGAAGGGCACGGGATGCATGGAGGCCTCCGAAGGGCTCGATGGGTACGTGTGTGCTCTCAAACGGGCCTCGCCTTCACCCGTTACGGGGCGTCGGGGAGCAGATCCGGGATGAATGTTCGAATGCGCGTCGAAGGGCAGGCGCGCGTTGAGGAGTGGCGCCGGAGGCCGTCTCGAACGGTTCTCTCACCCTTCAGGGGACTTGCGGGCGGTGTGGCCGACGGCCGTGAGGGCCGGCTCATGCTCGAGATGATCAAATCGCTCACGTGTTCGGTTTATCGTCTACGCTGGAACCATGACCGCAGTACGACCGGACGTTCCCGGCTTCCAGGGCTCCCTCTTCGACCAGGGCTCCGACATCGGACCGGGCCCCCTGGGCGGCGTCCGGCGCACGGAGCTGGGCGACGGCGCCTGGGTCGATCACCTGCCCGGCTGGTTCCACGGCGCCGACGCCCTCTTCGAGGAGCTCGTCGCCGGGGTCCCCTGGCAGGCCGAGGAGCGCACGATGTACGAGAACGTCGTGGCCGTGCCGCGGCTCCTCGCGTACTACCGGGAAGGCGCCCCGCTCCCGCACCCCGCGCTCGACGAGGCCCGTGACGCCCTCGGTGCGCACTACGCTGCCGAGCTCGGGGAGCCCTTCGCCACGGCGGGGCTCTGTCTCTACCGCGACGGACGCGACAGCGTCGCCTGGCACGGCGACCGCACCGGGCGCTCGGCCACCCGCGACACCCTGGTCGCGATCCTGGCCCTCGGCGACCCGCGCGACCTCGTCTTCCGCCCGCGCGGCGGCGGTCCCGTGGCCCTCCGTCTGCCCTCCGGCCACGGCGACCTCCTCGTCATGGGCGGCTCCTGTCAGCGCACCTGGGAGCACGCCGTCCCGAAGTCGGCCCGTGCCGTCGGTCCGCGCGTCAGCGTGCAGTTCCGCCCGCGCGGAGTGCGCTGAACCGTCGATCGGTCACGACAGGGAACGCCAGGCCTCGTTCAGGGCCGCCCGGAACGCGGCGGTCTCCCCGGCGTCCATGCCGGAGGTCATGCGTTCCTCGATGCGACGGGCCGGCTCGGCGTACTCGGCGAGCAGTCGCCGCCCGGGGTCGGCCAGCAGGATGAGGCGCTCGCGGCGGTTGGCGGGGTTGGGCTCGCGGCGGATCAGGCCACGGCTCTCCAGGGCGCGGACCATGTCGGCCATCGACTGGGCGGTGACGAAGGAGTCGCGGGCGAGCTGGGCCGCCGAGATGCCGTCGTGCCGTTCGAGCACCGTGAGGGCGGTGTACTGCAGCGCCGTGACCCCGGCGGGCTTGAGCAGCTCCTCCAGGCGTGCGCGGACCACCAGTTCCGTTCTCTTGATCAGGTAGAGCAGTGACGTGCCCACTTCGTCCTCCCGTCGTGACCGCCCGCGCGGGCGGCGGCCGTCCCACCCTAGGTCATTGACAGGAATCCTGGCGATTGCCCAGACTGGCGTTCATCAGGATTCCTGTCGATCCCGGCTCCATCCGGGGTCTCCGGCATCCCCTCCTCCACTCCCTCACGAGAGGCATCCCTCATGGACCTTCAGGGCAAGGTCGCCGTCGTCACCGGCAGCGGCCGCGGTCTCGGACTGGCATACGCCCAGGCCCTCGCCGCCGCGGGTGCCGCCGTCGTCGTCAACGACGTCGAGAAGGCCACGGTCGACGCCGCCGTCACCTCGATCACCACCCGGGGCGGCACGGCGACCGGCGTCGTCGCGGCCGTGGGCGACAGCGAGGCTGCCCAGCGGCTCGTCGACGCGGCCGTCGAGGAGTTCGGGCGCCTGGACGTACTCGTCACCAACGCCGGCATCCTGCGCGACCGCGTGCTGTGGAAGATGACCGACGACGACTTCGACGACGTCGTCCGCGTCCACCTGCGCGGCACGTTCACCTGCGCCCGCGCCGCCGCCGTCCGCATGCGCGAGCAGGGCACCGGCGGCCGGCTCGTCCTGATCTCCTCGCCCGCGGGCCAGCGCGGCAACTTCGGCCAGACGAACTACGCCGCCGCCAAGGCCGGCATCGTCGCCATGGCCCGCACCTGGGCGATGGAACTGGGCCGCGCCGGCATCACCGTCAACGCCGTCGTGCCCGTCGCCGCCACCGAGATGACCAGGACCATCCCGGCGTTCGCCCCGCTCATCGAGGAGTCCGAACGCACCGGCGAGCCCCTGCCGGACCGGCTGCGCAAGGACGAGGGCCTCGGCACCGTCGAGGACGTCGCCGGTCTCATCACCTTCCTGGCCTCGGACGACTCCGCCGGCGTGACCGGGCAGGCCATCGGCATCGGCGGCGACCGGCTGGCCCTGTGGGCGCACCCGAAGGAGAAGGCGGTCGCCTTCGCCGACGGCGGCTGGAGCGCCGACGCGATCACCGCAGCATGGCCGGACGGCGTCGGCGCCGAGCCCGAGACCTACGGCATCCCCGCGCCCCAGGCCCCGGAGGCGTGAGATGACCGACCGTGCCTACCGGAGCGCGCTCGACCTCGACGCGCTGACCGCCATCGACATGCACACCCACGCCGAGGTCTCCAAGGACGGCCACGGGGCCCTCAGCCCCGAGCTGCTCGGCGCCTCGGAGGCGTACTTCAAGGCCCACGGCCACCGGCAGCCGACCATCGACGAGACGGCCGCGCACTACCGCGAACGCCGCATGGCGGCCGTCGTCTTCACCGTCGACGCCGAACACGCCACCGGCCACCCGCGGATCCCCAACGAGGAGATCGCCGAGAGCTGCGCCGCCCACGCCGACGTCCTGATCCCGTTCGCGAGCATCGACCCGCACAAGGGCCGGGCGGGGGTCCGCGAGGCCCGGCGCCTCGTGGAGGAGTACGGGGTGCGCGGATTCAAGTTCCACCCCAGCATCCAGGCCTTCTCCCCGAACGACCGCCTCGCCTATCCGCTGTACGAGGCCATCGAGGAACTCGGCGTACCCGCCCTCTTCCACACCGGCCAGACCGGCATCGGCGCCGGCGTCCCGGGCGGCGGCGGCATCCGGCTGGCGTACTCGAACCCGATGGCGGTCGACGACGTCGCCGTCGACTTCCCCGAACTGAGGATCGTCCTCGCCCACCCGTCCTTCCCCTGGCAGGACGAGGCCCTCGCGGTCGCCACCCACAAACCGCACGTGTACATCGACCTCTCCGGCTGGTCGCCCACGTACTTCCCGCCGCAGCTCGTCCGCTACGCCGACACCCTGCTCAAGGACAAGGTCCTCTTCGGATCCGACTACCCGGTCATCACCCCCGACCGGTGGCTCGCCGACTTCGAGGCGCTCGACATCAGGCCCGAGGTCCGGCCGAAGATCCTCAAGGAGAACGCCGCCCGCCTCCTCGGTCTGACCGGCGACCCGGGGAACTACCCGTGCTGAACCAGGGCATCGGCTCCTGGCCGGCGCGCCGGGCCCGCAGGACACCCGACCGGACCGCCGTCGTCCACGAGGACCGCGTCCTGACCTACGGCGTACTCCACCGGCGCGTCCTGCGGCTCGCCCACGTCCTGCGCGCCCTCGGCGTGACGAGCGGCGACCGGGTCGCCTACCTGGGACCCAACCACCCGGCCTTCCTGGAGACGCTGTTCGCCGCCGGAGCGCTCGGCGCGGTCTTCGTCCCGCTCAACACCCGCCTCGCCGCCCCGGAACTGGCGTACAACCTCGCCGACTCCGGCAGCGTCGTCCTCGTCCACGCCCCCGAGCAGGACGAGGCCGCCCGCGCCGCCGCCGACCAGGCCGGGGTGCGCCACCGGATCGCGCTCGAAGGACCCGGCGAGGGCGCTCTCGGGTACGAGGAGCTGCTCGCCGACGGCCCCGACGCGCCCCTGGACGTGGCCGTGGCCCCCGAGGACCCGTGCATGATCATGTACACCTCCGGGACCACGGGCCGCCCCAAGGGAGCCGTCCTCTCCCACGCCAACATCGTCTGGAACAGCGTCAACGTCCTCGTCGACACCGACCTCACCGCCGACGAGGTCACCCTCGTCGCGGCCCCGCTGTTCCACACCGCCGGCCTCAACATGACCTGCCTGCCCACCCTCCTCAAGGGCGGCCGGGTGATCCTGCTCGCCGCCTTCGACGCCGACCGGGTCCTCGACCTCGTCGAACGCCGCCGCGTCACGTACATGTTCGGCGTCCCCACCATGTACGACGCGATGGCCTCCCGGCCCCGCTGGGCGGGCACCGACCTCTCCAGCCTGCGCACCCTCAACTGCGGCGGCGCTCCGGTCCCGGCCCGCACCATCGCCGCGTACGTCGACCGCGGCCTCGCCTTCAGCCAGGGCTACGGCATGACCGAGGCGTCCCCCGGCATCCTCTTCCTCGACCGGGAGCAGACCGCGGCCAAGGCCGGCTCCGCCGGCGTCCCGCACTTCTTCACCGACACCCGCGTCGTCCTGCCCGACGGCGCCGACGCCGCACCCGGTGAACGCGGCGAGATCCTCGTCCACGGACCCCACCTCATGACCGGCTACTGGAACCGGCCCGAGGACACCACGGCCGCCTTCACCGACGACGGCTGGCTGCGCACCGGGGACATCGCCAGGACCGACACCGATGGATACGCCTACCTCGTCGACCGGGTCAAGGACATGTTCGTCTCCGGCGGCGAGAACGTCTATCCGGCCGAGGTCGAGGACGCGCTCCTCGGCCACCCCGACGTCGCCGAATGCGCGGTCATCGGCGTCCCCGACCCCGTGTGGGGCGAGGTAGGCCGTGCCGTCGTCGTCCTCAGGCCCGCGGCACGCGCGACCCGGGACGACCTCCTCGGCCACCTGCGGGGCCGCCTCGCCAAGTACAAGATCCCCAGGACCCTCGTCCTCACCGACCGACTGCCCCGCACGGCCACCGGAAAGATCGTCAAGACCGCCGTGCGCGAGGCGTTCTCGACCGGACACGCCGAAAACCCCCACCCGTAAAGGCATTTCGAGCAGAGCCCTCCCACAGCCCGCGCCATCGAAAGGAAGCCCCCATGCCCACGATCGCCGACAGCCTCGCCGCACTCACGTCCCTCGGCGGAGCCGATCTCGGCCGCACCGAGTGGAGGGAGATCACCCAGGACCGGGTGAACACCTTCGCCGACGCCACCGACGACCACCAGTGGATCCACACGGACCCGGAGAAGGCCAAGGACGGGCCCTTCGGAGGCGCCATCGCCCACGGCTACCTCACCCTCTCCCTGATCATCCCGCTCTTCGGCGAGCTGCTCAGCATCACCGGCACCCGCATGAGCGTCAACTACGGCCTGGACAAGGTCCGTTTCCCCAGCCCCGTCCCCGTCGGCGCGAGGATCCGCCTCCACGGCGTCGTCGGCACCGTGGAGGAGGTCAAGGGCAACGGGGTGCAGATGCCGATCACGTTCACCGTCGAGGTCGAGGGCAGCCCCAAGCCGGCCTGCGTCGCCGAGGCCGTCTACCGCCACTACGCCTGACCGACCCACGGCCCACGGCCCACGACCCAAGACACATGCCGGAGTGCCGGTCGCCACATGACGTGGCGACCGGCACTCCGTCGTGAGGTCTCAGAAGGCCGAGGCGGCGGTGAGCTGCTCCTCCAGGGCCGCAAGGGTCCGGTAGCAGGACATGACCTGGGCGATCGAGGAGTTCGGCTCGCGGCCCTCGCGGATCGCCGCGACGAACTCCCGGTCCTGCAGCTCGATGCCGTCCATCGACACGGCGACCCCGCTGACGTCGATCGGCTCGTCCTTGCCGGTGAACAGGTCGTCGTAGCGGGCGAGATACGTCCCGTTGTCACCGATGTAGCGGAAGAACGTGCCGAGCGGCCCTTCGTTGTTGAACGACAGCGACAGCGTGCAGAGCGCTCCGCTCGCCGCGCGCAGCTGGATCGACATGTCCATCGCGATGCCGAGCTCGGGGTGGATCGGACCCTGGATCGCGTGGGCCTGCACGATCGGCGAACCGGTCTGGTACGCGAAGAGATCGACGGTGTGCGCGGCGTGGTGCCACAGCAGGTGGTCGGTCCACGAGCGCGGCCGGCCGAGCGCGTTGAGGTTCGTGCGGCGGAAGAAGTACGTCTGCACGTCCATCTGCTGGATGCCGTACTCGCCGGCCTGGATCCGCTGCCGCAGCCACTGGTGGCTCGGGTTGAAGCGCCGGGTGTGGCCCACCATGGCGACGAGACCGGTCCGCTCCTGCGCCGCCAGGCACGCCTCGGCGTCGCCGAGGGACGCGGCGAGCGGGATCTCGACCTGGACGTGCTTTCCGGCGTCGAGACAGGCCAGGGTCTGCTCGGCGTGCAGCGGGGTGGGGGTGGCGAGGACGACGGCGTCGACGTCGTCCATCGCGAGCACCTCGTCCAGGGACGCCACGGCGCGGCCGACCCCCTGATCGGCGGCGAACTTCCGTGCGCTCTCCAGGCTGCTGCTCACCACGGCGGCCACCTCGACGCCCTCGATGCGCCGGAGCGCGGCCGCGTGCTTGGCGCCGAAGGCGCCGCCTCCGGCCAGGGCGATCCTGAGGGTTCGGTCGTCGGTCATGTCAGTTCACTCCTTCGGCGGGCTCCTGGGCCCGGGGACGGTTCTCGAGGATCAGATGGCCGACGGCGGTGTTGGACGCCGGCACGTGGTAGAAGCGGTGCTTGACGTCGACCCTTCCGGACCCGTCCACGTCGCTCAACGCCCCCCGGGCGATCAGCCACATGACAAGCTCGATGCCCTCCGAGCCGGCCTCCTGGACGTACTCCAGGTGCGGCACCTCTGACAGGCCGGCCGGGTCCTCGATCAGCCGGTCGAGGAACGCGTTGTCCCACTCCCGGTTGATCAGTCCGGCGCGCGGGCCCTGCAACTGGTGGCTCATGCCACCGGTGCCCCACACCTGGACCTTCAGCGGCCTGTCGTACGACTCGATGGCCCGGCGCAGCGCCTGGCCGAGCCGGAAGCACCGGGCGCCCGAGGGCACGGGGTACTGCACCACGTTGACGTGGAACGGGATCACCTTGCACGGCCACTTCTCGACGTCCCCGAACATCAGGGACAGCGGGACGGTCAGGCCGTGGTCGACGGTCATCTCGTTGGCGAGCGTGAGGTCGAAGTCGTCCCGCACCAGCGAGTGCGCGATGTGCGCGGCCAGGTCGGGATCGCCCTCGACGCCGGGTACGGGGCGGGGCCCGTACCCCTCGTCGGCGGTGGCGTAGGACGCGCCGGTGCCGAGGACGAACGTCGGGATCAACGACAGGTCGAACGCGGACGCGTGGTCGTTGTAGACCAGGAAGATCACATCGGGGAGGTTCTCCTTCTCCCACTCCTTGGAGAAGTCGTACCCCTCGAAGACCGGCTTCCAGTAAGGCTCGTGGGTCTTGTCGTGGTCCATCGCCGCGCCGATCGCCGGTACGTGCGAGGTGAAGACCGCGCCGGTGATCGTGGCGTGCTCGGCGGGGGGCGCCGCATCGGCGTGAGCCGCTTCGAGGACGGCGTGATCGATGCGGTTGCCCTCGACGGAGCGGCCGCCGCCGGCCATCATCGCGCGGTACTCCTCCTCGGTCATGCCGGTCATCGACCCCGCCATCTGCTGGAACGAGAGCCCCAGCGTGGCACCCCACTTGGCGAGGAAGTAGATGTTGCCGCCCTCGTCCATGGCCGCGTTCAGGTCGCGGTCGAGCAGCGCCCGCTTCTGCTCCTCCCGCAGCGGCCACGCGTCCAGGTAGGCACGTTCGTCGGCGAGGTAGCGCTCGCGGTTCTCCGCCGTCATCAGCGACATGCAGAACTGGTTGAGGTGGTAGCCCCTCGCGGACTGCTCGGCGTCGAAGACGATGGTCCCCGGCACCAGTTTGTAGGTCTTGTCCAGTGACATCTTCGGACTCCGATCGTGAGGCGGTCAGCCGGCGTCCGGCCAGTACAGGCGCGTCGGATTGTCGACGAGGAGCTTGCGCCGCAGCTCCGGCGTGGGGGCGATGTGCGGGACGAAGTCGACGAGCAGACCGTCGTCGGGCATGTGGGAGACGAGGTTCGGGTGCGGCCAGTCCGTGCCCCACAGCACCCGGTCGGGGAACTCCTCGACCACCCGGCGGGCGAAGGGGACGACGTCGCGGTACGCCGAGCGCTCGCCGTCCAGGGCGGGCGGACCGCTCACGGACAGCCGCTCCGGGCAGGTCACCTTGCACCAGATGTCCGGCCGCGCCCGCATGAGGTCGAGGAACGCCCCGAACTCCGGGCCGTCCGGGTCCTTGGTGACATCGGGCCGGCCCATGTGGTCGACCACGAGCGGAACCGGGACCGACAGGAGGAAGTCACGCAGCTCCGGCAGGTCGGCCGCCTCGAAGTAGACGACGACGTGCCACCCGTACGGGGCGATCCGCAGGGCGACGTCCCGCAGGTCCTGCCGGGGCGCCGCGTCGACGAGCCGCTTGACGAAGTTGAACCGCACGCCGCGCACACCGGCCTCGTGCAGTTCCCGCAGCTCGGCGTCCGAGACGGCCGGCCGCACCGTCGCCACGCCCCTGGCCAGCCCTCCGGAGGCCCGCAGGGCATCGACCATGGCGCTGTTGTCGGCGCCGTGACAGGTCGCCTGGACCACCACGGTGCGGGCGAAGCCCAGGTGGTCGCGCAGGGCGAAGAGCTGGTCCCCGGACGCGTCGCACGGCGTGTACTTCCGTTCGGGCGCGAACGGGAACGCGGCCCCCGGGCCGAACACGTGGCAGTGCGCGTCGACGGCGCCCTCGGGCAGCCGGTAGCGCGGCCGGCTCGGCTCCGCGTACCAGTCCAGCCAGCCGGGGGTCTTCCTGAAGCTCGTCGTCATCCTCACTCCTCGTAACGCAGGCCGAGCTCGGCCAGCGGGCCGCGCATGCCGTACATGTCCAGGCCGAGTTCTCCCCCGCGGAACCGCGCCCGCTTGCCCTCCTCGGCCGCCTCGCGCCGGGCCGCCGCCTCGGCGACCTCGGCGGCGCGCTCGCGCGGCACGACCACGACGCCGTCGCCGTCCGCCACGACGACGTCGCCCGGGTCGACCAGGGCGTTGGCGCAGACCACCGGCACGTTGACCGAACCGAGGGTGGCCTTGACCGTGCCCCTGGCGTTGACCGCGCGGGCGAACACCGGGAAGTCCATGCGCTCCAGGTCGGCCACGTCGCGCACGCCACCGTCGATGACGAGGCCCTGGCCACCGCGGGCGCGGAACGAGGTGGCGAGCAGCTCGCCGAAGAATCCGTCCTCGCTCTCGGTCGTGCAGGCCGCGACCACCACGTCGCCCTCCCTGATCTGCTCGGCGGCGACGTGCAGCATCCAGTTGTCGCCGGGCTGCAGCAGCACGGTCACCGCCGTGCCGCACAGCCGGGCCCGCGGGTAGACCGGGCGCAGGTAGGGGCGCATGAGGCCGACCCGGCCCATGGCCTCGTGGACGGTCGCGACGCCGAACGCCGACAGCGCGGCGACGTGCGCGGGGTCGGCGCGGCTGA
Organism: Streptomyces griseoluteus; assembly: GCA_000717735.1. Taxonomy (GTDB): domain Bacteria; phylum Actinomycetota; class Actinomycetes; order Streptomycetales; family Streptomycetaceae; genus Streptomyces; species Streptomyces griseoluteus_A. Next base: position 49,658 of record JOBE01000010.1, on the reverse strand, counting down.
TCGCGGTGCGGACGACACCTGTCCTGGTGTGTTCCATGGATCCTTCTCCTGGGTCAGTGGCCGGCGGTCAGTGGTCGGCGGCGGCGAGCCGGGCGGCGAGCCGGGGATAGACGCGCAGGGCGTTGCCGGAGTAGACGGCGGCCCGCTCCTCGTCGTCGAGGTTCGGGCAGGCCTCGACGTACCGCCTCGTGTCGTCGAAGTGGTGGCCGGTGCGCGGGTCGACGTCGCGGACCGCGCCGATCATCTCGCTGGCGAACAGCACGGAACGGCCGGGGATCACCCTGGTCAGGAGGTCGATGCCCGCCTGGTGGTAGACGCAGGTGTCGAAGAGGACGTTGTCGAGGAGCGTCTCGGGGTCCGGCCGGCCGAGCGCCATCGCCAGACCGCGGAACCGGCCCCAGTGGTACGGCACCGCGCCCCCGCCGTGCGGGACCACGAAGCGCAGCGACGGGAAGTCGGCGAAGAGGTCGCCCTGGAGCAGCTGCATGAACGCCGTGGTGTCGGCGTTCAGGTAGTGGGCGCCCGTGGTGTGGAAGGCCGGGTTGCAGGACGTGCTGACGTGGATCATCGCGGGGATGTCGTACTCGGCCATCGCCTCGTAGAGCGGGTACCAGGAGCGGTCCGTCAGCGGCGGCGCGGTCCAGCTGCCGCCCGACGGATCGGGGTTGAGGTTGACCGTCACCGCCCCGAGCTCCTCGACCGCCCGGCGCAGCTCGGGCACACAGGTGGCCGGGTCGGCGCCCGGCGACTGGGGCAGCATCGCGCCCATCGCGAAGCGGTCGGGGTAGAGCCGGCTGACGCGGTGGACCAGGTCGTTGCAGATCCGCGCCCAGGTCGACGAGACGCGGAAGTCGCCGATGTGGTGGGCCATGAAGCTGGCCCGCGGGGAGAAGATCGTCAGATCGCTGCCCCGCTCGTCCATGAGCCGCAGCTGGTTGTCGTCGATCGCCTCGCGCAGGTCGTCGTCGGTGATGACGAGGTCGTCGGGGTCGGGCGCGTCCGTGGCGGAGCCGGCCGCCGCCACCTGCCGTTCTCGCCACCGCGCCAGCTGGGGCGGCGCCGTGGTGAAGTGACCGTGACAGTCGATGATCATGGTTACTCCTCTGGCCTGATCCGGAGGACAGGCCCTGGGGGTCGTCGGTGTCAGTCCTGGGAGCCGACGGGCCAGCCGGTGTACTGCTCGGCGAGGTAGGCGCGGCCGGCGCGCGTGGCCACCACGTTGTCGAGCTCGCCGAGTCGGCGCCGCAGGTCGAACGGCGAGTCGCCCGGCGCGGTGTGCAGCAGCCCCGTCATCCAGTGGGAGAAGTTCTGCGCCCTCCAGACCCGCCGCATCGCGCGCGGCTGGTAGTCGTCGAGAGCGGCCTCTCCGGCGGCGCCGAGCGCCCGAGGCAGGACCTCGGCCAGGATCTTCACGTCGTACAGCGCGAGGTTGAGCCCACGGGCGCCGGTCGGCGGCACGGTGTGCGCGGCGTCACCGGCGAGCACCATCGAGCCCCAGCGCATCGGCTCCTGCACGAACGAACGGAACCGCAGGACCGTCTTGTCCAGGACCGGGCCCTCGTTCAGCCGGAAGCCGTCCTCGCCTGCCACCCGGGCCTGCAGCGTCTCCCAGACGCGGTCGTCCGGCCAGGCGTCGACGGACTCGCCGGGGGAGCACTGGAAGTACATGCGCTGTACGGTCTCGGTCCGCCGGCTGATCAGCGCGAACCCGTGCTCGGAGTGGGCGTAGACCAGCTCGGACGCGCTCGGCGGGGCCTCGGCCAGGATGCCGAACCACGCGAAGGGGTACTCCTTGCCGTACCGCACCCGCCGGTCCTCGGGGACGAGGTCGCGGCACATGCTCCGTGAGCCGTCCGCGCCGACCACGTACCGCGCGCGGATCTCGTGCCGGGTGCCGTCGGCCGCGGTATAGCGGACGCGGGGAGCGCCGGTGGTGACGTCGAGGACCTCGGTGTCCTTGACGCCGAAGTGGACCGTGCCGCCGTCCCGCTCCCGCGCGTCGGCCAGGTCGATGAACACGTCGGTCTGCGGATAGAGCCAGACCGACGCGCCGACCAGCGCCTTGAAGTGGATGCGGTGCGCCCGACCGCCGAAGCGCAGCTCGGTGCCCTCGTGTTCGTGGCCGTCGCGCAGGATCCGGTCGGATACGCCGGTCTCCACCAGGTCCCGGGCCGCGTCGGCCTCCAGGATGCCGGCCCGCTGCGTGGTCTCGATCTCCCGCCGGGTGCGAGTGTCGACCACGACCGTCTCGACCCCGGCGCGTGCGAGGCGGTGAGCCAGCATCAGCCCGGCGGGGCCTGCCCCGATGACTGCGACGGGAACCGAGGCAACGGTGTCGACGACGGCGTCGGCCATGGCATCTCCTGAGCGAGGGTGAACGTCCGGGACACGTCGAACGTTGACACCCGCGGACCCGGCCGGTCTCCGGTGTTTCCGTCAGGCGGAAGCCCGCTCGGTCTCAGGGGGTCGGGCGGCAGGCCGATCCTCAGGCGGTCGGGCGGGCGCGTCGACGGGCTCAGGCGGTCGGGCGGATGCGCCGACGGGCTCAGGCGGTCGGCCGGGCACGCCGGCCGAGCTCGTCGGAGATCCCGTACGCGGCCCTCAGCAGAGGCTCACGGAGCCCGCGGGCACGGCTCGCGCCCCGCGCCGTGAACACGATCCCCAAGGCCGCGCCGACCGGACCGTTGCGGCCGGTCCGCACGGGCGCGGCCACCGCGACCGTGCTCTCCGAGAGCTGCCGGTCGCTCACGAAGACCTGCTCGCGGCGGATGCGGTCCAGCTGCGCGCGCAGCGTCTTCGGGTCGGTGACGGTGTGCGGGGTCCAGGCCCGCAGCGGCGACGCGAGGACCTCCTCCTGGAGTTCCGGAGGGGCGTGGGCCAGCAGGACCCGCCCCATCCCGGTCGAGCCGATCGGGAACCGGCTCCCCACCATCGTCAACAGCTCCACCGACCGGTGCCCGGCGATCCGCTCGACGAACACCAGCTCCGTCCCCTCGCGGACCGCGAGCTGGATGTTCTCGTGGGTCGCCTCGTAGAGGTCCTGCATGAAGGGCAGGGCCACATCGCGCAGGATCTGGGTGCGGGGGCATCCCGAGGCGATCTCCCAGAGCCTGAGGCCGACGTGCCACGACCCGTCCTCCGCGCGCTCCAGCGCTCCCCATCCCGCCAGCTCGGAGACGACCCGGTGCGTCGTGCTCAGGGCCATGCCGGTGCGCTGGGCGATCTCCGACAGCGTCTGCGACGGGTGCTCCCGGTCGAAGACCGCGAGGACGTCGAGGACTTTTCCAGCCGCTGTGCTCCGGGTCGCGCTCACCCGGTCAGTCTCGCAGACCGGCGTTGATGCACCCCGGCGGGCGTCGTAGCATCTGCCGGACACCAAGGAGGCGACGTGAACGGAGAGATCTCCGGGCTGTCCTCGATGGCGACGCGGCCGCTGCTCGCCGAGCTGTCGGCACACCTTCGGCTCGCGCACGGAATCCCCGTGCGCTTCGAGTCCGCGGGCGGCGTCGAGATCGCACGGCGGGTGCGCGAGGGCGCGGAGGCCGACCTGCTCGTGCTCGCCGACGGAGCGCTGGCCGCCCTGGAGAAGGAGGGCCACGTCCTGGCGGGTACGGCGCGACCGCTGTGGATCTCACAGGTCGTCGCCGCCGTACCGGAGGGATCACCTGTTCCGGCGCTCGGATCGGAAGCCGACCTGCGGGCCGTGCTGCGGTCCGCGCCGAGGATCGCGTACTCGACCGGTCCCAGCGGGACGCAACTGCTCGGTCTCATCGGCCGGCTGGGGCTCGCCGACGTGCTCGCCGGCCGGCTCGTCCAGGCGCCCCCGGGGGTGCCGGCCGGCAGTCTGCTCTCCTCCGGCCGGGCCGAGCTGGCGTTCCAGCAGCACAGCGAGCTGATGGACCTGCCGGGCGTCACCGTCGTCGGCCCGCTGCCGGGTGACACCGCCCTCAGCTCCACCTTCGGAGGAGGCGTCCTGGCCTCCGCGTCCCGGCCGGACCTCGCCCGGGAGGTCCTCGACCACCTCGGCTCCGACACGGCGGCGCACACCGCGCGTGCCAGGGGCATGCGGGCGGCCGCACGCGCGTGAACGCGACGTCCCGGCGCCCCCACCTGAGGTGGTGACGCCGGGACAGGAGAGAACGCTCAACGGGGCGGGGTCACTTGCCGAGCCACGCGTTGTGGATCTTCAGCGTCGACGTGTTGCCCTGCTCGTCCGTGACCACGGCGGAGAACGAGATGCCGCTGTCCTTCGCCGGACTCGTCACGGAGATCACGCCGTTCCGGACCTGCGCGGGCCGCCAGGTCTTACCGTCGTCGTAACTCACCGACACGGCGAGCGACTTGAGGTTGCCGCCGGCCGCCGAGCCCTGCACGGTCACCGGGACCCGGACCTGCCGGCCCGCCGGGACGCGCGAGGCGAGGTCCACGGGCGCCGCGAAACGGACCGTCGACACCGGAAGCGCCGTGGTGGCCGCGACCTGTCCCGAACGGAACGTGAAGGCGGCGTCGATCCGGGTGGAGACGGCGGCGAGGCCCGCCGGCCGCTCCACCGAGGTCTCCAGGCGGTACGCGGCGTCGGCCGCGTCCACCGTGAAGGGCTGCCACCCGGTCAGCGGGTCGTCGTTCGCGCCGACCTCGACGCCGTCGCGGTACAGCTTCGTCGTGGCCGAGACGTTCGCCGGGACACCGGCATGGCCCTTGCCGTCCGCGAACAGCGGCAGGGAACCGTAGAGCCGCTGCTCGCCCGTCTCCGGGTCGGGAGCGGTACGGAAGACCCCCATGCCCTCGCCCAGGAGGGGCCCGAAGACGCCCGTGTTGAACGTCTCCCGGTACGTCCTGCCGGCCTCGTAACGCTTCGGCCGGAGCATCTCGAAGCCGCCCTCGAAGGCCGGGTAGCCCCACTCGTCGAGCGCGCCCAGCTGGTTGAACCTGGTCAGCCACCTGACGCCGTCGGAGGTCGAGACGTGGAAGGTACGGGTGCCCGGAGCCGCCTGCGGCGCGGAGAAGCCGTTGCCCTCCGGTGCGCCCGGCAGATGGGCGTACGGGGAGGTGAGAGCCGACTTCCCGGGGGCGGAGGCCCCGAGACGGACCGTGAGCGTGGCCAGTTCGTCCGCCTTCACGTGCCGGGTGTAGCCGGTAGCGACCGTGCTCGCCTTGCCGCCGAAGGCCACCGAGTACTGACTGCCGGCGTCCTTGAGGAAGTGCGCGTCCCAGGTCTGCAGGAGCGAGCCGTCGGTGACGGCGGGACCCAGGTGGGCGGTGCGGAAGCCGGTGAAGCCCCGCAGGACCCAGCCGTTGCCGACGCGGCCGCTTCCGGTGCCGACCTCGTAGTACGTCCCCGCGTAGTCCGCCCGGTCGATGCCGGGCACGGTGAGGTCCACCGGCTTGGTGGTGCGGGCGTCGGCGGTGACCGTCGTGTCGCCGGAGACGTCCAGCTTCGGCTGGGCGATCCAGTCGGTGCCCTTCGCGTAGTCCGAAGGGTCCTGGTAGACGGCCGTGTTGAACGTGTAGGAGCCCTTGGGCACGCGGATCGTGTGGCTGCCCGGCTCGTCGTCGATACGGGCCTGGAAGCCGGTGGCGGCCCCGGCGATGCCCGTCACTGTGCTGGAGAAGTTCTCGGCGTCCGTACCGTCGCGGTCCACCGCCCTGACGGTCACGTCGTACGACTCCGCCTCCCTGGTGGCCACGGCGGCCGTGCGCACGGACTGGCCCGCGCCGGTGGCGGTGACGTAGCCCGAGTAGGCGCCGTCGGCGTCACCGATCCTGGTGTCGGCGACGAGGTCGACCTCGGCCGTGCCGCCCGCGGGCACGGTCACCTTCGAGGCACCGAGCGAGAAGAAGCCGGCCGGGGCCGGCTTGCCCGACGGGTCGAGCGTCGACACCGCCAGGTCGAGGGTGACGTCACCGGCGCCCAGGTTGCGGTAGGCGACCTTCCTTGTGAGGGGCCGGTCGTCGGCGTGCGGCCACCGCGCCGTGCCGAAGTTCAGCGAGACCGGCTCGGCGATCACGCTCTGGGTCAGTGCCTTGTCGACCCGGACGCGGCCCGAGCCCTGCTGGAAGGCGGTGTGCGCGCCCCCTTCGGTGGACGCGGTCAGCGCGCCCTTCAGCTCGGTGGACTTCCACTCCGGGTGCCGCTGCTTCAGGATCGCCGCCGCGCCCGCGACGTGCGGGGTCGCCATCGACGTACCGTCGAGCTGGAGGTATCCCGGCGCCGGGTGCGGTGTGCCGGGGCGCGTGTCGAGGGCGCTGCCGGGGGCGGCGGCAGCGGTGACGGCGACACCGGGCGCGGTCACGTCCGGCTTGACGGCGCCGTCGCCGACGCGCGGGCCGGTGCTGGAGAAGGGCGCCAGTCTGTCGTCCTTGTCCACGGCGCCGACGGTCAGCGCGGCGTCCGCGCTGCCAGGGGAGCCGATCGTCGACGCGCCGGACTCGCCGTCGTTGCCCGCCGCGACGGCGAAGAGGATCCCCTTCTCGGCGGACAGCCTGTCGACCGTGGCCTCAAGGGGGTCGACGCCGGGACTGTCGGGGCTGCCCAGGCTGAGGTTGACCACGTCCGCGCCTTCGGCGGCGGCCCATTCGATGCCCGCGATGACGGCGGAGTCGTCCCCGTACCCCTCGTCGTCGAGGACCTTCCCGCTGATCACCTCGGCGCCGGGGGCGACGCCCTTGTACCGGCCGCCGGACTTCGCGCCGGTGCCGGCGGCGATCGACGCGACGTGCGTGCCGTGCCCGACGCGGTCCACGGCGTCGGGGGAGGCGGAGAAGTTCTTCTCGCCGACGACCCGGGTCCTGAGGTCCTCGTGGGTCTTGTCGACGCCGGTGTCGAGGACGGCGATCCTGACGCCCGTACCGTCGAACCCGGACTCCCACGCCTTGTCGGCGCCGATCTGCCGGACGCCGCGGTCCAGGCTCGCCCCGCGCACTCCGTCCAGCCACACCGAGCCGATGCCGGAGGCGGCGGCGCGCGCCCCGCTGTTCCGCTGGTTCGTCAGGGCTTCCCACACCTCGGCCACGTCGTCCGGCGACGTGCGGATGGCGTCGGCGTCGATGGTCGGGAAGGTGCGCCGCAGCTGGGTGTCGCCCGCCGTACGCACCTCGGCCCGTGCGGCGGCGGCACCCCCCTCGTACCGCACGATCAGCTTGAGCCCGGCGCGGTGGCTCTCGCGCAGCCGCGGGTCGGTGAGGACGTCGAGGTCGAAGAGCCGCTGGTCGAGCCTGCCCGTGGCGATCAGGCGCTGGGCGTCGCCGGGCACCACCAGGGTGTGGCCCGGGGTGCGCTGCACCTGTACGGGTATGTGCTCACGGCCCTCGGCGGACTCGAAGCCCACCATCCGGCCCTTGGCGTCCACCACCACCCGGTCGCCCGTGATGAGCGGGATCCGTTGGCCGCCGTCGACGCGTGCGGTGTCCGGTGCGGCCTCCGCGTAGGCGGCGATCGCCGTCGCGGGGCCGGTCATGCCTGCTACGAGGGCCACCGATGTGGCCGCCGCGATGGTGAAGGCGCGTGCTCGCTTCACTTGTGCGCGCAAGTCTCCCCCAGGAGCTTGGGATGAGGTCGAGTGGTCGATCCGGCGAGGGACACGAGAGCGTGCCCGTCGCCGGTCAGCGCAGTATGTGAGGTGATCAACGGCGCTGCGGGAGCGCGGCGTCGAACCGCATGCTTTCCGGCCACCTTGCGGCGACGCTGTGCGATGGGACGACGATGGCGATGTGACGAACGCGTGACGCCGCGACGATCGTTGCGCGACACCGGCCCACCGCGGACCTTCCGGAACTCGGTCCGGGCCAGGCCCCGAGCGGCTTTCGAGGGCCGGCGCCCTCGCGGTCGGAGCCCGCCCTTCCTCTTGGCCGTATCAGCCCCCCTCGGTCTCGAAGGTGCGCAGCAGGTCGGCGGCGACACTGACGGCGATGGTGGCGGGCTCCTTGCCGGTGATGTCGGCGAGCCCGATCGGGGTCTTGATCCGGTCGACGGCGGCCTCGTCGTGACCGCCCTCCGTGAGGAGGCGTCTGCGGAACCGTGCCCACTTGGCCGCCGACCCGATGAGACCGATGGAGCCGAGATGGGTGGTCCGCAGGGCGGCGTCGCACAGCGCGGCGTCCTCGGCGTGATCGTGGGTCATGATCAGGAGGTGGGTGCCGGGCGGCAGCTCGTCGAGGACCTCCTCCGGCAGCAGGGGCGTGTGGTGCACCCGTACCCGCGCCACCGCGTCCCCGAGGACGGCGAGCCGCTCCTCGGCGAGGATGTCGGAGCGGCTGTCGACCAGATGGAGGTCGAGGTCCTGGCGCGCCAGGACGCGCGCCAGCTCCATCCCGACGTGCCCGACGCCGAAGATGGCCACAGCCCGTACCACCGGCAGCGGTTCGAGCAGCACCGAGACCGTGCCGCCGCAGCACTGGACGCCGTGCCGGTTGGTCACCTTGTCGTTCAGGGCGAAGTCGATCAGCTCCGGCTCGGGTCCGGCGGCGAGGAACATCTCCCGGGCCCGGTCGATCGCGACCGCCTCGACGTTGCCGCCACCGATCGATCCCCACGTCTCGCTCCGGCCCACGACGAGTTTCGCGCCGGCGTTGCGGGGGGCGTGGCCGCGCACGGCCGCGACGGTCACGAGCACGCCGAACTCCCGGCGTGCCCGCAGCCCCGCGACCGCGGCGACCCACGTCATGTCAGGCACTGCCGACCGCTTCTGCGGCCCCGACGGCCGTTTCTTCCGCCCCGGCGGCCCGGCGGGCGGCCTGGACCGCCCAGTACACGGCCTCCGGCGTCGCGGGTGACGCCAGCTCGACGGAGACCCCGGCAGGCCCGAACGCGGCGGCGGCCTGCCGCAACGCCTCCCGCACCGAGAACGCGAGCATCAACGGAGGCTCACCGACCGCCTTCGACCCGTACACCGCGCCCTCTTCGGTGGCGTTCTCAAGAAGCGTGACGTTGAACTCCTCGGGCATCTCCGAGAAGCTCGGCAGCTTGTACGTGCTCGCCGCCTGGGTGAGCAGCCTGCCGCGGCTCGGCCCGTCACCGGCGTCCCACCGCAGGTCCTCGAGCGTCAACCAGCCCGCGCCCTGCACGAAACCGCCCTCGACCTGACCGATGTCGATCATCGGGGACAGGCTGTCGCCGACGTCGTGCACGATGTCCACCCGCATGATGCGGTACGCGCCGGTGAAGCCGTCCACCTCCACCTCGGCCGCGGCGGCGCCATGGGAGAAGTACTTGAACGGGGAGCCCTGGAACCCCTTCGCGTCCCAGTGCAGGCCCTCCGTACGGTAGAAGCCGGCCGCCGACAGCTGGACCCGCTGGAGGTACGCGGTCCGCACGAGCTCGTCCCAGGCCAGCTCCCGGTCGCTGCCCGGTGTGCGGGCGACGCCGTCGACGATGCGTACGTCCGAGGCGTTCGCACCGAGCTGTGTGGCGGCGACCTGGAGCAGCCGCCCGCGCAGCTGCTCGCACGCGTTCTTCACCGCCGCGCCGTTGAGGTCCGTTCCGGCGCTGGCGGCGGTGGCGGAGGTGTTCGGCACCTTGTCGGTACGCGTCGGGGCGAGGCGCACCTTGTGGAGGGGGATGCCGAGCGTGGTCGCGGCCACCTGCAGCATCTTGGTGTGCAGGCCCTGGCCCATCTCGGTGCCGCCGTGGTTGATCAGGACCGAGCCGTCCTTGTAGACCAGCACCAGCGCACCGCCCTGGTTGAAGGCGGTGAGGTTGAACGAGATGCCGAACTTGACGCCGGTGATCGCGAGCGCGCGCTTGGTGTGCGGATGCGCGGCGTTGAAGGCGGCGATCTCGCGCTCGCGCTCGGCGAGGCGGCCGTCGGCCTTGACCTGCTCCCAGACGGCGGAGATCCGTTCCGGCTGGACGACCGGCTGTCCGTACGGCGTGGACTGACCGCGGCGGTAGAAGTTCCGCTCCCGCAGCTCCCTCGGGTCCAGGCCGAGCAGCGGTGCGCACCGGCCCATGATGTCCTCGATCACCAGCATGCCCTGGGGCCCGCCGAAGCCGCGGAAGGCGGTGTTGGAGACCTTGTTGGTCCTGGCGATGCGGCCGGTGACGCGCGCGTGGGGGATCCAGTACGTGTTGTCGATGTGGCACAGTGCCCGCGCCACCACCGGCTCCGACAGGTCCAGGCTCCAGCCGCCGTCCGCGGTCAGGGTGGCCTCCAGGGCCTGGATGCGGCCGTCGGCGTCGAAGCCGATCCTCCACTCGGCGTGGAACCCGTGCCGCTTGCCGGACATCGTCAGGTCCTGGGTCCTGGTGAGCCGGACCCGGACCGGCCGGCCGGTCAGCCTGGCGCCGAGCGCGGCGACCGCCGCGAACCCGTGCGGCTGCATCTCCTTGCCGCCGAAGCCGCCGCCCATCCGCAGGCACTGCACGGTCACCTCGTGGCTGTGCAGGCCGAGGACGTGCGCGACGATCTCCTGGGTCTCCGAGGGATGCTGGGTGCTGCTCTGTACGAACACCTGCCCGGCCTCGTCGATGTACGCGAGCGCCGCGTGCGTCTCCAGGTAGAAGTGCTCCTGGTCGGAGAACCGGAGTTCGCCGGAGAACACGTGCGCGGAGTCGGCGAAGCCGGCGTCGACGTCACCGGTCGTCATCACGGGCCGGGCGCCGTGGAAACTGCCGGCCGCGATCGCCTCCGGAAGCGTGACCACGGAGGGCAGTTCGTCGAGATCCACCTCGACGGCCGCCGCTCCGAGCCGGGCCGCCTCCAGGGTCTCCCCGAGCACCCAGGCGACCGCGTGGCCGTGGAACATGACCTCGTCAGGGAACAGCGGTTCGTCGTGCTTCATCCCGGCGTCGTTGACACCGGGCACGTCGGCGCCGGTCAGCACGCGGACCACACCGGGCACGGCGAGCGCCGGCTCGGTGCGCAGCGCGGTGATCCTGCCGTGGGCCTTCATGACCTGGACCGGGTGGGCGTGCAGCACGTCCTTGGTGCGGTGCACCAGGTCGTCGGTGTAGAGCGCGGCGCCGGTGACGTGAAGGGCGGCACTCTCGTGCGGCATCGACACGCCGACGACGGACTTCTCGGGCCGCTCGGACAGATGACTCATGACGACACCGCCTCGGTGGTTCGCGCGTACAGCTTCAGCAGGCTCTGGCCGAGCATCGCGGAGCGGTAGAGGGAGCTGGCCCGGTGGTCGTCCATCGGCGTGCCCTCGCCCCGCAGCACCGCGGCCGCCGCCTCGACGGTCTCCGCCGTCCAGGGCTCGCCGTCCAGGGCTGCCTCGGTGGCACGGGCGCGGATCGGGGTGGCGGCCACGCCGCCCAGGCCGATCCGTGCCGTGCGGACGATCCCGTCCTCGATGTCGAGCGCGAAGGCGACCGCCACGCTGGAGATGTCGTCGAAACGCCGCTTGGCGATCTTGTGGAAGGCCGTGACCGGCGACAGCGGCAGCGGGATCCGCACCGCGCGGATCAGTTCGCCGGGACGGCGCACGCTCTGCCGGTAGCCGGTGAAGTACCCGGAGAGGGGGACCTCGCGCTCTCCGCCGGGGCCGGCGAGCACCACCGACGCGTCCAGCGCGAGCAGCACCGGTGGGCTGTCACCGATGGGGGAGCCGGTTCCCAGGTTGCCGCCGAGGGTCGCGCTGTTGCGGATGAGCCGGGAGGCGAACTGCGGGAAGAGCTCCGCGAGCAGCGGGACGGCGCCGTCGAGGCGGCGCTCGATCTCGGTGAGCGTCAGCGCCGCCCCGATCTCGATGTGGTCGGACGCGACACGCAGTTCCCGCAGTTCGGGCAGCCCGTCGACGGCGACGACACAATCCGCGCGGCGGGACCGGATGTTGACCTCCACACCCCAGTCGGTGGAGCCGGCGACCACCACCGCCCCGGGCCGCTCCTCCAGCAGCCGCAGCGTGTCGGCGAGGGTGCTCCTCCGGAGGAACGCGCTGTCGCCCCGGACGTATGCGGTGGCGACCGGCGCGGGCGGGGCCTGCTCACGGCGCTGCGCCAGCGGGTCGTCGTCGGCGGGCGCGCCGACGGCGAACGCGGCGTCGCGGATCGGGCGGTAGCCGGTGCAGCGGCACAGGTTGCCGCTCAGCGCGTGCAGGTCGAAGCCGTTCGGACCGTGCTCGGCGTCGGTGCCGTCCGCCGGATCCTGGTGCGCGCAGCGGTCGGGCCGGTAGTACTCCGCGGCCATGCTGCAGACGAACCCCGGCGTGCAGTAGCCGCATTGGGAGCCGCCGCGGACCGCCATCTCCTCCTGCACCGGGTGCAGGACGGGCAGGCTGCCGGGTTCTCCGGCCGTGGCGAGGCCCTCGGAGGTGACGATCTCCTGACCGTCGAGCGCCGCGGCCGGGACCAGACAGGCGTTGACCGCCACCCAGTCGGTGGGCTTGTCCACGCCCGGCCGGGCCACCAGGACCGAACAGGCGCCGCACTCACCCTCGGCGCAGCCCTCCTTGGTGCCGGTCAGGCCACGCTCGCGGAGGAACTCGAGCACGGTGGTGTGGGGCGCGGCGGGAGCAAGGGGCGTCTCCTGCCCGTTGACGGTGATCCGGGCCGCTACCACGACGGGCCTCCGCTTCGGTGCGCGGTCGGTCGATTCTTCATGTTCGCCAAGGTCAGGCAGCTTTCTGTGCTCGGAGCGCCACGTGACGGAAACGGGCGCGAGACGGCACGCGACAGCGGCGTGCCGGGAGAAGGTGAGGGGAAGAGCGGGACGCGCCACGGAAGGGCGCGGCGGAACGGCGTGTCAGCAGCCGTGCGCGATTCGACCCGGAATCCAGGCCGTGGTGCGGGCGAGGCGACTCAGGTCGGAGCTGGTGTACATCCGCCGGTCGCCTCCCCTCGGTCGTTCAGGTCTACGTCGAGCGAAAGCTAGTGGCTCACTCCACCGAGGTCAAGGGGTGCCCGGGCCGAGACCCAGGGCGGCCGCCAGGCGGGCCCGGTGCCAGGACGGTGGGCCGAAGAGCCGGGACGAGCCGTGGGCGCGCTTGAAGTAGCGGTGGGCGTCGTGCTCCCAGGTGATCCCGATGCCGCCGTGCAGCTGGATCATCTCGCCCGCGACCACCGAGAACGCCTCCGAGCAGGCGGACTTGGCGGCGGCCGCGCAGCGGGTCAGCTCAAGTGGGCCCGCGGCGGCCTCCGCCGCCGCGAAGGCGGCGCCCAGTGCGGCCGAGCGGGCGGACTCCACCAGGACGTACGCGTCCGCGAGGCGGTGCTTGACGGCCTGGAAGGAGCCGATGGGCCTACCGAACTGGACCCGCTCCCGGGCGTGGGCGAGCGTGAGTTCGAGGCAGCGCGAGGCGGCGCCGACCTGTTCGGCGGCGAGTGCCGCGCAGGCCAGGTCGAGGACGTGCCGCAACACCCGGTCGCCCGCGCCCTCCGCTCCGACGAGCCGGCCCACGGCCCCGGTGAGCACCACGCGCGACTGCGTCCGGGTGGAGTCCATCGTCACCGCCGCCTCGCGGTCCACGCCCGGGCCGTTCCCCGACACCTCGAAGAGCGAGACCCCGGCTCCCGTACGGGCCGCCACCAGCAGCACGTCCGCTTCGGCGCCGTCGAGCACGTGCTCCTTGGTCCCGGTGATCCGCCAACCGCCCCCGTCCCCTGGGGCAGCCTCGGCCCGTACGGCCGGAGGATCCCAGGAGCCGTCCTCCGCCCACGTCAGGGCGCCCACCACGGCACCCGAGGCGAGTCCCGGCAGCAGCCGCGCGCACGCCGTCTTGTCGTCCGAGGCGAGCAGTGCCTGCGTCACGAGCACAGCTGAACCGAGGTAGGGCACGGGGCTCAGTTCCCGGCCCAGCTCCTCCATCACCACATGGACCTCCAGGGCCCCGCATCCGGCGCCGCCGTACTCCTCGGGAACGGCGAGCCCCGCGACCCCGACCTGCTCGGTCAGCGGCCGCCAGGCCGCCTGCCCCGGACGGCGGCCGAGCACGGCCCGCACGGCGGACCGCAGCTCCTCCTGTTCCTCCGTCAGCCTCACGCCTCTGCTCCCTTCGATGCGGTACTCGTACGGGTACGGGTCTGCTTGCCCGCCAGGGGAGCGGGCAGCCTTCAGCCCGCGAGGACGAGGGCGCGGCAGGCGGCGGGAGTGCCCCAGGCGTCGCGGAGGGGGCGGGCCTTGCGGATCCACAGGGCGAGGTCCAGCTCCTCGGTGTAGCCGACGGCGCCGTGGAGCTGGAGGGCGGTGCGGGCGGCGGTGTACGCGGCCTCGCCGGCCGTGACCTTCGCCGCCGCGATCTCGGCGGAGGCGTGGTCCGCCCCGGCCGCCAGGGCCAGGGCGGCCGAGTGGAGCAGGGGCTGCGCGAACTCCAGGGCGATGAGCGTGTCGGCCAGGCGGTGCTTCACCGCCTGGAACGAGCCGATGGCGACCCCGAACTGGGTGCGCTGCCCGACGTAGCCGACGGTCCTGTCGAGGAGCGCGCGGCCGAGGCCGAGGGACTGGGCGGCGGTGGCCAGGGCCGCGACCTCGGCGGCGTGCGACGCCGCGACGGCCACCGCGGGGCCCCGGGCCAGGACGGTTCCGCCGAGCGGGCGCGCCAGTCGCCGCACCGGGTCGGCGGAGGGCTGGAGGGGGCCGGTGGTCGCCGCCAGGCGTACGGTGTCGCCGTCGACGACGAGCACGGCGTCGGCGGCGTCCGGATCCAGGGCGTACGGGCCGCTCGTGGCCGGCACACACAGGGAGAGGAGCGCCTTCCCGCCGGCGATCCGCGGCAGCCACTCCGCCGCGGCCCCCGCGTGACCGAGCCCGTCGAGCCGGTCGAGCCGGTCGAGGAAGGCGGCCGCCGCCACCGTCTCCACCAGCGGCCCGGGTACGGCGTGACGGCCCAACTCCACGAAGGCGACAGCGAGTTCGAGTGGCAGGGGGCCCAGCCCTTCGTGCCGCTCCGGTACGGCGAGGGCCTGGACGCCCACCTCCGCGAGCCGTGCCCAGAGCGCACGGCCGGGCGCGGTGTCCCCGGCCGCCCAGGCCCGCGCGGCCCCGGGGGTGTCGGCCGCGGTGAGCGTGCCGTCGAGCGAGCGGGCGAACTCCCGCTGTCCGTCGTCGAGGAGGAACCGCATCACCGGCGTCCCTTCGGGAGGCCGAGCAGCCGCTCGGCGATGATGTCGCGCTGGATCTCGTTGGTGCCGGCGTAGATGGGTCCGGCGAGGGAGAAGGTGTGTCCTTCGGCCCAACTGCCGTGCACGGGCGCCTCCGTGGCCTCGTCGGACAGCTCGCCGTACGGGCCGAGCAGATCGAGCGCGGTCTCGTGCAGGGCGATGTCGAGCTCGGACCAGAAGACCTTGTTGAGGCTGGACTCGGCGCCGATCGAGCCTCCGGCGGCGATGCGCGAGGCGCCGGCGTAGGCGAACAGGCGGTAGGCGCGGGCGCCGATGACGGCGTCGGCGACCCGGTCACGCAGAGCGGTGTCGGACGGGTCGGCCTTCTCCCGCCACAGCGCGGTGAGCCGCTCGGTCGCGGCCGTGAACCGGCCGGGGCTGCGCAGGGTGAGCCCCCGTTCGTTGCCCGCGGTGCTCATGGCGACCCGCCAACCCTGTCCCGGTGCGCCGATCACGTCCTCGTCGGGCACGAACACGTCGTCGAGGAAGAGTTCGGCGAAGGCCGGCTTGCCGTCGAGCCGCCCGATGGGCCGTACGGTCACGCCGTCGGCGTCCAGCGGGAACATCAGGTACGTCAGCCCCTGGTGCGGTCTTCCGGTGGCGGGGTCGCTGCGGAACAGACCGAAGGCGCGGTCGGCGAAGGCCGCCCGCGACGACCAGGTCTTCTGACCGGTCAGGAGCCAGCCGCCTTCGGTCCGTTCGGCCGTGGAGCGGAGCGAGGCCAGATCGGAGCCGGACTCCGGCTCCGACCAGGCCTGGGCCCAGACGACGTCGCCGCGTGCCATGGAGGGCAGGACGCGGGCGCGCTGCTCGTCGGTGCCGTGTTCGAAGAGGGTGGGGGCGAGCAGGTTGATGCCGTTCTGGCTGACCCTTCCGGGTGCCCCGGCCGCGTAGTACTCCTCCTCGAAGATCAGCCACCGGAGGATCGAGGCGCCCCGGCCGCCGTACTCCCCGGGCCAGGAGACGACCGACCAGCGGGCCGCGAACAGGGTCCGCTCCCACTCCCGGTGGGCGGCGAAGCCCTCTTCCGTCTCCAGGGAGGGCAGCGGAGTCGCGGGCACGTGGGCGGTGAGCCAGGCGCGGGCCTCGGCCCGGAAGGCGTTCTCCGCCGCGGAGAAGTCGAGATCCATCAGGCACCTCCCGCCTTCATGGCGCGTACGTCGATGCCGCCGAGGGCGTCGGGGCCGGTCCCGGCGTTGTGCGCGTGCGCGAGGTGGTCCGAGCGAGCGGACATCCGCCCTCCTTCCCTAACAAGTGTTTGGTAGATTAACGTACGGCCACGAGCAACGTCGAGGAGTTCCCATGGGCAGCGTCGAGGAGTTCCGCAGAGAGGTCCGCGGCTGGCTGCGGACCCACCTCACGGGCGAGTTCGCCGCCCTGCGCGGGCGCGGCGGACCGGGACGCGAACACGAGGCCCACGCCGAACGGCTCGCCTGGGAGCGGCACATGGCCGCCTCGGGGTGGACCTGCCTCGGCTGGCCCGAGGAGTACGGCGGACGGGGCACGACCCTCGAACAGCAGGTCGCCTTCCACGAGGAGTACGCCCTCGCCGACGCCCCCGCCCGCGTCGGCCACATCGGCGAGCAGCTCCTCGGCCCCACCCTCATCGCCTTCGGCACACCGGAACAGCGCGAGCGCTTCCTCCCTCCGATCGCCGCCGCCGAGGAGCTGTGGTGCCAGGGCTACTCCGAGCCGGACGCCGGCTCGGACCTCGCGAACGTACGGACCCGCGCCGCGCGCGACGGGGACGACTGGGCGGTCACCGGCCAGAAGATCTGGACCTCACTGGCCCACGAGGCCGACTGGTGCTTCCTCGTCGCCCGCACCGAGCCGGGATCGGCCCGCCACCGCGGTCTGTCCTACCTGCTCGTCCCCCTGGACCAGCCCGGTGTGGAGATCAGGCCGATCGTCCAGCTCACCGGGACGTCGGAGTTCAACGAGGTGTTCTTCGACGGCGCCCGCACCCACGCCTCGCACGTCGTCGGAGCCCCCGGCGACGGCTGGCGGGTGGCCATGGCCACCCTCGGATTCGAGCGGGGCGTGTCCACCCTCGGCCAGCAGGTCGGCTTCCGCCGCGAACTGGAGGCCGTCATCGCGCTGGCCAAGCGCAACGGCGCCGCAGCCGACCCGCTGATCCGCGACCGCATCGCCCGCGCCTGGACCGGCCTGGAGACCATCCGGTTCAACGCCCTGCGCATGCTCGGCGCGGTGGCGGCCGGAGCCCCGGGCCCCGAGGCGTCCATCGGGAAGATCTTCTGGGCCACCTGGCACCGGGAACTGGGCGAACTCGCCATGGACGTCTGCGGCGCCGGCGGCATGCTGGCCGACGGCGAACCGTACGACCTCACCGACTGGCAGCGGCTGTACCTCTTCTCCCGCTCCGACACCATCTACGCCGGCTCCAACGAGATCCAGCGGAACATCATCGCCGAGCGTGTCCTCGGCCTGCCCAAGGAGGTCCGCCCGTGACCCGCACCCCACCGGACTACGTCCCCGGGCACGGTCTGCTCACCGGACGCGGCGCCGTCGTCACCGCCGCCGCGGGCGCCGGAATCGGCGGCGCGACCGCCCGACGGCTCCTGGAGGAGGGCGCCCGCGTCCTCATCAGCGACGCCCACGCCCGCAGACTGAAGGAGTCCGAGGCCGAACTGGCCGCGGAGTTCGGCGCGGACCGCGTCACCGCGCGGCCCTGCGACGTCACCGACGAGACCCAGGTCGCCGCGCTCTTCGACCTCGCCGCGGAACGCCACGGGCGCCTCGACATCGTCGTCAACAACGCGGGCCTCGGCGGCACCGCCGACCTGGTCGACATGACCGACGAGCAGTGGGACAAGGTCCTCGACGTCACCCTCGACGGCACCTTCCGCTGCACCCGCGCCGCACTGCGCCGCATGAAGGCCGCGGGCGCCGGCGGCGTCGTCGTCAACAACGCCTCGGTGATCGGCTGGCGGGCCCAGCGGGGCCAGGCGCACTACGCCGCCGCCAAGGCCGGCGTGATGGCACTCACCCGCTGCGCCTCCCTGGAGGCAGCCGCGTACGGGGTACGGGTCAACGCCGTCTCCCCGAGCCTGGCCATGCACCCGCACCTCGTGAAGGTCACCACCCCCGAACTCCTGGCGGAGCTGACCTCCCGCGAGGCGTTCGGGCGCTACGCCGAGCCGTGGGAGGTGGCCAACGTGATCGTGTTCCTCGCCAGCGACTACTCGTCGTACATGACGGGAGAAGTCCTGTCCGTCAGCAGCCGGCATCCGTGAGACCCGCGTCCGAGCGGCGCCGGGAACTCCTGGACACGGCGGCCGAGGTGTTCGCCGCCCAGGGGTACGACGCCACCACCGTCCGCCGGATCGCGGACGCCGCCGGCCTGCTCGCGGGCAGCCTCTACCACCACTTCGACTCCAAGGAGTCGACGCTCGACGAGATCCTCTCCGCCTTCCTCGACGAGCTGCTGGCCGGGTACGCCACCGTGCTCGCCGCCGGGCTCGGTCCCGGGGAGACCATCCAGGCCCTCGTCACCGAGTCCTTCCGCGAGATCGACCGGCACCGCGCCGCCGTCGCCATCTACCGGAAGGAGTCCCGGCACCTCCAGGACCAGCCGCGCTTCGGCTACCTCGCCGACGCGCGCCACAGGTTCGAGACGGCCTGGATCGGAACCCTGGAGCGCGGGGTCACGGTCGGGGACTTCCGCGCCGACCTCGACGTCCGCCTCACCTACCGCTTCGTGCGCGACACCGTCTGGGTCGCCGCGTCCTGGTACCGGCCCGGTGGACAGCACAGCCCCGAGGAGATCGCCCGCCAGTACCTCTCCATGGTCCTCGAGGGCATCGCTTCCCGTACCCGTACCCGTACATGACATGACATCGTGGACATCGAAGAAGGAGTGGCCATGGCCGAGGCATACATCGTGGACGCCGTGCGCACCCCGGTCGGCAGGCGCAACGGCGGTCTTTCCGCCGTCCACCCGGCCGACCTCGGAGCGCACGTCCTGAAGGCGCTCGTGGAGCGCTCCGGAGTCGACCCGGCCGCCGTCGAGGACGTCGTCTTCGGCTGCCTGGACACCGTCGGCCCACAGGCCGGCGACATAGCCCGCACCTGCTGGCTGGCAGCGGGACTGCCCGAGGAGGTGCCCGGCGTGACCGTGGACCGCCAGTGCGGCTCCTCCCAGCAGGCCCTGCACTTCGCCGCCCAGGGCGTCCTGTCCGGCACCCAGGACCTGGTGGTCGCGGGCGGCACGCAGAACATGTCACAGATCCCGATCGCCTTCGCAAGCCGCCAGGCCGCCGTGCCGCTCGGGCTGACCGAGGGCCCGTACGCGGGCTCCGATGGCTGGCGCGCCCGCTACGGCGACCAGCCGGTCAACCAGTTCCACGGCGCCGAACTCATCGCGGCCAAGTGGGACGTCTCCCGGCGGGACATGGAGGAGTTCGCCCTCCGCTCGCACCGGCGGGCGCTCCGGGCGATCGACGAGGGCCGCTTCGACCGCGAGCTCGTCCCGTACGGGGACGTGACCACCGACGAGGGTCCGCGCCGCGACACCACCCTGGAGAAGATGGCGGGCCTCCGGCCGCTGGTCGAGGGCGGCCGGCTGACCGCCGCCGTCTCCTCGCAGGTCTCCGACGGGGCCTCGGCGATCCTGCTCGCCTCGGAACGCGCCGTACGGGAGCACGGCCTGACACCGCGCGCCCGCGTCCACCACCTCTCCGTACGGGGCGAGGACCCGATCCGCATGCTGTCGGCCCCGATCCCGGCGACGGCGTACGCCCTGAAGAAGGCCGGGATGACGCTCGACGACATCGACCTCGTGGAGATCAACGAGGCCTTCGCCCCGGTCGTCCTGGCCTGGCTCAAGGAGACCGGAGCCGACCCGGACAAGGTCAACGTCAACGGCGGCGCCATCGCTCTCGGCCACCCGCTCGGCGCGACCGGCACCAAGCTGACGACGACCCTGCTGCACGAACTGGAGCGCACGGGCGGCCGCTTCGGCCTCCAGACGATGTGCGAGGGCGGCGGGCAGGCGAACGTGACGATCATCGAACGGCTGTGACGGGAGGCCGGACAGCGGGAGGCCGCCGGGTGACGTCACCCGGCGGCGTCCCGCCGTCCGGCTCCCTACCGCAGCAGTCGGGCGGAGGTGCCGTGATCGGTGCGGCGGTTCAGCGGGCGGCGGGCAGGGCGCGGAGGGTCGCCAGCGCCTCGGTCATGACCCGGTCGACGAGTTCGGCGCAGGACGGCAGGTCGTCGATCAGGCCCGCGACCTGCCCGGAGGCCATCACCCCGAGGTCGGTACGACCGTCCACCATGGACGCCTTGAGCAGCATCGGGGTGTTCGCGGCCAGCAGGACCTGGCTCCAGGTCAGGTCCTTGCCATGCTTCATCGCCAGGCCGTCACGGACCATCCGCGACCAGCCCATGCCGGACTCGCGGCGGAAGGCACGGGCGTGCCGCACCGCCCGCAACAGCGAGGCGGCCCTGCCCGCACGCTCGAGGGCGTCGACGAGCTCCGTACGCAGCATCCGGTGCGGCAGTCCGTCCACCTTCGTCGTGACGGTGACGTCGCCGACCGCCGCGGCGAGGTAGCGGGCCTTCACCGCGTCGGGGACCGTGCTGTCGGAGGTGAGCAGGAAACGCGTGCCCATCGCGACCCCGGCAGCGCCGTACGCCAGCGCCGCGACCAGGCCGCGTCCGTCGTGGAAGCCGCCGGCGGCGACGACCGGGATGTCCACGGCGTCCACGACCTGCGGGAGCAGGACGGTCGTGGCGACACTGCCGGTGTGGCCGCCGCCCTCCCCGCCCTGCACGATCACCGCGTCGGCCCCCCACGCCGCGACCTTCTCGGCGTGCCGCCTGGCCCCGATGGAGGGGATGACGACGACGCCGGCGTCCTTGAGCCGCGCGATCAGCTCGCGGGACGGGGCGAGGGCGAACGAGGCGACCCGTACGCCCTCGTCGATGATGATCCGCGCGCGCTCGGCCGCGTCCCCGGCGTCGGCCCGCAGGTTGACCCCGAAGGGCGCGTCGGTACGGGACTTGACCTCGCGCACAGCGGAGCGGAGCTGGTCGACGGTCATCGTCGCCGAGGCGAGGATCCCGAGCGCGCCCGCGTTCGCGGTGGCCGAGACGAGCCGGGGACCGGCCACCCAGCCCATGCCGGTCTGCACGACGGGATGCCGCACCCCGACGAGCGCGGTGAGCGGAGTCGCGAGGGTGACGTCGCTCATGCCCGTACCTCGCGGTCGCGCAGCCCCTTCGGGTCGATCTCCTCGCGGATCAGCCGCAGTTCCTCGGCCGTGGGTTCGCGGGTGTACGGCACCTCGGAGGGTACGGCCAGGGCGAAGCCGGTGGACTCCACCACCTGCTCGACCGTGACGCCGGGGTGCAGGGAGCGCAGCCGCATGGTGCGGTCGGGGGTCTCGAAGTCGAAGACGCCCAGGTCGCTGATGACGTCGGGGATGCGGTGGAAGCGGGTCGCGGAGGGGCCGGCCGCGGCGGCCCGGTCGTAGCCGACCCCGCAGACCATGTCGACCCGCTCGACGAACACTCGCGTCGAGTGCTTCGGGACCCAGTAACTGGTCGGGTTGTTGAGGGTGTTGACCGGAGCGCCGCGCACGCCGAGGAGCTGTCGCCGGGGCCGCTCCCAGTCGCCGACGCAGCTGATGTTCTGGTTGCCGTACCGGTCGAGCTGGCTCGCGCCCATCATCACGTGCCGCCGCCCGGTGGCGACCAGGGCCAGGTGCTGCCGGTACGGCAGCCAGCCCTCCACCACCCGCGGCGCGGCGCCGACCGCCGGCACGTCGCCGATGAGCAGCGCCTCGCCGTCGGTGAGCAGCAGGTCGGGGGAGAAGGTGAGTCGGGCGAGACGGGCACCGATCGTCGGGACGGTGCCCATCGGACTGGCCAGCACCTCGCCCGCGCCCCGCCACGCCTCGGCGCAGGCGACGACGCAGCACTCGGCCCGCGTCGCCGGCGCGGCCGTCGTCGTCGTACCGGTGCCGCTCATGCTTCCTCCTCGTGGAACGCCGCGACCGCGGCCTGGTAGGCGTCCTCGTCGCCGGACAGGAAGCGGGCGGTGAAGGCCCGCCACTCCTCCGGGTCGCGCGCGGCCCGGACGTACGCGCGCTGGAACGCCTCGTCCCGGTCGTGGTCGGGGGCGCAGGAGGTGAAGTGCGCGCCGTTCGGCGTCTCGACGACGCCGTCGACGAACGCCCGCTTGAGCAGCAGCGACTGCGGCCCCGCGTCCTTGAGCAGCTCCGAGGTCTCCACGATCCGCTCGCAGGAGACGTACGCGGTGTCGGCGGCCTCGCAGAACAGGTCGTCGAAGTACGGGTCGGGGCCCAGGTACTGGCCGTTGCCGTGCGCGTCGGCACGGTTCAGGTGGACGAGCGCGGCGTCGAGGCGCAGGGCGGGGACGGCGACCAGCTCCTCGCGGTCGTCGTACGGCGACCTCACCGTCCGCAGCGACGGGTTGACGCTCATCACGTCCGAGGCGAGCCCGGCCCTGATGGGCATGAAGGGCAGCCGGTGCACGGCGGCGGTCAGACCCCACATGACCATGGCCTCGTCCAGCTCCACGAGTTCGAAGGCGCCGCGCTGCCGGGCCGCGCCGAAGTGCGGTTCCAGGGGGATGGAGTCGAGCGTGGCGAAGGCCGCGACCAGCTTGCGGATCTTCCCGGCGGCGGCGAGCAGCCCCACGTCCGGGCCGCCGTACGAGACGACGGTCAGGTCCGTGAGGTCCGACCGCAGCAGCGCCCGTACCAGGGCCATCGGCTTGCGCCGGGAGCCCCAGCCGCCGATGCCGATCGTCATCCCGCTCCTGAGCCGCCCCACGACCTCCTCGGCGGTCATCGTCTTGTCCTTGCTCACGACTCCTCCTCCTCGCTCTTGTCGACGGCGCCGTCCTCGCCGAACGTGTCGCGGACCCGATCGGCGACGCCGCTGAGGTTGGCCTCGAAGGTGAAGCCCTGCTCGAAGCGGTAGCTGCGGCGGACGTCCACCGGGTCGATGCCGTTGATCGCGGCCTTGGCGAGCCGGATCAGCTGTCCGTCCTTGGCGGCGATCTCCTGTGCGAGGTCGAGCGCCGCGTCGAGCAGGCGCTCGCGCGGGACGACCCGCCACACCGAGCCGTGCCGGTGCAGTTCCTCCGCGGTGACGGTGCGCGAGGTGTAGTACAGGGTCCGCATCAGCTGCTGGGGGACGAGCCGGGCCAGGTGGGTGGCCGCGCCGAGCGCGCCCCGGTCCAGCTCGGGCAGGCCGAAGGTCGCGTCCTCGGAGGCGACGATCGCGTCGGCGTTGCCGGCCAGGCCGATGCCGCCGCCGAGGCAGAAGCCGTGCACGGCGGCGACCACCGGCACCTCGCAGTCGTAGACCGCGGCGAACGCCTCGTAGCAGCCGCGGTTGGCGCCCAGGAGGGCGTCGTGCCCGGCCGCGCGCTGGATCTCCTTGATGTCGACGCCTGCGTTGAAGCCCCGGCCCTCGGCGGTGAGGACGACGCAGCGCACCCGGGGATCGGCGCCCGCGGCGCGTACTGCGGCGGCCAGGTCGTACCAGCCTTGTACGGGGAGGGCGTTGACCGGTGGGAAGTCGACGGTGACGACGGTGATGCCTTCGTCGGGGGCTGAGGTGGAGACACCCATGAGCAGATCAGCTACCTTTCCACCAAACGTTTGTTAGGCGGAAGATAGCAGCGGTTCGCCCGCTGCGGGAGGTGTCCCTTGGCAGTCATCACCGATCTGTCGGGCTCCGTCGCCGTCGTCACCGGCGGCACACGCGGCGTCGGCGCCGGAATCACCAGGGCTCTGCTCGAAGCCGGCGCGGAGGTCGTGACCTGCGCTCGGCGCCCCCCCGGCACACCCGTCGAAGCGGACGGGCGCACGGCCCGCTTCCTCCCCGTCGACCTGCGCGACCCGACGGCCGTCGGGGACTTCTTCGCCCGGGTGCGCGACGACCACGGAAGGCTGGACCTCCTCGTCAACAACGCCGGGGGAACCCCGTACCGGATGCTCGGCGACGGGGGAGCCGAGCGGCAGGCCCGGGTCGTCGAGCTGAACCTCCTCGCCCCCCTGACCGCCTCCCTCGCCGCGTACGAGGTGATGCGCCATCAGAGCGGGGGAGGGGCGATCGTCATGATCGGCAGCGTCAGCGGCACCCGCCCGTCACCGGGCACCGCCGCCTACGGAGCCGCAAAGGCGGGCCTGGACAACCTCGCCCGGTCCATGGCGGTGGAATGGGCGCCGCGGATCCGGGTCAACACGCTCGTCCTCGGCATGGTGCGCACCGAGCTGTCCCACCTGCACTACGGGGACGAGGACGGACTGGCCGCCGTCGGCCGCACCGTGCCGCTCGGCCGGCTCGCCGAGCCCGCCGACATCGGCGCCGCCTGCGTCTTCCTCGCCTCCGACCGCGCCGCCTACATCAGCGGCGCCAGCCTGTCCGTACACGGCGGCGGGGAACGTCCGGCGTTCCTGGACGCGTCCACCGCCCACCACTGACCCCACGCATCGAAAGGACCCACCCATGACAGGACTGTGCAACGGACGCGTCGTGATCGTCACCGGAGCCGGGCGCGGGCTCGGCCGGGCGCACGCGCTCGCCTTCGCCGCCGAGGGCGCCGAGGTCGTCGTCAACGACCTCGGAGTGGCCCCGGACGGCAGCGGAGGGGAGAGCGGACCCGCCCAGCGGGTCGTCGACGAGATCAGGGCGGCCGGCGGACAGGCCGTCGCCCACGGCGGCGACATCGCCACCTCCGACGGCGCGGCCTCGCTGGTCACCACCGCCCTGGAGACCTTCGGCCGCGTCGACACCCTCGTCAACAACGCCGGGTTCCTGCGCGACCGCATGCTCGTCAACCTCGACGAGGACGAGTGGGACGCCGTCATGCGCGTTCACCTCAAGGGCCACTTCCTGCCGCTCAGGTACGCCACCGCGCACTGGCGCGCCGAGAGCAAGGCGGGCCGTACGCCCGAGGCGCGGGTGATCAACACCAGCTCCGGCGCGGGCCTCCTCGGCAGCGTCGGCCAGGGCAACTACGCCGCCGCCAAGGCCGGCATCGTCGGCCTCACCCTCGTCGCCGCCGCCGAGAGCGCCCGCTACGGGGTCCAGGTCAACGCGATCGCCCCCGCCGCCCGCACCCGGATGACCGAGCGGACCTTCGCCGAGACGATGGCCGCCCCCGAGGGCGGTGCCTTCGACGCGATGGCCCCGGAGAACGTCTCCCCGCTCGTCGTCTGGCTGGGCTCCGCCGCCTCGGCCGGAGTGACGGGCCGGGTCTTCGAGACCGAGGGCGGCCGCATCACCGTCATGGAGGGCTGGCGCCCGGGCCCGACGGCCGACAAGGGCGCACGCTGGACACCGGCGGAGGCGGGCGAGGCGGCGCTGAAGCTGCTCGCGGACGCGGAGCCGCCGCAACCCGTGTACGGGGCACGCTGACCGGCGGCCCCACCCGTCGGGGCCCCATACGACGGACGGACCTCACACGACGGACAGACCCTCCTTCGGGCGGCTTTCCCGCTCACCGGGAACTGACGCTCCCCGCGGTCGACGGCACCGGCCTGGCCTCGCCGGACAGTCAGCCCCCTACTCGCGCCCCTGGACCATCTGCTCGCCCCTGGACCGTCTGCTCGCCCCGGGACCGTCTGCTCCCGCTCAGGACCGCCGGTCTCCGCCGTTCGGGGGAGGGCCGCCCGGTTCCCAGGGGTGCCCGTGATCCTCGGCGTAGGCGGCGAAGACCCCCTCGGGGCCCCCTCCCGCACGCAGGAAGCGTGCGTCGAGCACGGTCGCGAGGTCTTCGAGCGCGCGGCGCAGGACCGACGCGGAGAGCCTGACGTCGGGGTGCCGCGCTTCCTCGGCCTGATCCGCGAGGCCGAGGGCGTGGCCGAGCTGTCGCGGGAGCGCCGTGTCCTCGTCCGCGTCGTGGAAGTAGTACGACTCGGCGTACTGCAGGAAGTCGACGGTGGCGGTGGCCAGGGCGGAGGCGAGCCCGTCGAGGATCGCCGCGCCGCCGTCGGAGTCGAGCGCCCGCGCGTCGGCCCGGCTGCGGCGTACATGGGACAGCCGCAGCGCCAGCGCCCTGCGACGGGCGAGGGCGGGATAGATCCCGAGATTCCAGGCCACGGTCGCCGACAGGAGGGCGAAGCCCACGAGGGCCTCCAGGGGAGCGAGGACGCGCAGCCAGCCCGTGGCCGGTGCGATGTCGCCGAGGCCGAGAGTGGCGAGGGTGACGAGGGAGACGTACAGGGCGTCCACCGGACTCGCGTGGTGGGTCGGGTCGAGCCCCGCCGCGTACGAGAAGTCCTCCGGCATGTGGGGCCAGTACACGAGCCCCCACCCCACGGCCACGGTCAGCGCCCAGAGGGCGACCACCATGACCATGCCGAGCGGGCCCGCGAGCCCGGCCGGGCGCCACCGGGCGCCGCGGTGGGCCGAAAGGCGCCACATGCCCCGCATCACGAGCCGGCTCAGACCGCCGTGACGGGTGGGGTGCCAGAGCGTGTGGAAGACGTCCCGGAGGATGAGCAGCACCATGAGGGCGCCCAACGGCGTCACGATCCAGGCCATTGGGTCACCTTTCCCGCTCCGGCCCGTGGAGCCCGCTCCCGGCCGGTGATTTCATCCCGCTGGCGCAGCCCACTTTCACGGGCGGGCGCCGTGCACACAGGGGCATCCGGTTGCACCCTGCAGCACGACAAGAGATGAGGTCAGAGGCGTGGATCACTGGTTGACCAGGATTCCGGTACGGGCGATAGTGACGGTCGCGGTCGCGGCCGCGTCAGTCCGGCCCGCTGTACCAGGGGTGGGGACTCTTGAACGACACCAGTGACGATGTGCGCGGGCGGGTCGACGCGCTTGTCGCGGCCGGCCGGGCGGCCGAGGCGCGGACCGCCGCGCGGAGCGCGCTCGACACGGACGGGCCCGACGCCGGGCTTCTCCTCGCGCTCGCCCGCGCCCACATGGCCGAGGACGACGACGACCACGACGACGCCGCCGAGCGGGTCTTCCGCGAGGGCCTCGACGCCTTCCCTGACGACGTAGGTCTGCTGGCCGGGTACGCGGAACTCTGCGCCGGAACCGACGCGGTGGACCGGCCGGCACGGAACGCCCGGAGCGTCGCGCTCCTCGCCCGCCTGCGCGAGATCGCACCGTACTCCGTGGAGCTGTCGCGCGCCGAGGCCGCGGGAAGCTCCGTCTCCGCCGACGCCAAGAACACCGCTTCGGTGCGCCGGATGCAGTCGTTCGACGCGGGCAGGGTCTTCGCCGACGCGCCCACGCCCGGGGCCGCCGCCGCCCAGGCCGCCCACTGGGCCGCCGCTGCCCCGCGCAACCTACGGCTCGCCGTGCTCGCCGAGACCACGGCCGCCCTCACCGCCCCGGGCCGGACCTGGTTGCGCCTGCTGCTGCGCAGGGGCCTCGAATACCGATGCGCGGTCGGTACGGTCGTCGCCCTGCTCGCCGTCCTGCGCCCGACCGTCCTGCCGGCGGTGCCGTACGGCGTGGTGGCGGGGGTGGGGCTGCTGATGGGGCTGCCCTTCCTCGTCCTCCGCAAGCAGCTCCTCGCCGCCCGCGAGCGGGCTGCCGCGCGGATGGCCGCGGCGGTGAACGAACCCGCACGGGACAGCGAAGCGGATGCCGGGGGCGACGGGTTCGGGCCGCCCGAGCTGCCGCCCGTGCCGCGCCTGACACCGCGCGAGTACGTCTTCGCCGGGGCCGGAGTCGCCCTCGTCCTGGTCGTCGGCACCGCGGCGTACGCCTCTTCCCTCGCGTACCCCCGCTACGACATCGTCGCCCACGACACCTTCCGGGGCCTGGAGGGATTCGAGCTCCGCCAGCAGTCCGACCCGTTCGCCGCCCTGCCCGACCGCAGGACGGCTGAGACGACGGCCCGGGTGTACGTCGCCGAGGACGCCGCCCCGGACGCCGCCGCCGAGTACCTGGTCGCGGTGGCGACCGGAGACTTCCACGAGATGCGGGAGTCGTACCTGTTCGAGAACGGTGGGATCGTCCCCGCGAACATGGCAGGCGTCGGCGTCGTCCACGACACCTGGCGGGCCGGCGCCGGCCCGTACGGAGGCTGGATGCGGTGTCTCCGATACACCGAGGCGGCCACCGGAACGCCTCGGGCGATGTGCATCTGGGGAGACAAGGGCAGCATCGGCATGGTCCTGTTCACGGCGGAGGACGAGAACCAGGACGAGATCGGCGAGACAGCCCGGTCCATAGGCGCCGAATTCCTCCGCCCGGCCGACGAATGACAAGGTGCCGCCCGATCGCTGAAGTCGACGGCGGCCGCCGTCAGCACTGTTGCGCGGGTCCGATGACCGTGAGTCCCACCTGTGCGGCGAGCCAGTGGGCGTACGGTCGTTCGACACCAGCACCTGAGCCAAACGGGCTGCCACGGCAACCACGGCCGGCCAGCCGAGTGCGGCGAGGACGGCGATGACACACCGGCCCTCGGCCGGACCCGGCAGCGTTCCCGGTAGTGCGCTGTCGTGCCATTGCCTGGGCACGGAGAGGAAAGTCGGCCGGTCAGGGCGGTCGTAGCGTCGTGGTGTGCCGGGCCGCGGGAGTGCGGCGGGCACGCTACCCACCGCTCCGAGAGGACCCCTCATGTTCGACATTGACAAGGTGCAGGCCGCCCCGAGCGCGGATCTGCTCACCCCCGACAACGCGGTCATGCTCTTCGTGGACCACCAGCCGCAGATGTTCTTCGGTACGGGGAGCGGTGACCGCGCCGCGATCATCAACAGCACCGTGGGTCTCGCCAAGGCGGCGCGGGCGTTCGACGTGCCGGCCGTCCTGACCACGGTCGCCGCCGAGTCGTTCTCCGGGCCCCTGCTGCCGCAGCTCGCCGAGGTGTTTCCCAAGCAGGAGGTCATCGACCGTACGACGATGAACGCCTGGGAGGACGAGGCGCTCGTGGCGGCGGTCAAGGCGACCGGCCGTAAGAAGATCATTCTCTCCGGCCTGTGGACCGAGGTCTGCCTGGTGCTGCCGGCGCTCTCGGCGCTGGAGCAGGGTTACGAGGTGTACGTGGTCTCCGACGCGTCCGGCGGCGTCAGCCCGGCCGCTCATGAGCACGCGCTGCAGCGGATGCTCGCCGCCGGCGCGGTGCCGGTGACCTGGGTGCAGGTCCTTCTGGAGCTGCAGCGCGACTGGGCACGGCAGGAGACCTACCCCGCGGTCATGGAGATCGTCAAGGCGCACGCGGGCGCGTACGGCCTGGGTGTCGTGTACGCGCAGAGCGTCATCGGCGCGCACGCGGCCGGCTGACCTCCTTGGACACCGGCATTCTGATCCTGCGTCTGCTGGTGGGCCTGCTCGTCGCCGGCCACGGGGTGCAGAAGGTCAGTTCGCACCTGGGCGGCAAAGGACTTGAGGGCGGGGCGGAGGAGTTCCGCGCGGACGGGTTCCGCGGCGGAGTCCTGACCGCCCTGGCGGCGGGCGGAGGCCAGATCGGATCCGGTCTGCTGCTCGCCGCCGGCTTCCTGACTCCCCTGGCGGCCACCGGCGTCATCGGGGTCATGACGGTCGCGCTCACCGTGAAGCGGCACAACGGCCTCTGGGTGCAGAACGACGGCTACGAGTACCCGCTCGTCCTCGTCGGCACCGCCGCCGCCCTCGCCGCCACCGGCCCCGGCGCCTGGTCCCTCGACGCGGTCCTCGGCCTCACGCCGTACCCGCTGTGGTGGGCCGCCCTCGCGCTCGCGGCCGGCCTCGGCAGCGGGCTGCTCACCCGGCTCGTCCTGCACCGGCAGGCCCCGGCGGCCCGGACTGACGCCCTCGGCGGGCGCTGAGCGCGAGCCACGCGGACCGGTCCCGGCCGCCCGCGCCCCCGACCGGGGCGGCCGGGCACACCCATCCATTCGACCTGGAGCACCTGATGGAAGCCACAACCACCACCGCGACGCATACCGAAGCCACCACCCCGAACGCACGCGGCGGCGGTCAGCCGCTGCTGCATCAGAAGGGCGCCGAGACGCAGGCGTTCGGCACGCTCAAGCAGCTGCCGATCGGTCTCGGCCACGACACCCGCATGTACGCGTGTCAGCGGCTGAACCGCGTACTCGCCGACACGCAGATCCTGTACTCCCTCTACAAGAAGCACCACTGGCTCATGCGCGGTGCGACGTTCTACTCGCTGCACCTGATGCTGGACAAGCACGCGGAAGCCCAACTGGCCATCGTGGACGCGCTGGCCGAGCGGGTCCAGAGCCTCGGCGGCGTCGCCGTCGGAGACCCGCGCCACGTCGCGGAGCTGACCGCGATACCCCGGCCGCCCGACGGTGTGGAGCCGGTGCCCGTCATGCTGTCGCGGCTCCTGGACGCGCACGAGCGGATCCTGATCGACGCGCGGGACGCCGCCGCCCGGATCTCGGCAGAGGGCGACGAGGGCACCACCGACCTGCTCGTCTCCGAGGTCCTCCGCACCGGCGAGGCGCAGGTCTGGTTCCTGGCCGAGCACCTCGTGGACACGCCCTTGGTACGCGGCTGATGGAGGACACCTACGAGGACCTACACACGGTCACGCACCACACGGACACGTACGAAGACGCCCAAGAAGACGCCCACGAAGACGCCCACGAAGACGTCTACGACGTCGTCGTCATCGGCGGCGGGCCGGGCGGTGAGGTCGTCGCCGACCGGATCGTCCGGTCAGGGCTGACCGCCGTCGTCGTCGAGGCCGAGGCCGTCGGCGGCGAGTGCTCCTACCGTGCCTGCGTCCCGAGCAAGGCCCTGCTGCGTCCCGGCGCCGCCAGGGAGGCCGCCCTTTCGGTCGACGGGGCGCGGCAGGCGGTGACCGCGGCCCTCGACCCGGCGCACGTCCTGGCCCGCCGCGACCGGTTCACCGGCCGCGGCGACGACGCCGGTCAGGCCGCCTGGCTGAAAGGCGCCGGCATCCCCCTCGTACGGGGGCACGGGCGGCTCACCGGCGAGCGCCGGGTCGAGGTGACCGGGACCGACGGCACGGTGCGCGTCCTCCCGGCGCGGCTCGCGGTCGTCCTCGCCACGGGCACGGAACCCGTGCTGCCGCCGGTCGAAGGGCTCGACCGGATCGGCGTGTGGACCAACCGGCAGGCCACCACGGCCGACGCGGTGCCCGAGCGGCTCGTCGTCATCGGCGGGGGAGTGGTGGCCTGCGAGATGGCCACGGCGTGGAGCTCGCTCGGCTCCTCCGTCACCCTCCTCGTCCGTGACCAGGCCCTGCTGACCGGCTGGGAGCCGTGCGCGGGCGAAGAGGTCGTGCGCGGCCTGACCGCTCTCGGGGTCACGATCCGCTTCGGGGTCTCGGCGACCCGGGTGGCCCGCGACGGCACCACCCGTGCCGTGACCGTGGAGACCGACGACGGCGCCGCCCTCGTCTGCGACGAGGTACTCGTCGCCGTCGGCCGGCGCCCGCGTACGGCGGACCTCGGCCTGGAGGCCGCAGGACTGCCGGCCGGGGACTGGCTCCCGGCCGACGACACCTGCCGCGTCACCGCGCACGCCGGCGACTGGCTCTACGCCGTCGGCGACGTGAACCACCGTGCCCCGCTGACCCACATGGCCAAGTACCAGGCCCGAGCCTGCGCCGCGGCGATATCCGAGCGCGCCGCGGGCCGCCCCGCCGACACCGGCGGCGGGCAGGCCTGGAGCGCGGAAGCCGACCGCTTCGCCGTCCCCCAGGCCGTCTTCACCCACCCCGAGATCGCGAGCGTCGGTCTCACCGAACGCGCGGCACGCGAAGCGGGGCTCGCGGTACGCGCGGTGGAGTACCGGATCGACGACGTCGCCGGAGCCGCGCTGTACGCGGACGACTACCGAGGCCACGCCAAGCTCGTCGTCGACGAGACCCGGGGCGTCGTCGTCGGCTGCACCCTCACCGGCCCGATGGCCACCGAACTCATCCACACGGCCACGGTCGCCATCGTCGGAGAAGTCCCGCTCACCCGCCTGCGGCACGCCGTCCCCGCGTTCCCCACGGTCAGCGAGGTCTGGCTGCGCCTCCTCGAGGCGTACGGCCTCTGACCTCCGGTGATCCGGCCGCGCGAGAACCGTTCCCCGCACGGAACACCGGCCACGCCCCACCCTCCCGCACTCCCTCCGAAGGAGCACCCCTCATGCCGAACCGACCGACCCTCGAGCCCGCCGCCCAGGCCTTCGCCGACGCCACCGCCGAGCCGCCGTTCCTCTTCCAGATCCCCGTGCCGGACGGCCGCAAGGCCGTCGACGACGTCCAGAGCGGCGAGGGCGTCCCGCTGCCCGCCGTCGACGAGGAGTGGGTCACCGTCCACGGCGGCCCGACCGGGGACGTCCGCGCCCGGATCGTCCGCCCGCGCGGCGCCACCGGCTCGCTTCCCGTCATCCTCTACATCCACGGAGCGGGCTGGGTCTTCGGCAACGCCCACACCCACGACCGGCTCGTCCGCGAACTCGCCGTCGGCGCCCGGGCGGCCGTCGTCTTCCCCGAGTACGACCTGTCGCCCGAGGCCCGCTTCCCCGTCGCCATCGAGCAGAACTACACCGTCGCCCAGTGGGTGGCCCGCGAGGGACACCACAAGGACCTCGACGGTACGCGGATCGCCGTCGCGGGCGACTCGGTCGGCGGCAACATGACCGCGGCCCTCACCTTCATGGCCAAGCAGCGCGGCGACGTCCGCATCGCCCACCAGGTCCTCTTCTACCCGGTGACCGACGCGAGCTTCGACACCGACTCGTACCACGCCTTCGCCGAGGGCTACTTCCTGCGCCGCGACGCCATGAAGTGGTTCTGGGACCAGTACACGACGGAGGAGGCCGAGCGCGCCCAGATCACCGCGTCGCCGCTGCGCGCCACCACCGAGCAGCTGACCGGTCTGCCGCCGGCCCTGGTCATCACCGCCGAGGCCGACGTCCTGCGCGACGAGGGCGAGGCGTACGCGGCGAAGCTCCGTGCCGCCGGGGTGCCCGTCACCGCCCTGCGCGTCCAGGGAGCCATCCACGACTTCGTCATGCTGAACGCGCTGCGCGAGACGCGGGCCGCAGAACTCGCCATCGGTCTCGCCACCGACGCCCTCCGCAAGGCCCTCGCATGACCGGGCCGTCGACTCACGGACCCACCGCACACGGCCCGTCGACTCACGGACCCACCACACACGGCCCGTCGGCGAGCATGCCGGTGGCGGGCCTCGTCCCCGCCCCGCGTCGCGAGCACGACCACGCCGACCTCCTCGTCCGTAACGCCAAGGTCTTCACCGGTGACACCGCCCGCCCCGAGGCCCGCGCCGTCGCGATCCGCGACGGCCGGGTCCTGGCCCTGGGCGACGACCACGACCTCGCCCACCTCGTCGGGCCGGGAACCAAGGTCGTCGACGCGCTGGGCCGCCGGGTCATCCCCGGCCTGAACGACTCGCACCTCCACGTCATCCGAGGCGGCCTGAACTACGTCCTGGAGCTGCGCTGGGACGGCGTCCGCAGCCTCCGCCAGGCTCTCGCGATGCTGCGAGAGCAGGCCGGCCGCACGCCCAAGGGACAGTGGATCCGGGTCGTCGGCGGCTGGACCGCCGAGCAGTTCGCCGAACGCCGGATGCCGACCGTCGCCGAGCTGAACGCCGCCGCCCCCGACACCCCCGTCTTCGTCCTGCACCTCTACCAGTCGGCGCTGATGAACCGGGCAGCCGTACGGGCCGCCGGATTCACCCGGGAGACCCCCGACCCGCGCGGCGGCCAGATCGTCCGGGGCCGGGACGGCGAACCGAACGGCGTGCTCCTCGCCGCGCCCAGCGCCCTGATCCTGTACTCGACCCTGGCCAAGGCGCCGGCCCTGGACGAGGCCGACAAGCGTACGTCGACCCGCCACTTCCTGCGTGAGCTGAACCGCTTCGGACTGACCTCGGCGGTCGACGCCGCCGGCGGCTTCCAGAACTTCCCCGACAACTACGCCACCGTCATGGACCTCGCGCGGTCGGGCGAGCTGTCCCTGCGGATCGCGTACCACCTGTTCCCGCAGACGGCCGGCCAGGAGCTCGCCGACCTGAAGCGCTGGACGGAGATGGTCAAGCCCGGGGACGGCGACGAGTGGCTCCGGCTGAACGGCGCGGGGGAGAACCTGACCTGGGCCGCCGCCGACTTCGAGAACTTCTCCGAACCCCGGCCCGAACTCGCCGCAGGCTACGAGACCGAATTCGAGAGCGCCGTCCGGCTCCTGCTCGAGAACGGCTGGGGCTTCCGGCTCCACGCGACCTACGACGAGACGATCCGCCGCGACCTGGCCGTCTTCGAGAAGCTCGCCGCGGAAGGGCTCTTCCCCGGCGGCAACCGCTGGCTCTTCGACCACGCGGAGACCGTCACGGCCGACAGCCTGGACCGGATCGCGGCCCTCGGCGGCGCCGTGTCCGTGCAGAACCGCATGTCCTTCCAGGGCACCGCCTTCCGTGAACGCTACGGCGCCGAGGCCGCCGCCCACACCCCGCCGGTCCGGGCGATGCTCGACCGCGGCCTCACCGTCGCCGCCGGGACGGACGCCACCCGCGTCTCCTCGTACAACCCGTGGGTCGCGCTGCACTGGCTGGTCACCGGCCGGACCGTCGGCGGCACCTCCCTGTACCCGGCCGGGAACCTGATCGACCGCGAGACCGCCCTCGGCCTCTACACCCGCGGCGGGGCGCGCCTCACCGGCGAGCAGGACGTCAAGGGAATCCTCCGCGAGGGCTTCTACGGCGACCTCGCGATCCTGTCCGACGACTACCTCACCGTGCCCGAGGCCGCCATCCCCGACATCGAATCCGTCCTGACCGTCGTCGGCGGCCGGATCGTCCACGCGAGCGCGGAGTACGAGGGCCTCGACGAGGCCGTCCCGCCGGTCAGCCCGGAATGGAGCCCGGTGGCCCACTTCGGCGGCTACCAGTCGAGCGGTGCCCGCCAGGCGTCACTCGTGGCCGATGCCGTCGCCGAGTCGGACCGGCACCGCCTGTGGCGCGTCGCACGGGGCGCCGCACCCGAGGTGCCCCCGCCGTCGTTCGTCGACCCCTGCTTCGATCACTGACCAAGGGATCCACCAGATGAGTACAGCCTCCGCCGCCGGCGCCGACGCGCCGGACGACCGGCCGGACACACCCCCGGGACGCCGCTTCGAGCCGGATCTCCGCTCGATGACCCGGATCAACCTGCGGCCCATCGCCTCGCCCATGCCGCTGGGCTTCTTCACGATAGCCATCGCCTCCGTGATGACAGGCTGCCTGCAGCTCGGGATCCTCGACGAGACGGCCCGCGCTGCCGTCGCCTTCACCGTGCTTCCGGCCTTCGTCCTCCAACTCCTCGTGAGCCTCCTCGCCTTCGGTGCCCGGGACGTGATCGCGGCGACGCTGATGGCGGTCTTCGCCGGCAGCTGGCTGGTGTACGCGCTCGTCATGCTCAGCGGCGCGGCCGACGGCCTTCAGGTCCTCGGCGTCTTCAACCTGGCGCTCCTCTGCTTCGGGGCCCTGATGACCGCCGTGACCCGGCCCAAGCGCGCGCTGTGGTTCGTCCTCGCGGTCTCCCTGCCCCGCTGGGCGGCCACCGGCCTCGCGGGCGTCACCGGCGCCGACTGGCTGACGCGCACGTCCGGAGCGCTCGGCCTCGTGGTGGCGCTCGTCGCGATGTACACGGCGTTTGCCCTGATGCTGGAGGACATGCGCAGTGAGGAGGTCCTGCCCATCGGCCGCAGCGGCCCCGCCCGCACGGCCGTCCACGGAGACCTCGCCGTCCAGCTCCGCAACCTGGAACGCCAGGCGGGCGTACGCCGCACGCTCTGACCCCCTTCCCGCCCCCGCCCGGGGCACGCATGACAGGAGATTGATGGAACCGCACGTGGTGGACCGCCCCGAGAGATCCCGCTACGAGATCCTCGCCGGCGAGGACGGTACGGAGACCGCGGGCTTCGCCGAGTACCACCTCTCGGAGGGCGAGACCGCCTTCATCCACACCGAGATCGATCCCCGGTTCGCCGGTCAGGGCCTGGGCAGTCTCCTCGCCCGTGATGCCCTCGACGACGCCCGCGCGCGCGGGCTCCGGGTCCTGCCGTACTGCCCCTTCATCCGGGGGTGGATCGGCAAGCACCCCGAGTACGCCGACCTGGTTCCCGAGGCGAGGCGCGCCCGCTTCGGCCTGTGAAGCACCACACGCGCCCCACCTCCCGCATCCCCGTCACACACCGAGGAGTTCCCCCATGTCCCGCCACGCCCGCCCCACCGTCGTCCTGGTCCACGGCGCCTTCGCCGACGCCTCCGGCTTCGCCCGCGTCATCCCCGAACTGACCGCCGCCGGCCTTGACGTGGTGGTTCCGGCCGTCCCCAACCGCAGCCTCGTCGACGACGCCGCGTACATCGCCTCGGTAGTCCGTGCCGTCCCGGGCCCCGTGATCCTGGTGGGGCACTCCTACGGCGGCGCCGTCATCACCGTCGCCGGCACGCAGGACAACGTCCATGCGCTGGTCTACCTCGCCGGGTACGCCTTGGAGGAGGGCGAGAGCCTCGGCGAGCTGCAGGGACGGTTCCCCGACTCGGGTCTCGCCGACGCTCTCGTCTACACGCCCTTCCCCGTGCCCGGTTCGGACGAGACCGGTACCGACGTCTCGGTCGCGGCCGGGAAGTTCCCCGCCCTCTTCGCCGCGGACGTCGACCCCGAGCTCGCAGCGGTCCTCGCCGTGTCCCAGCGTCCCCTGGCCGCACGGGCGTTCGGCGAGGCGGCGCCGGCCGCTGCATGGCGGAGCAAGCCCTCGTGGGGCCTGGTCGCCACCTCCGACCGGACCATCAACCCCGATGTGGAGCGCTACGGCTACGAGCGCGCCGGCATGACCACCGTCGAGGTCGACTCGTCACACCTCGTCATGCTGGCCCAGCCGAAGGCCGTGGCCGAACTGATCCTGGAGGCGGTCCGGTCGACCGCCCACTGAGCCCCGACGCCGGCACGAACAACCCTGTCGGGCCCTCTCTGCGGAAGGGGCCCGACAAGGCCGTTGGCGCCGATAGTGCTGTTTCCCTGCGGTTTTGCCCGGAACGGAACACCGTATTCTTCCCTCGGGGTGGGAGGAACCAGGAGTCGTGTACGGGGAGAAGTCGTTCGGTGCCGTTCTGCGTGATCTGCGGTAGCGAGGCCGTCTGACCATCGAGGAGTTGGCCGAGGCGTCGGGCGTGAGCGTCCGGGCGATCGGCGACATGGAGCGGGGCCGCAGCCGGGTTCCGCAGCGGCGCACGGCCGTGGCGCTGGCGGAGGGGCTCGGCCTCGCGAACGCGGAGCGGGAGGCGCTGCTGGCCGTGGGCCGGGCGGCGCGACCCGCGCGCGCGGTCGCGGTGGCGGGGACGACGGTGCCGCCGCGATCCGTGGAGGACTTCACGGGACGTGAACCGGAGTTGGCCCTGCTGCGGGAGGCTGCGGAACGCGCCCGCGCCGGTCTGGGAGCGTCGGTGTCGTTCGTCTCGGGCCCTCCGGGATGCGGGAAGACGACGCTGGCGCTGAAGGTGGCAGCGGATCTGGGGGCGGTGTTCCCCGACGGGTGCTTCGTGGTCGACCTGCACGGGGTGGAAGGCCCCGTGGACACGGAAGAGGCGCTGCTGAAGGCCCTCGGCGTGTCGGACCGCCGGCTGGCGAAGGAGGACGCGGGGGGCCGCGCCGGGCTGCTGCGCGCCCTGTTGAGCGACCGCCGGTGCCTGGTCGTGCTGGACAACGCCCGCGACGAGGCGCAGGTCCGTCCGCTGCTGCCCGGGGGCGGGCGGAGCCTGGTGCCGGTCACCAGCCGGCGGCCGTTGACCGGACTGGAGGACGTCGACCGCCTGACCTTGTCGGAGATGCACCTGAACCCGTCGGCCGTCCTGGACGAAGGTGGCCGTGCCGGAGATCTGGACGCCGACCGCCACCAGCGCCTCCGACGACCGGGCGATCAGCGCCGGGGTGCGGCTGACCCGCTCCGCGTCGGCCTCCACGGTCGAGACTCCTCCTGGCGAAGTGACGCCGCCGCGGATCGCGGCTTCGCGGCGCGTCACGATCCGGCGGCGGTGCCCCCGCGCCCGCCGGGGGCCGACGTCTCGGTGACCAGCACCACGTGCAGGGTGCGGGGGCCGTGCACGCCCTCGACCCGGTCGAGTTCGATGTCGCTGGTGGCGGACGGGCCCGAGATCCACGTCAGCGGACGGGCCGGGTCGAGGCGGGGCATCGCCAGGGGGACCGAGGCGACGACCTGGTCGGCCGCTCGTACGACGCAGATGTGGACGTCGGGAACGAGGGTGAGCGCGCGGCGGCCCTGGCCCGGACCGCCGTCCAGGACGATCGTGCCCGTCTCGGCGATGGCCAGGGCACAGCCGGTGATGACGGCGTCGGTGGCGTCGAGGTCGTACGGGGTGAGGGGCGCGCCCTCGTCGTGACGCTGCTCCACCGCCGTGCCGGACAGCCAGGAGGCGGGCAGCCCCGGCGGGACGGCGACCGAGCCCGCCCCGTGCTTCGTCAGCAAGTCGGCGATGAGAGACGGCAGTTCGCGTTCCTCTGTGCGGTGCACGAGCGCGCGGTAGTCCGCGAGGTTCTCGTGCAGGAGGTCGAGGATCACGGTGGGGTCGTCGGCGGTGTGGGAGGTGAGGTAGTCGCGCGCCGCGGGCGGGGCGGTGGGAGCGTCGGCGAGCGCCGCACGGACGCGGCCGAGGATCCGCTCGCGGGACGAGGACGTCGAGGAGGACGTCGGGCGGGGCGTCGAGGGCGAGGTCATGTGCGGTTCTTCTTCCACCAGTCGCGGAACGGTTCGGCGGGCATCTCGGGCAGGTCCCTGCTGTCGGTCCACTGGCTCGCGCCGGGTCCCGGGAGCTTCTTCGGGTGCAGCCTGCGGGTCTTCGCCGCGACGCGCTCTCCCGCCGCGAGGACGGCGGGATGGTCGAGGACCCAGCCCGCCGCCTTGATCGCGGCCTTCTCGAGCCGGTGTCCCGGGCCGCCCTGCTCCGCGACCTTCTCGCGGAGGTGGACGAGGACTTCCGGGATGTCGATGGCGACGGGGCAGACGTCGTAGCAGGCGCCGCAGAGGGAGGACGCGTACGGCAGGGAGGCGTCGATCTCGCTCGCCGTGCCCCTCAGTTGAGGCGTGAGGATGGCGCCGATCGGCCCGGGGTAGACCGAGCCGTACGCGTGCCCGCCGGCCCGTTCGTACACCGGGCAGACGTTGAGACAGGCCGAGCAGCGGATGCAGCGCAGCGCCTGCCGGCCGACCTCGTCGGCGAGGGTGTCGGTACGGCCGTTGTCGAGCAGGACCAGATGGAAGGCCTTGGGGCCGTCGGCGTCCGTCGTGCCGGTCCACATGCTGGTGTACGGGTTCATCCGCTCGGCGGTGGAGGACCGGGGCAGGGTCTGGAGGAACACCTCCAGGTCGCGCCAGGTGGGGACGATCTTCTCGATGCCGACGACGGAGATGAGGGTCTCGGGCAGGGTGAGGCACATCCGCCCGTTGCCCTCGGACTCGACGACGACCATGGTGCCGGTCTCGGCCACCATGAAGTTCGCCCCCGAGATGCCGACCTCGGCCCGCAGGAACTTCTCCCGCAGATGCAGCCGGGCCGCTTCGGCCAGCTCCGCGGGGCTGTCGGTGAGGTTCTCCGGCGCCGCCCGGCCCCATTTCTCCATCTCGGAGCGGAAGATGTCGCGGATCTCGCCCCGGTTGCGGTGGATGGCGGGGACCAGGATGTGCGAGGGGCGGTCCTCACCGAGCTGCACGATCAGTTCGGCGAGGTCGGTCTCGTAGGCGGCGATGCCCTCGGCCTCCAGGGCCTCGTTGAGGCCGATCTCCTGGGTGGCCATCGACTTGACCTTGACGACCTCACGCTTCTCGGTGTCGCCCTCGCCCGTCGCCTTCACCAGATCGGCGACGATCCGGTTCGCCTCCTCGGCGTCCGCCGCCCAGTGCACGGTCCCGCCCGCGGCCGTGACCGACTCCTCCAGCTGGACCAGGTAGTGGTCCAGCCGGCTGAGCGTGTGCTCCTTGATCTGCTTCCCGGCCTCGCGCAGCTCCGTCCAGTCGTCGAGCTCGGCCACGGCCACCGCCCGCTTGTCGCGGATGGTGTGGGTGGCGTGCCGCAGGTTCGCGCGCAGGGTGTCGTTCCGTACGGCCTCGTGCGCGGCCTCGGGGAAGGCCGGCATGCCGAGATACGTACCGCTCATACCAGGGGCTCCTCTTCGGTGCTCGCGAGAATCTCGGCGATGTGCAGCGCGCGCTGCGGGGCGTCCTGGCGGCGCAGCATGCCACCGATGTGCATCAGGCAGGAGTTGTCGGCGCCGCACAGCACATCGGCGCCGGTGGACAGGGAGTTGCGCACCTTGTCGGCGCCCATCGCGGTCGACACGTCGGCGTTCTTCACCGCGAACGTACCGCCGAAACCACAGCACTCCTCCGCCCCCGGCAGCTCCACGAGGTCCAGGCCCTTCACCGCCTCGAGCAGCCTGCGCGGCCGCTCGCCCAGGCCCAGCATCCGCAACCCGTGACAGGAGGGGTGGTAGGTGACCCGGTGCGGGAAGTACGCGCCCACGTCCGTCACCCCCAGGACGTCGACGAGGAACTCCGTCAGCTCGTACGCCCTCGGGACCAGGGAGTCGGCGACGTCGGTGAGCGCGCTGCCGCGTCCCTCGGCGTACGCCTTCCGCCCGATGCGCGGGTAGTTGTCGCGGACCATGGCGACGCACGACCCGGACGGGGTGACCACGTGGTCGTAGCCTTCGAAGGCGCGGGCCATGCGGTGGACCAGAGGCTCGGTCTCGCGGCGGTAGCCGGTGTTGTACTGCGGCTGTCCGCAGCAGGTCTGGGCGGCGGGGAAGTCGACCCGCACGCCCAGGCGTTCGAGGACCTTGACCGTCGCGATGGCCGTGGAGGGGTAGACCGCGTCGTTGACGCAGGTGGCGAAGAGGGCGACGCGCATCAGGAGTTCCTCGGGGCGGGGGCGATTCGGGCGGCGGCCGCGTCCCAGACGGCGCTGCCGGCCCGGGGGGTGTAGTGCCGCAGGTGCTGGGTGCGGGCGATGAGTCGGCGCATGGCGGCCAGGTCGCCGACCAGGCCGGCGGCACGGGCCTGGACGAGGATGTTACCCAGGGCGGTGGCCTCGGTGGGGCCGGCGACGACAGGGAGTCCGGTGGCGTCGGCCGTGAGCTGGCAGAGCAGGTCGTTGCGCGAGCCGCCGCCCACCAGGTGGACGTGGGTGATGTCGCGGCCGGCGAGTTCGGCGGCCTGACGCAGGGTGCGGCGGTGCGCGAGCGCCAGGCT
This sequence comes from Streptomyces griseoluteus, assembly GCA_000717735.1. GTDB lineage: Bacteria > Actinomycetota > Actinomycetes > Streptomycetales > Streptomycetaceae > Streptomyces > Streptomyces griseoluteus_A. Next base: position 8,415 of record JOBE01000010.1, on the reverse strand, counting down.
CTCCAGGATGCAGCGGACCACGGCGCCCTGGCTCTCGGGAACGCCCTGGCCGGTGCGGGCGCAGTGGTCCCGGATGCGCGCCGGCATGTCGCCGGGGGCGAGGAACTCCGGGGCGTCCGGGTCGACGACCGAGGCGAAAGGCCGGGCCTGGGCGGCCTCGGCGAGGAGCGTGGGGATGTGGGTGGGCAGGCCGTCCCTGTCCCAGGTGCGCCGGCACTCCTCCAGGAGCCACATGCCCATGATGTTGCGCAGATAGCGGATGGTGCCGTCGATGCCGCGTTCGTTGGTGAAGTTCGCGGCCCGGGACTCCTCGCTCAGCACCGGTGCGTCGAGCTCCAGGCCGGCCAACGACCACGTACCGCACGAGATGTACGCGAAGTCCGGCTTCGTGGCCGGCACGGCGACCACGGCGGACGCGGTGTCGTGCGAGGCGACCGTGGTCACCGGGGTGCGGGCGTCGAGCTCCGTGTACGCGGCGACGTGGGGGAGCAGGGTGCCCGCCGGGTCGCCGGGGGCGCGCAGCGGCGGGAGGAGACCGGGGTCCAGGGACAGCCGGCCCAGGATCTCCTGGGACCAGGTTCCGGTGCGGGCGTCGAACAGGCCGGTCGTGGAAGCGTTGGTCTCCTCGGCGCCGATGGACCCGGTCAGCCAGTGGATCAGCAGGTCGGGCATGAGGAGCAGGGTGCGGGCGACGTCCGTCTGGACGGTTCCCGCGGTGGAGGCCAGCTGGAAGACCGTGTTGAACGGCAGGTGCTGCAGGCCGGTGATCCCGTACAGCTCCGCGGGCCCGACCGCGGCCCACACGTGCTCGGCGGCGCCGTCGGTCCGGTCGTCGCGGTAGTGGAACGGCTGGCCGAGCAGGGCGCCGTCGGCGTCGAGGAGCCCGTAGTCCACGGCCCAGGTGTCCACGCCGATGGAGGCGACACCGCCGGAGCGGGCGGCCTCGCGCAGCCCGTCCAGGATGCCCTGGAAGAGGGCGAGGACGTCCCAGCGCAGCCCGTCGGGCAGCCGCACGGGGGTGTTGGGGAAGCGGTGCGCCTCGGTGAGGTCGAGGTTGTCCTGGCCGACCCGGCCGAGGATCACGCGCCCGCTCGTGGCGCCGAGATCGACCGCGGCGAATGCCGAGGCGAAGGCGGAGGACGGTGGAGTGGTGGTCACGGGGGTACCTCCGCGGTGCGGGCGGCTCATCGGGGAACGAGAAGGAGGACGAAGACGGAGGCGGACCGGCGGCGCCGTGCGTGCACGGTGTCAGGGCCGGTTCCCGTACGGCATCGCGCCGCCGGTCCGCGGACGCCCCCGGGGCCGGTGCGTCAGTCACCGGCCCCAGGGCGATGAGGGGGCGGTCAGCGCAGGAAGGCGGCCGCGACGCCGGCGTCGACGGGGACGTGCAGGCCGGTCGTGTGGGTGAGGTCCCCGCCGGTGAGGGCGAAGACCGCGTTCGCGACGTGCTCCGGGAGGACCTCGCGCTTGAGCAGGGTCCGCTGGGCGTAGAACTCGCCGAGCTCGTTCTCCTCGATGCCGTACGTGGCGGCCCGCTGGGCGCCCCAGCCCGCGGCGAAGATGCCGGAGCCGCGCACCACCCCGTCCGGGTTGACGCCGTTGACGCGGATGCCGTGCTCGCCCAGCTCCGCCGCCAGCAGGCGGACCTGGTGGGCCTGGTCGGCCTTGGTGGCCGAGTAGGCGATGTTGTTCGGACCGGCGAAGACCGCGTTCTTGGAGGCGATGTAGACGATGTCGCCGCCGAGGCCCTGCTCGATCATGATCCGGGCGGCCTCGCGGGACACGAGGAACGAGCCGCGGGCCATGATGTCGTGCTGCAGGTCCCAGTCGCGGGCCGTGGTCTCCAGGAGCGGCTTGGAGATGGAGATGCCGGCGTTGTTGACCACCAGGTCGACACCGCCGAAGGCGAGGGCGGCGGCCTGGAACGCCTCGGCGATCTGCTCCTCGGAGGTGACGTCGACCGTGACCGCCACCGCCTTGTCCGAGCCGCCCAGCTCGTCGGCCACGGCCGCCGCGTTCTCGGCGTTGAGGTCGGCGACCACGACGCAGGCCCCCTCGGCGACCAGCCGGTGCGCGACGGCCTTGCCGATGCCGGAGCCGGCGCCCGTCACGAGTGCCACCCGGGTGGCCAGCGGCTTCGGCTGCGGCATGCGCCGCAGCTTGGCCTCCTCAAGGTCCCAGTACTCGATGCGGAACTTCTCCGACTCCTGGATGGGGGCGTAGGAGGAGACGGCCTCGGCGCCGCGCATCACGTTGATCGCGTTGACGTAGAACTCGCCCGCGACCCGGGCGGTCTGCTTGTCCTTGCCGAAGGAGAACATCCCGACGCCCGGGACCAGCACGATCGCCGGGTCCGCGCCGCGCATCGCGGGGGAGCCGGCGGTGGCGTGCCGCGCGTAGTAGGCCGCGTACTCCTCGCGGTAGGCGGTGTGGAGTTCCTTCAGCCGGGCGACCGCCTCCTCCAGCGGCGCGGAGGCGGGCAGGTCCAGGACGAGCGGACGGACCTTGGTGCGCAGGAAGTGGTCCGGGCAGGAGGTGCCCAGGGCCGCGAGCCGGGGGTGCTCGGCGCGTGCGACGAAGTCGAGGACCTCGTCGGCGTCGGTGAAGTGGCCGACCTGCGGCCGGTCCTGGGACGCGATCGCCCGGATGTGCGGAGCGAGGGCGGCGGCCCGCTCCCGGCGCGCCTCCTCCGGAAGGGACTCGTACCCCTCGATCACGGGGCCGAAGGGCTCCGGCCGACCGCGCTCGGCGAGGAAGGTCTCGGCGGTGCGGATGATGTGGAGCGCGTTGCGCTCGCACTCCTCCGAGGTGTCGCCCCAGGCGGTGATGCCGTGCCCGCCGAGGATGCAGCCGATCGCCTGCGGGTTCGCCCTTTTGACGTCGGCGATGTCCAGGCCGAGCTGGAAGCCGGGGCGGCGCCAGGGAACCCAGACGACGGTGTCCCCGAAGCAGTCGGCGGTGAGCTTCTCGCCGTCGGCGGCGCAGGCCAGGGCGATGCCGGAGTCGGGGTGGAGGTGGTCGACGTGGGCCGCGTCCACCAGGCCGTGCATCGCCGTGTCGATCGACGGAGCGGCACCGCCCTTCCCATACGCGCAGTGGTCGAAGGCGGCGACCATCTCGTCCTCGCGCTCCACGCCCGGGTAGACGGCCCTCAGGGCGTGCAGCCGGTCCACGCGCAGCACCGCGAGGCCGGACTCGGTGAGGGTGCCGAGGTCGCCTCCGGAGCCCTTGACCCACAGCAGGTCCACGTCCTGGCCGGTGACCGGGTCGGTGGCGGTGCCCTTGGCAGAGGTGTTGCCGCCCGCGTAGTTGGTGTTGCGCGGGTCGGATCCGAGACGGTTCGAGCGTCCAAGGAGCGCGTCGACGGCGGGGTGGAGGGTCATGATGACTGTTCCTCTTGGTTGTTCAGGCTGATGACGTGGGCGGCTGATGACGTGGGGACTCGCGAACGGGCCGGTCACGCGCCCCAGCCGGCCTGCTCGCCCCCGACGCGCTCGGCGGCGATCCGCTCCTGCCGGCCGGAGTCGCGGTAGGCGGCGACCGGGTCGGGGGCCAGACCCTGTTCCTGGCGGAGTTCACGCAGCAGGGGGCGGACATCGGTGTTGTAGGCGTCCATCAGGACCGCGTTGGCGGCGAGCACGTCACCGGCCCGCTGGGCGTCGCGCAGCGCGTCGAGGTCGACGAGGAGGGCCTTGGCGGTGGCCTCCTGGACGTTCATCACCGAGCGGATCACGGCCGGGATCTTCGCCTCGATGTTGTGGCACTGGTCGAGCATGAAGGCCACGTTCATGGCCGCGTCCAGACCGCCGTTCTTGGCGACCTCGTGCATGATCCGGAAGAGCTGGAAGGGGTCGGCCGAGCCGACCATCAGGTCGTCGTCGGCGTAGAAGCGCGAGTTGAAGTCGAAGCCGCCGAGCTTCCCCTCCCGCAGGAGGAACGCGACGATGAACTCGATGTTCGTGCCGGGAGCGTGGTGCCCGGTGTCCACGACCACCTGGGCCTTCGGGCCCAGCTTGAGGCAGTGCGCGTACGAGGTTCCCCAGTCCGGCACGTCGGTGGTGTAGAAGGCGGGCTCGAAGAACTTGTACTCGAGGAGCAGGCGCTGCTCGTCGCCGAGCCGCGCGTACACCTCGGCCAGCGCCTCGGCCAGCCGGTCCTGACGGCCCACGACGTCGTCCTGGCCGGGGTAGTTCGTACCGTCGGCGAACCACAGCTTGAGGTCGGTGGAGCCGGTGGCGTCCATGATGTCGACGCACTCCAGGAGGTGGTCGACGGACTTGCGGCGCACCTTCGCGTCGGGGTGGCAGACGCTGCCCAGCTTGTAGTCGTCGTCCTGGAAGGTGTTGGAGTTGATCGCGCCCAGCTCCAGGCCGCGCTCCTTCGCGTACGCCGCCAGGGCCGCATAGTCCTCGACCCGGTCCCACGGGATGTGCAGCGAGACCTTGGGGGCGACGCCGGTGAAGGCGTGGACCTGGGCGGCGTCGTCGAGCTTCTCGAACGGGGTGCGGGGCACTCCCGCCTGCGCGAACACCTTGAATCGGGTGCCGGAGTTCCCGTAGCCCCAGGAGGGTGTCTCGATCCGCTGGCCGGCGAGTGCGGCCTTCACGGCGGCGATGTCAGGCATGGTCACCTCGGGATGACTGGAAGAGAGGGCCCCCGGAAGCGGGGCCGAGGAGTGTGGAACCGACTATGTGAATCGATTCATTCCGTGGAGGAAGCTAGCTCGGGCCCGGGTGGCCGTCAAGGTGTTGGGCGGTCAGTGGCTCGCCCTGAGCGGCCCAATTCCCCTGCGGTGGGCAGAGGCGGGCCCCGGGATCGCCCGCAGGGCCTGGTCGGGATCCGGTCCGGGCTGCCCAGGGAGTGTCGAAACGTTTCATCAACGCCGTCGGACGGATACCCAAAAACCACCGCGCACCCGCTTCGTCAGCGGGCGCGCGGTGGCGGTAGCGGTGAAGGGTGGGGCGAGCCCGATCCCGGTCGGCCGGGTGAGGGCGGCCGCAGGCGTGCCTACCGTTCGGCGGGTACGGCCTCTGCGTGGCTCCGCGCGGCCCGCTCCTCGGCGTCGGCCAGCCAGAAGAAGACCGGCGGCAGGGCGAGCTCGATCACCGTCAGCACGATCTGGAATCCATGTGGCCAGCCGTGCACGGCGAGCGAGATCAGTCGGCCCACGCCGCCCAGCAGGAAGACGCCGGCCAGCCACCGCACCACCTGGGCCGGGATCGGGCGCTGTCGCGCGGCCCACAGCCAGGCCAGCCCGTAGCCCGCGAAGGCGGCCCCCATGAACCTGCCCCAGCTGTCGATCGTGGGGCCGGCGGAACCGGCGCCGGGGGTCGCGGCGTTGCCGAGTGCCACGTGGAGCAGGCCGATCAGCACGCAGGCCCAGCCCATCAGTCGTGTGAGTGCGCGCAGAGTTCTGGCCATGGTTCCTCCGAGCAGTCATGGCGGACCTTAGTTGACATGCGTCTACTAAGGTCCCGCGCGAGTAGACACATGTCAACTAGGCTTCGCTCGTGCCTCCTCGCCGAAGACTCACCCCCGCCGACCGCCGCGCCCAGCTCCTCGCCGTCGGCGCACGGCTCTTCGCCGCCCACCCGTACGCCGACGTGCTGATGGAGGAGGTCGCCGAACAGGCCGGGGTCTCCCGCGCCCTGCTCTACCGTCACTTCCCCACCAAGCACGCCCTCTTCGCGGCCATCTACCAGCAGGCGGCCGACCGGCTGCTCGCCGAGACGCGGTTCGACCCCACGCAGTCCCTGGTGGAGCAGCTCACCCAGGGCATGGACGTCCATCTCGACTACTTCGTGGCGAACCGCAACGCCGTCCTCACCGCGAACCGGGTCCTCGCGGGCGACCCGGTGATCCAGACGATCATGACGAACGAACTGGACGCGCTTCGCGCCCGGCTGCTGGCGGGCCTCCCGCTCACGGACGACGGCGCCCGTGAAGCCGTCTCCGGCGTCCTGAAGAGCTGGCTGGTCTTCGTCCAGGTCCTCTGCGTGGACTGGCTCACCCACGAGACCTGCACCCGCACCCAACTGCGGGACGTCTGCATCGGCGCGGCCCTCGGCGCCCTCCGCCCCCTGCTCGCGGAGGACCCCGCCCCCGACTGGCCACGAGAGGGGGGCTGAGCTCGCGCGCACCGTCGGACGAGCCCGCGGTCAGGCGCGGCGGTGGACCGGGCGGGTGGTGTAGGGCACGGCCCTGAAAGCGTCCACGCCCACCTCCAGCCGGCCGACGCGCTCGATCTCCACGACCACGCGGTCGCCGTGGCCGAGCGGGCCGACACCTGCCGGGGTGCCCGTGGCGCTCACGTCGCCCGGGTACAGGTCATCACCGACGAGGCGTAGGCGACCAGTTCACGGACACCGAAGATGAGGTCCGCGGTGCTGGTGCGCCGGCGCGCCTCGCCTGCCACGTCGCAGCGCAGGTCGAGCCGGTCGGGGTCGGGGATCTCGTCGGCGGTCACGACCCAGGGGCCGATCGGGGTGCAGGTGTCGAAGGACTTGCGGGTGGAGCGGTCCTCACCAGAGACTCCCCGGGTGTATCCGGCCGACGCGGTACGCGACTTCGACCTGGTCTGCGTCGAGTACGACGGCATCGGATTCCAGGCGGCCCTCGAATGCGACCGTCAGGTCACCGCCGTCACCGTCTGGGGGCCCGACGAGGACGAGGGCACGGACGTCCACGTCCTGCTGGACGGCCTGGACGTCTTCCGCACCCCCGCCGACGAGATCCTCGCCCACGTCGCCCGTAAGGGCTGGCAGGTCGATGACGACGACCCGCGAGCCCCGTACGTCCCCGGTGTCACCCTGGCCTTTACTCGGGACACCTCAAAGGAGGTCCGGCGGTACGAGAACGGCCTCCCGGTCCACTTCACGTCGGTGCTCGTGGCTGACGAGACGTACCGGGAGAAGTGACAAGGCCGGGATCAGCCCCGCCGCAGGGAAGTCAGGACGGACGCGAAGTCCGCCGGCCCGGGTTCGAGCCGGTACGGGGCGCTGTGCGGAACCGTATTCACCTTCCCGTTCACCCGCGTCCCGCGGTGCCGGCGGAGGAATCCCAGCCGAGTTCCGTGTACGTGGTGCCGGCGACGATTCCCTCGATCGCGGCACGGGTGTACGCGACCGTCGCCTCCGGCAGACCGTCCAGCGGCCACCAGCCCCAGGCCGTGCATGTGTCGGCTTCGCGGATCTGCGGTGCTCCCGAACAGCGGGACGCGGCGAAGAACAGCTGGATCCTCGGATCGGCGTCCGGGCGGTCGAGGACGTGGACGGTGTGGACCAGGGTGAGGTCGGCCGGGGCGATGACCAGGCCGGCCTCTTCGTACGCCTCCCTGACCAGGCACGACCGTACGCTCTCCCTTTCCACGTGACCGGCCAGGGCGTGCCAGTGACCGGGCGCGAACGCCGAGTCCGGGTGCCTCAGCCCGAGGAGGGTGAGGCCGTCGCGCTCCAGGAACAGGTGCGCGCCGATCATGTTCTTCACGGCCCCCGCCCCCGCCTTCGTCGGTCCCTGCGCTGTGCGTTCCACGATGTTCCCCTCGGTGATGTGCGGACCGTCGGCCCGCGCGGACGTGTACGGGGTGGACGTTCCGGTGGTGTGCCTCAGGCGTCCGCGAGGAGGGGGTCGTACAGGGTGCTCGTGCGGCGGGCGGACATGAAGGAGAGGAAGTCGCTCACGAAGGTGCTCCGGCCGTAGGTTTCCGTGGACGGTGGTGAGGTCGCGGTGGAACGCGGTGCGGAAGAGGGCCCGGTGCTCGTCCGCGTCGATGCTCCCGTTGCCGTCCTCGTCGGTCGCGTCGAAGAGGACCTCGGCGACGCGGATGAGCGCCGGACCGGCGAGGGAGGGGACCGCGGCGGCGTACTCGGCGGCGCTGACGCGACCGTCGCCGTCCGTGTCGAGGGAGGCCTGGTGTTCGCGCCACCAGGCGGCGAAGGCGTCGTAGCGCCGGGTCTCCTCGGGTTCGTCGAGATGCGGTGCTCACCGGAGGTGCGGATGACGAGGTCCACGTCGGGGGTGTCGGGGAACGGCAGGTGCTCGGCGAACACCCGCTCGGTCAGCTCGTCGGCGGACGTTCCGCTGCGGATCAGGGACCGGGCCGCCTTGATGACCGTGGTCTCGGCGGCCCGTTGGCCCTCCGTACGTGGCAGTGAACGCCGCTCCGCCCAGCGGTCGTTGCCGTCCATCACGCACGCCACGTGGCGGGGGACCGCACGTACTGCCCCGCCGTCCTGCTTGCGCCCGTCCAGGACGCCGGTCACGCGCGACTCCCCCCCCCCCGCCGCACGACCGGTCCCGCCACGCTCGGCCACGCCCACCCCGCCCCCCCCAGGGGTCGTTTCCGTCCATCACGCACGCCACGGGGCGGGGGACCGCACGTACTGCCCCGCCGTCCTGCTTGCGCCCGTCCAGGAC
>JOBE01000009.1 GCA_000717735.1 Streptomyces griseoluteus | reverse complement strand
GCCTCCGCCCCTTGTGCCTTGACCCGCACCAGCAGCTGGCCGTATCCCGGGTGCGGGTCAGGGCGCGGAAGCCCAGGCCCGGCAAAGGGCGCCGTCCCGCTGTGCCCACCCTCCCCCGAGCTCTCGGCTTCCCTCGAGCAGGGGGACCCCCATCGCCCCAGCGGAACGACTGCCCACAACGGAGGTGGGCGACGGGTGGGGTGGGCCGCCCCAGCGGAACGACTGCCCCAACGAGGTGGGCGACGGCCAGGGTGGGCGCCGCCCCGGCGGAACGACTGGCCACAACGAGGTGGGCGACGGCCAGGGCAGGGGTGGGCGCCGCAACAGCGGAACGACTTCCCACAACGGGGGTAGCCACGGACAGGGGGACGCCGCCCCCGCGGAGCGACTGCCGACAACGGGGTGGGCGACGGCCAGGGTGGGCGCCGCCCCGGCGGGACCAGAGGCGGAGGGACTGGTGGGCACCGGTTCGGCGGCGCTACTGCCCGCAACGCGGCCGGCACCGCCCCCCGGGTGGGAAGTGGTGCCGGTTCGGCGGAGTGGGTCCGTCAGTGGAGGTGGGACTGGACCTCGGTGGCCGCGGCCTCGCCGTACGCCTTCGTGAAGCGCTCCATGAAGTGGGCGCGGCGCAGCGTGTACTCCTGGGTGCCCAGCGTCTCGATGACGAGGGTGGCGAGCATGCAGCCGACCTGCGCGGCCCGCTCCAGGCCGACACCCCACGAGAGACCGGTGAGGAAGCCCGCACGGAACGCGTCGCCGACGCCCGTCGGGTCGACCTTGGCGGTCTCCTCGGGGCAGCCGACCTCGATCGGGGTGTCGCCGACGCGCTCGATGCGCACGCCGCGCGAGCCGAGCGTGGTGACCCGGTGGCCGACGCGGTCGAGGATCTCGGCGTCGGTCCAGCCCGTCTTGGACTCGATGAGGCCCTTCTCGTACTCGTTGGAGAAGAGGTAGGTCGCCCCGTCGAGGAGGGTGCGGATCTCGTCGCCGTCCATGCGCGCGATCTGCTGCGAGAAGTCGGCGGCGAAGGGGATCCCCCGCGTCTTGCACTCCTCCGTGTGGCGGAGCATCGCCTCGGGGTCGTCGGCGCCGATCAGGACCAGGTCGAGCCCGCCCACCCGGTCGGCGACGGCCTTGAGCTCGATCAGCCGGGCCTCGCTCATCGCGCCCGTGTAGAAGGAGCCGATCTGGTTGTGGTCCTTGTCGGTGGTGCAGACGAAGCGGGCGGTGTGGAGGACCTCGGAGATGCGCACCGAGGAGGTGTCGACGCCGTGCCGGTCGAGCCAGCCGCGGTATTCGTCGAAGTCGTAGCCGGCCGCGCCCACGAGGATGGGGCTGCCGCCGAGCTGTCCCATGCCGAAGCAGATGTTGGGGCCGACGCCTCCGCGCCGGACGTCGAGGTTGTCGACGAGGAAGGAGAGGGACACCGTGTGGAGCTGGTCGGCCACCAGTTGGTCGGCGAACCGGCCGGGGAAGGTCATGAGGTGGTCGGTGGCGATGGAGCCGGTGACTGCGATGCGCACGGCGGGTGCTCCTGCGGGAAGGCGGTAATGACAGTTCACGCTACCCGGTGGCGCGGGGTCTGCCGAGCAGTGGAAACTACCCCAGAGTAGGGCTTTTCTCCGGAGTGGTGCGGTGCATACGGTGCGGCCATGACCACGTACCCCGCTCCGCGCGAGCGACACGAGTCCGAGCCGAGCCTCGCCGAGCTGTGCGGCGACGGCGCTCGGATGGCCCCCCACTGGGTCACCGAGGTCTCCCCCGCCCCCGCTCCGGTGTCCCCCGCACTGATCCACGGGGTGGTCGTGCCGGCCGCCTCGGCACGGCTGATCGACGCCACCGCGGAGTACGGCGGCTGACGGACGGGAACCGTCCGCCCGTCCGCTCCGTCCCATCGGCGTCCGGTCGAGACGAGGGAGCTTTGCGGTGAGCGGTACGGAGAACGTACGGAGGCGACGGAACGTCCTGGCCGCCTCGGTGGCGGCGGGTGTGCTGCTCGCCGGTGGCGGTGGCGTCTACCTCGCCACCACGGCGTCCGGTGGCGGCGGGACCGGGGCCGAGGCCCGGGCCGGCGACGCGGCCGGGCCGCCCCCTCCGTTGCGGCTGGGGAGCGGCAGCGCCGACACACGGGGCGGTCCGGGGATCGCGCCCGGCGAGCCGGATCCCGGCGGCGGCCCGAACGGGACCGTCTACACAGCCAAGGGCCCACTCCCCCAGGGGCCCTCCTCGGCCGCGGTCCACCGGCCCGGGGGCCTGGTCACCTCGGCGGAGGTGACCAGGCTGGCCGAGGCGCTCGGTGTGTCCGGGAGCCCCGCCCTGGTGGGCGACGTCTGGACGATCCGGCCGGAGAAGGACGGTTCGGGGCCGCGCCTCGACGTGACGCGGAAGGCGCCGGGGAACTGGACGTACTCCTGGTACGAGGGCGGCCCCGCGGGTGACACCTGTCTCAAGGGCAAGGCCTGTCCGCCGCCGGGGGAGACGAAGCCCTCGCCGGGCGGTACGCCGCTGAGCGAGGCGGCGGCGAAGGCGGCGGCCGCTCCCGTTCTGAAGGCGCTCGGGCAGGACGACGCGAAGGTCTCCGCGACCCAGGTGATGAACGGTTCGGTACGGGTGGTCAACGCCGATCCCGTGGTGGGCGGCCTGCCGACCTACGGCTGGTCCACCGGGCTGCACATCGCGCGGGACGGCCGGACGGTGGCCGGGAGCGGGACGCTCAAGGAGCCGGTCGAGGGTGCCACGTATCCGGTGATCGGGGCGGCGAAGGCGCTCGCCCGGCTGAACGAGGACTCGAAGGGCACCGGCCCGATCGGCATCGGGGGCTGCGCCACCGACCCGCCGGCCGGCGAGGCGCCCGACGCGGGACGGCCGGACGTCGGGACCGGTCAGGAGCCGGTGCCGGGGAACGCCGCCCCGACCCCGCCCTGCCGGACGACCGTGGACATGGCGCCCCCCGAGCAGGTGCCGGTGACGGGTGCGGTGTTCGGTCTCGCCGCGCAGGACGTGGACGGCGAGCGGCTGCTCGTACCGTCGTGGCTGTTCACGGCGGACCCGGCGGACGGGGCGCCGTACACGGTGGTGCGGGCCGCGGTGGCTCCGGAGTACCTGACGCCGCCGGCGAAGCCCTCGCCGACGCCTTCCCAGCCGGACGGTGACGGTACGGCGCCGGTACGGCAGATCGAGTCGTTCCGGACGGAGGACGACGGCCGGAAGCTGACGGTCAGCTTCTGGGGCGGGGTGTGCAGCACGTACACCGTGACGGCGGAGGAGACCCCGTCGCAGGTGTCGGTGCGGGTCGCCGAGAAGCCGATCGACCCGGACCGGGTGTGCATCCTGGTCGCCAAGGAGATCACGCGGACGGTGACGCTCAAGAGTCCGCTGGGCGACCGGCCCGTGGTGGACGCGGCCAGCGGAGAAGCGGTGCCGCGCCGCTGAGTCCGCCGGGGTACGCATGAGGGCGGCGGCCCGGGATCACTCCCGGGCCGCCGCCCTCATGCGTACAGCGTGTGCGGCTTAGCTGAACGAGTCGCCGCAGGCGCAGGAGCCCGTGGCGTTGGGGTTGTCGATGGTGAAGCCCTGCTTCTCGATGGTGTCGACGAAGTCGATCGAAGCACCGCCGAGGTACGGGGCGCTCATGCGGTCGGTGACGACCTTGACGCCGTCGAAGTCCTTCACGACATCGCCGTCGAGCGAACGCTCGTCGAAGAACAGCTGGTAACGCAGGCCGGAGCAGCCGCCGGGCTGAACGGCGACGCGCAGGGCCAGGTCCTCGCGGCCTTCCTGGTCGAGGAGGGCCTTGACCTTGGCCGCGGCGGCGTCGGACAGGAGGATGCCGTCGCTGACAGTGGTCTTCTCGTCCGATACGGACATCTGCTTCTCTCCCGGTGTGTACGGAGACTGCTTGCCGACGGTTGCAACCGACGGTGCCCCGGATTCATTCCGGGCCGAGTGGGGTTTCCCTCCTTCATGCTCGCACACCCTGTCCACGAGCGCGGACGGCGAATTCGTCACATCGACACTATGGACATCGTCATGGTGACGTGAAGCGGTTATGATAGATAGCGTCATTTCGACGAAAAGGCGTTGCCCGAAGACCCCGAACACCCCGAAGAAAGGGTGCGTGACGTGACCACCGCCCATGCCCGTCATGAGCTCGATGTGCAGCCGACGCCGCTCGCCCTTCTCCTGCTCGGCCGCGAGGCCGACCCGAAGAGCGAGCGCGGCGTGGAGTGCCCCGGCGATCTGCCGTCGCCCTCCGACCCGGATCTCGTGGAGCGCGCCCGCGCGGCCAAGGAGAGGCTCGGGGACAAGGTCTTCGTGCTCGGCCACCACTACCAGCGCGACGAGGTCATCCAGTTCGCCGACGTCACCGGCGACTCCTTCAAGCTCGCGCGTGACGCGGCGGCCAAGCCCGAGGCCGAGTACATCGTGTTCTGCGGTGTGCACTTCATGGCGGAGTCGGCCGACATCCTGACCGGCGACGACCAGAAGGTCGTCCTGCCCGACCTCGCGGCCGGCTGCTCGATGGCCGACATGGCCACCGCCGAGCAGGTCGCCGAGTGCTGGGACGTGCTGACCGAGGCCGGCATCGCCGACCAGGTCGTGCCGGTCTCGTACATGAACTCCTCGGCCGACATCAAGGCCTTCACCGGCAAGCACGGGGGCACCATCTGCACCTCGTCCAACGCCGAGCGGGCCCTGAACTGGGCCTTCGAGCAGGGGGAGCCCGGCACAACAAAGGTGTTGTTCCTGCCCGACCAGCACCTGGGCCGGAACACCGCCGTGCGCGACATGGGAATGTCGCTCGACGACTGCGTCCTGTACAACCCGCACAAGCCCAATGGCGGCCTGACCGTCGAGGAGCTGCGGAACGCCAAGATGATCCTGTGGCGGGGCCACTGCTCGGTGCACGGCCGCTTCTCGCTGGACTCGGTGAACGACGTGCGCGAGCGCATCCCGGGCGTGAACGTGCTCGTCCACCCCGAGTGCCGCCACGAGGTCGTCGCCGCCGCGGACTACGTGGGCTCGACCGAGTACATCATCAACACCCTGGAGGCGGCCCCGGCCGGCTCGAAGTGGGCGATCGGCACCGAGCTGAACCTGGTCCGCCGCCTGGCGAACCGTTACGCCGACCAGGGCAAGGAGATCATCTTCCTCGACAAGACGGTCTGCTTCTGCTCGACCATGAACCGCATCGACCTGCCGCACCTGGTGTGGACCCTGGAGTCCCTGGCCGACGGCAAGCTCGTCAACCAGATCCAGGTCGACACGGAGACGGAGAGCTTCGCGAAGCTGGCTCTCGAGCGAATGCTCGCTCTGCCATAGCGGAATCTCGCTGCCGTAACGGTTCTCCGCCGTGACGGTTCTCCCCCGCCTACGCCGAAGGGCGCCCCGCACGATCGCGGGGCGCCCTTCGCCGTACGGACCGGGACTCAGTCCAGGATGTCGAGCAGGCCCGCGTCGACCGGGGTGACGTCCGGCTGCTCCGGGTTGTGCGTCATGTCGTCCTTCGCCTCGGCCTTCGCCTTCCGCTTCGCCGCCTTCTTCTTCGCGCGGCGCTCCTTGCGGAGCTCCACCATCGCGTAGAGCGTCGGTACGAGGAGCAGGGTCAGCAGCGTCGAGGTGATCAGACCGCCGATCACCACCACGGCCAGCGGCTGGGCGATGAAGCCGCCCTCGCCGGTGATGCCGAGGGCCATCGGCAGCAGGGCGAAGATGGTCGCGAGGGCGGTCATCAGGATCGGGCGGAGCCGGTGCCGGCCGCCCTCGATCACCGCTTCGACGACGCCCAGGCCCTTGGCCCGGTACTGGTTGATCAGGTCGATCAGGACGATCGCGTTGGTGACGACGATGCCGATGAGCATCAGCATGCCGATCATCGCCGGGACGCCCATCGCGGTGTCGGTGACGATGAGCAGACCGAGCGCGCCGGTCGCCGCGAACGGGATCGAGACCAGCAGGATCAGCGGCTGGATCAGCGACCTGAAGGTCGCGACCAGCAGCATGAAGACGATCGCGATGGCCGCGAGCATCGCCAGGGCCAGGCTGAGCTGGGCCTCCTCCAGGTCCTCCGAGGCACCGCCGATGGTGGCGGTGGCGCCCGCCGGCAGGTCGAGCGCGTCGATCTTCTGCGTGAGGGCGAGGCTCACCGCGCCGGTGTCGTCGCCGACCGGCTTGGCCGTGACCGTCGCGGTGCGGGCGCCGTCGACCCGGGTCATGGAGACCGGGCCGGGGACCAGCTCGACGGTGGCGATGTCACCGAGCTTCACCGGGCCGAGGGGCAGCGCCTTGAGCTCGGCCAGGGTGGTGGCCGGGCGGGCCGAGGTGATGAGGACGTCCCGCTCGCTGTCGTCGAGGGTCGCCTTGGCGGCCGGGGTGCCCCGGACGGCCTGGGCCACGATCATGCCGAGCGAGCCGGAGTCGAACCCGGCGTCGGCCGCCGCGGGCTTCGCCGTGACGGAGACGCGCGGCACGGACTGCGAGAGGTCGCTCTGCACGTCGGTGACGTCCTTGAGCCCGGCGACGGCCGCCCGGACCTGCTCCGATGCCTTCTTGAGGACCTCGGGGTCGGCGGCCTTGACGACCACGCTCAGGTCCTGGCTGCCGAAGCCGTCACCGGCCGTGAGGGTGGTCTCGCCGATCCCGTCGAGGGCGCCGAGGCCCTTCTCGATGGCGTCGTGCGTCTTCTCGTACGAGGCTGACTCCTCCAGGCTGACCTGGTACGAGGCCTGGTTGGAGCCGGTGCCGCCGCCGAAGGCCGCCATGAACCCGGAGGAGCCGACGGTGACCTGGTAGTCCTTGACGCCCTCGGTCTCCCCGAGGAGCTTCTCGACCTTCTTCGCGGCCTCGTCCGAGGCGCTCAGGCTGGTGCCGGGCGCCAGCTCCTGCTTGATGCTGAGGACGTTCTGGTCGCCCGGCTCGAAGAAGTTCGTCTTCAGGAGCGGGGTCATGCCGAGGGTGACGACCAGGACGGCGAACGCGATGCCGAGGCTGGCGAGCCGGCGGCGGGTCGCGAACCGCAGGACCGGCACGTACAGGCGCTGGAGGCGGCTCTTCTCCTCCTTCTCCTCGGCGAGCCTGCGGGCCTCCGCGAGGTCCTCCGAGGTGCCCTGGGGGGCGCGGAGGAACCAGTACGAGAGGACGGGGACCACGGTCAGGGAGACGAGCAGCGAGGCCAGCAGGGCGGCCGTCACCGTCAGCGAGAAGGAGCCGAACATCGCGCCGACGATGCCGCCGACCAGGCCGATCGGCAGGAAGACGGCGACGGTGGTGAGGGTCGAGGAGGTGACGGCGCCGGCCACCTCACGGACCGCGGTGAGGATCGCCTCGCGGCGCTCCTTGCCGTAGCCGAGGTGTCGCTTGATGTTCTCCAGGACCACGATCGAGTCGTCGACGACCCGGCCGATGGCGATGGTGAGCGCGCCCAGCGTCAGCATGTTCAGCGAGAGGTCGCGCGTCCACAGCACGATGAGGGCGAGGACGACCGAGAGCGGGATGGAGACCGCGGTGACCAGGGTGGAGCGGATCGACGTGAGGAAGACCAGGATCACCAGGACGGCCATGACGAGGCCGAGGGCGCCCTCGGTGGTCAGTCCGGAGACGGCCTTCGCGACGGCCGGGCCCTGGTCGGAGACGACGGTCAGCTCGGCGCCCGCGCCGAGGTCCTCGCGCAGCCCGGACAGCTTCTCCTGGACGGCGTCGGAGATGGCGACGGCGCTGCCGCCCTTGTCCATGGTGGCCATCACGGCGAGGCTGGGCTTGCCGTTGGTGCGGGTCAGGGAGGTGCGCGGGGACTCCTCCTGGCGGACGGTGGCCACGTCGCCGAGACGGACGGCCTTGCCCCTGCCGGGGACGGCCGCCGGGATGCGCAGGTCCTCGATCTGGCGCAGCGAGGTGAAGCCGCCGCCGACCTGGACCGTGCGGTTCTTCCCGTCCTCCGCGAAGGAGCCGGCCGGCATCGTGCCGCCGCCGAACCGGAGGGCCTCGGCCAGCTTCATGCCGCTGAGCCCGGCCGCGGCGAGCTTGCGCTCGTCGGGGGTGACGGAGACCTGGAGGTCCTGGACACCGCTGACGGAGACCTGGGCGACGCCGTCGATGCCCTCGAGGGTGGGCACCACGGTCCGCTCGAGCAGGTCCGCCAGGGCCTGCGGGTCCTTGTCGGAGGAGGCGGCGAGGACCACGGTCGGCATGTCGTCCGTCGAACCGGCCACGACCTGCGGGTCGACCGTGTCGGGCAGCTGCGCACGGGCGCGGTTGACCGCCTGCTGGACGTCGGCCACGAGTTGCTTCGTCGACTGGTCGCCGTAGTCGAAGGTGGCCATGACGAGGGCCATGCCCTCGGAGGCGGTGGAGGTGACCGACGTGAGGCCGTCGACGGCCTTCAGGTTGTTCTCCAGGGGCTCCACGACCTGCTTCTCGACCACATCGGGAGAGGCACCCTGGTACGGGGCGAGGACCGAGACCATCGGCAGCTCGATCGAGGGGAACAACTGCTGCTTCAGCTGCGGTATCGCGATCGCCCCGAACACGAGCGCGACAATGGACATCAGCCCGATCAGGGCCCGTTGCGCGAGGCTGAATCTGGACAGCCAGGACATGGGGTCTCTCTTCTGTGGCGTACTCGTCGGCAGGCGGGAGCAGCCAAGACCCCGGCCCTGATCCGCTGGATCCGCCGGAGGTGCCCCCCACCTATACGATCTGCCATCGCCGCCCGGAAGTCCTCGGCCCCCGGGTCCACATCCTTATCCCGCGCATACCGCGTCTGGAGTACGCCGGGGGCCCCGGTCACTCCACCCTCGGACGTACCAGTCCCGATTCGTAGGCGGTGACCACCAGCTGGGCCCGGTCGCGGGCGCCGAGCTTGGCCATGGCCCGGTTGACATGCGTCTTCACGGTGAGGGGGCTGACGTCGAGGCGCTCGGCGATCTCGTCGTTCGACAGGCCGCCCCCGACGAGGACGAGGACCTCCCGCTCCCGGGCGGTGAGCGTGGCGAGCCGCTCGGAGCGGGCCCCGCCGCCCTCGCCCGCGGCCTGCGCGCCGCCGCCCTGCGCCAGGAAGGACGCGATCAGGCCCTTCGTCGCGGCCGGGGAAAGCAGCGCCTCGCCCGCGTGGGCGATCCGGATCGCGCCGAGCAGCTCCTCGGGCTCGGCCCCCTTGCCGAGGAATCCGGACGCCCCGGCGCGCAGCGCCTGCACGACGTACTCGTCGACCTCGAAGGTGGTCAGCATGACGATCCGTACGTCGGAGAGCCCGGGGTCGTCGGTGATCATGCGGGTGGCCGCGAGGCCGTCCGTGCCGGGCATCCGGATGTCCATCAGGACGACGTCGGGCCGCTCGGAGCGGGCGAGGGTCAGGGCCTCGGCGCCGTCGGCCGCCTCGCCGACGACCTCCATGTCCGGTTCGGAGTTCACCAGGACCTTGAAGGCGCTGCGCAGCAGGGCCTGGTCGTCGGCGAGCAGTACCCGGATGGTCATGTGTCCTCCCCCGTACGGGACGTCACGGGCAGTATCGCCTGTACGCGGAATCCGCCGCCGTACCGGGGGGCGGCGGTCAGGGTGCCGCCGAGCGCGCCGACCCGTTCGCGCATGCCGAGCAGGCCGTGGCCGCCGGAGGCGGCGGAGTCGGCGGGGGTTCGCGGCTGCGGGGCGCCGTTGTCGAGGACGGTGATCTCGACCGTACGGCCCACCCGGACGACACTCACCTCGGCCTCGGCGTCCGGTCCCGCGTGCTTGCGCACATTGGTCAGGGCCTCCTGCACGATCCGGTACGCGGCCAGGTCGACGGTCCCGGGCAGCGGCTTGTCCCCGTCGGCGCGGGCCAGGGTGACCGGGAGCCCGGCCTTGCGGAAGCTGTCGAGGAGCCCGTCGAGCACGGCGAGGCCGGGGGCCGGTTCGGTCGGGGCCTCGGGGTCGCCGGACTGGCGCAGCAGACCCACGGTGGCGCGGAGCTCGTCGAGCGCGGAGCGGCTGGCCTCACGCACGTGCGCGAGGGCCTCCTTGGCCTGGTCGGGGCGCTTGTCCATGACATGGGCGGCGACGCCGGCCTGGACGTTCACCAGGGCGATGTGGTGGGCGACGACGTCGTGGAGGTCGCGGGCGATCCGCAGCCGTTCCTCGGCGACCCGGCGGCCCGCCTCCTCCTCGCGGGTGCGTTCGGCGCGTTCGGCGCGCTCCCGTATCGCGTCGACGAAGGCCCGGCGGCTGCGGACGGCGTCCCCGGCGGCCGCGGCCATGCCGGTCCACGCGAAGACGCCGAGGTTCTCCTGCGCGTACCAGTGGGTCGGGCCGAAGATCATGGCGGCGGCGGTGAGCACGGCCATCGTGACGAGCCCGACGCGCCAGGTGGTGGGGCGGTCGGTGCGGGAGGCGACCGTGTAGAGGGCGACGACGGCGCTCATGGCGATGGGGGCGGGCCTGGCGTCGTTGATCAGCTCGAAGAGCGTGATCGTCACGGTGAAGCAGAGCACACGGAAGGGGTGGCGCCGCCGCAGCACGAGCGCGGCGGCCCCGGCGACCATGATCAGCACGCTCCACACGTCGGGCGCGTGGTCGCCGAAGGTCGGCCCGTCCGGACTGCCGTGCGGGTCGGTGAAGGACCCGGCGATCATGGCGACGAGCGCGCCGAACGCGATGGTCGCGTCGAAGGCGAGCGGGTGGTCGCGGAAGAAGTCGCGGAGGCGGGTGTAGAGCGTGCCGGTGGCGGGGCCGGTGGGGGTCACGGGGGACAACGGTACGGGGCGGAGCCCTTCCCGCGGGGCTCGGGCGGTACGGGGGCGGGAGTCCGTGTACCGGTACGGGAGGGGAGACAGGCCCTGGGCCGGGTTCGGCGGTACGGGCGGCCGCTCCTGCCCTGCCCCGGACAGCGCACTGTCCCGCCGCCCCTGGCGGGGTGACGGGACAGTGCTGGTGGTGCGTCAGCCGGGGATCAGGCCGTCGTCGGAGAGCATCTCCCTGACCTCGTCGAGGCTCGCGTCCGGGGCGGGCAGGATCAGCTCCGAAGGTTCGAGGGCGTCGTCGGGCAGTGGCTCGCCGAGCCGCCTGACCGCGTCCAGAAGGGCGCCCAGCGTGCGCCGGAACCCTTCCCCGTCCCCCGATTCCATCTCTTCGAGCAGCTCGTCGTCGAGCGTGTTCAGCTCGGCGAAGCGGCTGTCGGCCAGCTTCCACTGGCCCTCCCCCATGATCCGTACGATCATGACGCGTCCTGTCTGTCGCCTGCCGCTACTTCTCGAAGCGCGGGTGGGACTGCTCCTTGGCGCGGTCCTGCGGCGCCGCCGTACCGCCGCCCTCGAGGGCCTGCTGCTGCGCCGACGGGCCGCCGGCCAGCTCCGCCTTCATGCGCTGGAGCTCCAGCTCGACGTCCGTACCGCCGGAGAGCCGGTCCAGCTCCGCCTGGATGTCGTCCTTCGCGAGACCGGACTGGTCGTCCAGGGCGCCCGAGGCGAGCAGCTCGTCGATCGCGCCCGCGCGGGCCTGGAGCTGGGCGGTCTTGTCCTCGGCCCGCTGGATCGCGAGGCCGACGTCGCTCATCTCCTCCGAGATGCCGGAGAACGACTCGGCGATCCGCGTCTGGGCCTGGGCAGCCGTGTAGGTCGCCTTGATGGTCTCCTTCTTGGTGCGGAAGGCGTCGACCTTCGCCTGCAGACGCTGGGCGGCGAGCGTGAGCTTCTCCTCCTCGCCCTGCAGCGTCTGGTGCTGCACCTCCAGGTCGCTGACCTGCTGCTGCAGCGCGGCACGCCGGGACAGCGCCTCGCGCGCCAGGTCCTCACGGCCGAGCGCGAGCGCCTTGCGGCCCTGGTCCTCCAGCTTGGCGGACTGGCCCTGCAACTGGTTCAGCTGGAGTTCGAGCCGCTTGCGGGAGGTGGCGACGTCGGCGACGCCCCGCCGTACCTTCTGCAACAGCTCCAGCTGCTTCTGGTAGGAGTAATCGAGCGCTTCGCGCGGATCCTCGGCCCGGTCAAGGGCCTTGTTCGCCTTCGCGCGGAAGATCATCCCCATACGCTTCATGACACCGCTCATGGGCTTCGCGCGCCCCCTTCTGACGGACTTCGGCTCCAGCTCTTCGACAGGATCCACACTACGGGCCCTGTCTCCATTACCGCACTGTTCGGAGCGGGATGCGCTCCTCCCCAAGGACGACTGCGCCCGGTGATCCCTCCCGCGCAGGGTGTAGACGGATCTGAGGGTGTGGACAGATCTGAGGGAAACGCGCACGTCCTCCCGTACGTACCGCCGAAGACGCAGTCCGTTAGCGGATCGTTCCCGCCCGACATGGGGTTCATGCCCGGCACCCCGTACCCTTGGGTTTTGTGTTCCGTAGCCGTTCGAAGGACGAGAAGGCCCCCACCGACAAGGTGACGGATGACCTCTCCAGCAAGCAGCCCCGCGACCCTGAGGCCCCCAAGGGCCGCCCGACCCCGAAGCGGAGTGAGGCGCAGACCCAGCGCCGGCGCGCCGCGACGGTGCCGACCGACCGCAAGGAGGCCGCCAAGCGCCAGCGCGAGGCACGCCGCTCGGACCTGGCCCGTCAGCGCGAAGCGCTGGCCAGTGGCGACGAGCGTTATCTGCCGGCCCGCGACAAGGGTCCGGTCCGCCGCTTCGTGCGCGACTTCGTCGACTCCCGGTTCGCGATCGCCGAGTTCTTCCTGCCGATGGCCGTGGTGATCCTCGTGCTGTCGCTGTTCGGCAACGCCAACCGGGCGCTGCAGAACATCTCCCTGCTGCTCTGGCTCGGTGTGATCATCCTGATCGTCATCGACTCCATCGGCATCTGGCTCCGACTGCGGAAGCAGCTGGGCGAGCGCTTCCCGGACGAGCCGAAGCGCGGCGCCATCGCCTACGGCCTGATGCGCACGCTTCAGATGCGCCGACTGCGACTGCCGAAGCCGCAGGTCAAGCGCGGAGAGCGGCCCTGAGCGCCGACAGTTCGGAGCCCGTCGAGCGCGCGTTCGGCGCGGCGACGTCGGAGGCGGGCGGCCCGGTGCTGCCCGCCGTCGCGCACTGGCCCGCCGGTTCCGGCGGGCTGCGCGACACCATCCGGCAGGAGATCGTCGCCCGGCAGCTCGACGAGCAGATATCGGGCCGCTACCCCGTGGGGCAGCGGCTGCGGATCCTCGACGCGGGCATGGGGCAGGGCACGCAGGCCCTGCGCCTCGCGCGCGCGGGCCACACCGTGACCGGCCTCGAAGCCGATCCCGACCTGCTGAAGGCGGCCCGCGACTCGCTGGCCACGGAGCCCGCCGGGATCCGTGAGCGGGTCCGGCTGATCGAGGGCGACGGCCGCGAGACCGGGGTGCACTTCCTGCCCGGCAGCTTCGACGTGGTCCTCTGCCACGGCGTCCTCATGTACGCGGACGAGCCGGACGCGCTGCTCGCGGGCCTGGCCCGGATGCTGGCGCCCGGCGGACTGCTCTCCCTGGTCGTGCGGAACGCCGACGCCCTCGCCATGCGGCCGGGGCTCGCCGGGGACTGGTCCGGTGCGCTCGCCGGCTTCGACTCGGACGTCTACACGGACGACCACGGCGTCAAGGTGCGGGCCGACCGGCTGGACGCGCTGACGGCGACGCTCGCCGGGATCGCGGCGCCGCTGCACGCCTGGTACGGGGTACGGGTCTTCACGGACGGCGTCCCCGCCGAGGCGGGCCTGCCGGCCGCCGAGGAGCTGGAGCGACTGCTCGCCGCCGAGGACCGGGCGGGACGCACGGAGCCGTACCGGCGGATCGCGGCGCTGCTGCACCTGTGCGGGGTACGGGGCTGATCGCCCTGCGGGGCCCGGACCTGGAGTCGCGGGTCCGGCACCCCTGATCGGGTGCGCTCGTCGGGCCCCGGGCGGGGAGGAAACGGATACTCCGGGCATGGACGTCTTCCGTGCCCAGGCCCGTACCCGTACCCGTACTCATGCCTGTACCCGCGTCTCGCGCCTCCTCCTGCCGCTGACCGCCGCGGCCTGCGCCGTCGCGCTCGTCGGCGGCTGCTCCTCCGGCCCCGGGGAGACGGCCGCGCCGGAACGCTCCACCCAGGCGGCGGCGCCGCTCGCCGCGAACGACCTCCAGGACGACTACCAGGCCGTCATCAAGAACGTCCTGCCGTCGGTCGTGCAGATCGACGCGGAGAACAGTCTCGGCTCCGGGGTCGTCTACGACGCCAAGGGCCACATCGTCACCAACGCGCACGTCGTCGGCCAGGAGAAGACCTTCCAGGTCACGGCCGCCACCGGCGGGCGGCCGGTCAACGCCCGGCTCGTCTCCGCATACCCGGAGCAGGACCTCGCCGTCATCCGGCTGGAGTCCCCTCCCCAGGGCCTCAAGCCGGCGAAGTTCGGCGATTCGGCGGCCGTCGACATGGGGCAGATCGTCCTCGCGATGGGCTCGCCCCTCGGACTCTCCGGCAGCGTCACCCAGGGCATCGTCTCGGCGACCGGACGCACGGTCAGCGAGGGACGGATCGGGGGCGGCACCGGCGCGACCATCGGGAACATGGTGCAGACGTCGGCCGCGATCAACCCCGGCAACAGCGGGGGCGCGCTGGTGAACCTGGACAGCGAGGTCATCGGCATCCCGACGCTCGCGGCGACCGACCCGGAGATGGGCGGCGGCGCCGCTGCGGGCATCGGGTTCGCGATCCCGGCGTCGATGGTGCGGACGGTCGCGGACCAGATCATCAAGGACGGCAAGGTGACCGACTCGGGCCGGGCCGCCCTGAACATCACCGGCCGTACGGTGCTGAACGACGACTACGAGCCGGCGGGCGTGGCGGTGGTCGAGGCGCCGGCGGACGGGGCGGCGGGCAAGGCGGGGCTGAAGCCGGGGGATGTGATCACGCGGCTCGGCGACACGGACATCACGACGATCACGTCCCTGTCGGAGGCGCTGGCCTCGCGCCGGCCGGGCGACGAGGTGACGGTGACGTACGTGCGGGGAACGACGACGGAGAAGGCGGAGGTCACGCTCGGCGAGATGTGAGGGTGACGTCCGGCGGGCGGGGCACCGCGGCCGGCGAACAGCCCGGCCTGCGGCCGGGCCGGTGTTCCCACCCGCACCACCCGTACAACGTGTCAACAGAGGTGCGGGCCTCCCCGTGGATGGCCGGACGCCGTCGGCGTCCGCGGCCGGGTGGGCCCCGGTTCGGGGTGCGGGGCCCGTGGCCCCGCACCCCCCTGGCTGCCCGGCGCTCTAGCCCTCCGCGTCCAAGGGCATCGGGCCGTAGATCTTCGTGCCGTCCTCCGACAGGGTCACCTGGGCCGCGCCGCCGCCCAGGAGGTCACGCCAGTGTTCGCCGATCCAGCTTTCCGCGTCGCCCTGGGTGGTGAACTCCTCCGGAGTCACCACCGGCTCGACCTCCGTGCCGTCGGACTTCTCGAACCGCCACGTCCATGCCATGTCCGCCTCCTGGCGCTCACCGGATGATCGGTTTCCTGCCCGCAGCGTAGCCGGGCGCGCACGGCTCGCGGTGGCGCGGGAGGATCTGAGGGTGGAACTGACTCTGCTCGGCACCGGCGCCCCGCTCGGGCTCCCCCGCCCCGACTGTCCCTGCGCCGTGTGCGCGCTCTCCCGCGGGCCCCGGGCCCGCGCCGCGACGGCACTGCTCGTGGACGGGGCCCTGCTGCTCGATCTGACTCCGGGCGCCCCGCTCGCGGCGGCCCGTTCGGGTCATTCGCTGGTCGGGGTCCGGCAGGTCCTGCTGACCCATCCGCACGACGGGCCCGCCGTCGAACTGCCCGCCGGACTTCCGACCGCCGGACGGGTGCCGGACGGACGGGAGTTGACGCTGATCAGCGGGCACCGGGTGCGGGCCGTCGCGATGGACTCCCCCGGTACCGGGTACGAGGTGACCTCTGCGGAGGGCGAGCGGCTGCTCTATCTGCCGCCGGGCGGGGCCCCGGCGGGGCTCCCTGAGGACCACCGGGTGCCGTACGACATGGTGCTCGCCGATGTGACGGGCCGCCCTGACGCTCTCGCGAGGCTGCGGGCGGCGGGCGCGGTCGGGCCGGCGACCGAGGTGATCGCGGTGCACCTGGACCACGACGCGCCGACCGGCGCCGAGCTGGACCGGCGGCTCGCGTCGGCGGGGGCGCGGGCGGTGCCGGACGGGACGACGCTGTACGTGGGCGAGTACCACGAGGTGCCTGACGTGCCCCGGCGGACCCTGGTGACCGGCGGGGCCAGGTCCGGGAAGTCGGTGGAGGCCGAGCGGCGCCTGGAGTCGTTCCCCGAGGTGCTGTACGTGGCGACGGGCGGGAGCCGGGAGGGCGATCCGGAGTGGGCGGAGCGGGTGGGCCTGCACCGGGAGCGGCGGCCGGGTTCCTGGCGTACCGCCGAGACCTGCGACCTCGTACCCCTGCTCGCGGAGGACGGGCCCGCGCTGCTCGTCGACTGTCTGTCGCTGTGGCTGACGGACGCCATGGACCGGGTCGGCGCCTGGGACGACGAGCGGTGGGCGGCCGGCGGTCGGACGGCGCTGCGGAAGCGGACGGCGGAGCTGGTGGCGGCGGTGCGGGCGACCCGCCGTACGGTCGTGGCGGTGACGAACGAGGTCGGTTCGGGGGTGGTGCCGGCGACGGCGGCGGGACGGCGGTTCCGGGACGAGCTGGGCCGGCTGAACGCGGCGTTCGCCGACGAGTGCGAGGAGGTCGTCCTCGTGGTCGCCGGTCAGGCTCTGGTGCTGCGCGGGTAGGGTGCGAGCCGAACCACAGGCCCCAAGCCCTCGCTGATTTGTCTCAAGGCGGAACCCGTGAATCTGGACGACTTCTCCGATCTGATCGAGCGCGCCGACGGCGGGATCCGGCGTGATGCCGAGGAGCGCCGTGAGCGGCTGGTCGTGCCGCTGGGGGCGCTCGGCCGGCTCGACGAGCTCGGTGAGTGGCTGTCGGCCGCGCAGGCCTCGGTCGAGGTGCGGGCGATCGAGCAGCCGAAGGTGGTGCTCTTCGCGGGCGACCACGGGGTGGCCTCGCTGGACGTGTCGGGCCGCCCGGCGGGTACCGCGCACGAGCTGGTGCGGGCGGTCCTCGACGGGGCGAGCCCGGTCGCCGTGCTCGCCCGGTCGACGGGCGTGCCGGTGCGCGTCGTGGACGCCGGTCTCGACTGCGACCCGGAGCTGCTGCCGGCCGAGGTGGTACGCCACCGGGTGCGGCGCGGCAGCGGCCGGATCGACGTGGAGAACGCGCTGACGACCGAGGAGACCGAGGCGGCGGTCCGGCTCGGTATCGCGGTCGCCGACGAGGAGGCGGACTCGGGCACCGATCTGGTGGTGCTCGGGGACCTGAGCGTCGGCGGGACGACGCCCGCGGCCACGCTGATCGCGGCCCTGTGCGGGACGGACGCGTCCGTGGTGACGGGCCGGGGCGGCGCCGGGATCGACGATCTGGCGTGGATGCGCAAGTGCGCGGCGGTCCGGGACGCGCTGCGGCGGGCCCGGCCGGTCCTGGGCGATCAGCTGGAACTGCTCGCGGCGGTCGGCGGGGCGGACCTGGCGGCGATGACCGGTTTCCTGCTCCAGGCCTCGGTGCGGCGGATGCCGGTGATCCTGGACGGTGTGGTGGGGGCGGCGTGCGCGCTGGTGGCGCAGCGGGCGGCGTTCCGGGCGCCGGACTGGTGGCTGGCGGGCCAGGTGAGCGGCGAGCCGGCGCAGGCGAAGGCCCTGGACCGGATGGCGCTCAACCCTCTGCTCGACCACGGCGTCCATGTGGGTGAGGGAACCGGGGCACTGCTCGCGCTTCCCCTCGTCCAGGCCGCGGCGGCGTTCGCCGCGGAGCTGCCCGAGCGTCCGGATCCGACCACTCCGGAGGCGTCGGACGGGTCCGAGGGGCCTGACGGGGAGAACTGAGCGAAGACGGACTCGTCGACTCCGGAGGCGGTCACGCGCGACGCGCGCGTGGCCGTCTCCGGCGTCTCCGCACGGCAAGTACTGCCCCATATGATCGCTTTTCATGGGAGAAGTCCGCTTGTCTGCCGAAGCAGCACCCCGGGGCACCACGACCCGTTCGCGGCGCAGTGCCGCGTTCGCCGTCTGGTACCTGCGCGTCGTCACGTTCATCAACTTCCTGAGTGCCGTCTGGGTCTCCCTCGGACAGGACCTGCGCCGGCACAACGAGGACAACTACTTCACCCCGTACATGCTCACGGCCGGCTTCGCGTCGGGGGTCTTCACCCTGTTCCTGGCGATCACCATGCGGCGCCGCAAACGGGCCGCGTGGATCCTCAATGTGGTGCTCAGCGGGCTCTTCCTGCTGCTCTTCGCGCTGGTGATGTTCTTCCCGGAGGTCCGCCGGCACGCCCAGAACTGGATCTCGCTGGTCCTGACGGCCGCCTTCGTCCTCGCGCTGCTGCTCGGCCGCAAGGAGTTCTACGCGAAGGGCGACCGCTCCAACCCGCCGCTCGCGGCGGCCGTGGCGGTCGGCGGACTGCTCGTCACCTCGCTGCTCGCGGCGGTCCTGGTCACCGTCACCAACACCTCCACCGGCCACTCCACCTTCCTGGAGCGCTGGCGGTACGGCGTGATGCGGCTGGTCACGCTGGCCGCCGACGACTCCCGGTTCACCGGCATCGCCACCCCCGGCTGGGTCGACGTCACCATCAACGTCCTGTCCACGCTGCTGCTGTTCGCGGTGCTCTTCGCCGCCTTCCGCTCCCGCCGGGCGGTCGACCCGCTGACCGAGGAGGACGAGGAGCGGCTGCGGATCCTGCTCGACAAGCACGGGGACCGCGACTCGCTCGGCTACTTCGCGCTGCGCCGCGAGAAGAGCGTCGTGTGGTCGCCGAGCGAGAAGGCCGCCATCGCCTACCGGGTGGTCGGCGGGGTGTCGCTCGCCTCGGGGGATCCGATCGGCGACCCCGAGGCCTGGCCGGGCGCCATCGAACCGTGGCTGGCGGAGGCGCGCGAGCACGGCTGGATCCCGGCGGTGATGGGGGCGAGCGAGGAGGCCGGCACCATCTACGCCCGGCACGGCCTCGACGCCCTGGAGCTGGGCGACGAGGCGATCGTGGAGATTGACGAGTTCACGCTCGACGGACGGGCGATGCGGACGGTCCGGCAGGCGTTCAACCGGGTCAAGCGGGCCGGGTACGAGGTCCGCATCCGGCGCCACGAGGACATTCCGGCCGAGGAGATGGCCGAGCTGCTTGGCAAGGCCGACGACTGGCGGGACGGGGCCACCGAGCGCGGCTTCTCGATGGCGCTCGGGCGGCTCGGCGACCCGCGCGACGGGCGCTGCGTGATGCTGGAGTGCACCGACGGGCAGGGCGAGCTGCGCGCCGTGCTGTCCTTCGTCCCCTGGGGGCCCAAGGGGCTCTCGCTCGACCTGATGCGCCGTGACCGTGACTCCGAGAACGGCCTGATGGAGTTCATGGTCATCGAACTCCTCCAGCGGGCCGAGGAGATCGGGATCACTCAGGTCTCACTGAACTTCGCGATGTTCCGCTCCGTCTTCGAACGTGGCTCGAAGCTCGGGGCGGGGCCCGTGCTGCGCATGTGGCGTTCGCTGCTCAGCTTCTTCTCCCGCTGGTGGCAGATCGAGTCGCTGTACCGCGCCAACGCCAAGTACCGACCGATCTGGGAGCCCCGATTCATGCTCTTCGAGAAGAGTGCGGACCTGTTGCGCATCGGCCTCGCCGCCGGGCGGGCCGAAGGGTTCCTGGAGGCTCCCGGGCTACCGAAGTGGCTGCACCGCAGGCATCTGGAGAGCGGGCGTTGAGCGGGGCCCTGGGCGGCTTCGCGCGCCGCGAGTGGGGTCCGCTGTCCGGCACCGTACGGGCCGGGCTCGTCACGAAGAAGTGGCGCGCGGTGCCGATGACACTGGCCGCAGTCTGCCTGACCGCCCTCTTCCAGGTCGTCCAGAACCAGGACTGGGGCTATCAGCCGGTCCAGGACATCGGTTCCGTACGGGCCGAGGACCCGCTGTGGCTCGCGCTGCTGCGGACCCCGCTCTCGCTCTTCGTCCCCGCGCTCGACCTGCCCGTGTGGGGCGCCCTGGCCCAGGTCCTGCTGGTGTTCGGGATCGCCGAGATCTGTCTCGGGCGGGGGCGAACGCTCGCCGTGGCCTATCTGGCCACGCTCTGCGGGACGCTGTACGCGCGTGTGGGCATCGCCCTCGGTCCGGGCACCCCGCTCGGCCTGCCCGCCGCCGACGCGCAGGTGGTCGACACCGGTCCTTCGGCGGCCGTGGTGGGCCTCGCCGTCTACGTCTGCCGGCGCTACCGGGCCCACTGGACCGGGGCGGCGGTGGTCGTGGCCATGGTCGTCGAGGTGGTCGTCAAGCCGAACCTGGCGGGCAAGGAGCATCTCGCCGCCATCGCCGGCGTCCTCGTCCTGATCGCGGTCGAGGCCTGGCGCGAGCGCGGTCGGGAGCGCGAGCGTGATCAGGAGGGAGTGGAACCGCGGCCGGGGACCCGCTCCTGGAAGCCGCCGATCAAGTCCTGAAGGCGGCGCCGGACCTTGGTCCAGCGCTTGTCGTGGCGGTACGTACGGATCCGGGAACGGGCCCGTGCCCGGTGGCGGCGCCCGTAGAACCGCCGTGACCACCAGGAGCCGGGGCGGGCGAGCCGGACGGCGCCGACGAGCGCCACGAACGGGACGAGGACCCCGAGGACGGCCATCCGGAACTTCCCCTTCACCAGGGCGATCAGGATGAAGAGGAAGTTCACCGCCAGGGTCAGGATGAAGGTGGTCCGGTCCTGGCGCTCGTCGGCGGTCATGTCGTCGACACCGAGCGGCGAGAAACCGCTCAGGGCGAGCCCCACCAGGGCCGCCGTCAGGACGACCACCTCGACGCTCTTGCGGCCCTCATCGCTCCAGTACACGTCGTCGAGGTGCAGGATCAGCGCGAACTCGTCGAGGACGAGCCCCGCGCCGACCCCGAAGACCACGGCGAACACGGCCGCGCCGAGCCCGTGCCGGCCGCTGCCCACCGCGCCGAAGCCACCGAGGACGGCGAGGACGACGCCGGGCACGACATGATGGATATGGACGCTGCCGGAGGAGACGTTCCGGAAGGGCCCCTTCCCCGCCCGGATCATCCGGGTGACGGTCCGTGTGACCAGGAACGTCACGACGAACGAGGTCAGCGCGAGAAGCATCGGGAGCTTCCCCGGTTCGACGATGTTGCGGGAGAACCAGTGACCCATGCCACCCCGTTCCGAAGTGCGTGGAATGCGCGGTATGCGCAATCTACCGCCCAGGAGCGGCCATTACCCTGCCCGGATGGACGGCCTGCGTTTCGCCTTCGGCACCCTCACCGTGTTCCCCGCCCGCATCACCCGCTGGGACCGGGACGCGGCGCGCGCCGGCATGCTCTGCGCCCCGCTGGCCGGTCTGACCGTCGGACTCTGCGCCGCCGCGCTCGGCGGCGCGTTCCTGGCACTCGGCTCGGGCCCGCTGCTCGCCGCCGTCGTCACCACCGCCGCACCGGCCGCCCTCACCCGAGGCCTCCACCTCGACGGCCTCGCGGACACCGCCGACGGCCTCGGCAGCGCCAAGCCCGCCGAGGACGCGCTGCGCATCATGAAGCAGTCGGACGTGGGCCCGTTCGGCGTCATCGTGCTGCTCCTCGTCCTGCTCGCCCAGGTCGCCGCGCTCTTCGAGCTGTACGGGGAGAGCTGGGCGCACGGCACGGCCGGTGCCGTCCTCGCCGCCACCGTCGCCCGCCTCGCCCTCACCCACGCCTCCCGCCACGGCGTCCCCGCCGCCCGCCCGGAAGGCCTCGGCGCGATCGTCGCGGCCACGGTCCCCGTCCGCTCCGCGACCCTCACGACCGCGCTCGTCCTGGTGGCGTGCGCGGCGACGGGCCTGCTGTTCTCCCCGTACGACGCGGTGCGGAACGTCCTGGCGGCCGGTGCGGCCCTAAGCGTGGCGGCGCTGCTGCTGCGGCGGTGCGTACGGCGGTTCGGCGGGGTGACGGGGGACGTGTTCGGCGCGGTGGAGGAGACGGCGGCGACGGTCGCGCTCGTCGCCCTGACCCTGGGGTGACCCTCCGGCGCGTCAGCAGGCCCGGCGCCAGACCCCGAGCTCGTACCGCTTCAGCATGGAGCTGAGGCCCAGTTTCCTGGCCTGCGGACAGAACTCGGCGGTATCCAGCTCGTACTCGACGTGGAAGACCGCCTTGCCCGCCGCGACGAACGGGACGAGCCGGTCGCACTCGTCGTGCTCGGCGCACTGTTCGTTGACCGCGAAGTCGAAGTCCCGGAGCAGCTCCGGGATCTGGTCCAGGTCGTTCTTGAGGCCCACCGCGAGGCCCCGCTCGTGCGCCAGGCGGGCGATCAGACGGTTGTAGCGGAGCTGGTCGGCGGCGGTGAGGGGGAAGCCGGTGCGGTTCTCGAAGCCGTCCATGTTGTCGGGTTCGACGGCGTCGAAGCCCTTGGTGCGGCACATGTCGAGGCGCTCTGCCATGAGGGGTTCGAGGACGTCGGTGCGGCGGATGTCGAGCCAGCGCTCGCCCTCCCAGCCGTTGCCCTTGCCGAGGACGGACTTCGGGAAGCGATCGGCGTCGGGGCGGAAGTCCTCCCAGGCGCCGGTGGAGAGGTAGCAGATGACCTTGCGGCCCCTGCGGTGCAGGTCCGTGACCGTCGACGCGGGGTGGTCGAAGCCGTCGATGTCGTACACGGGGACGTCGACGGTCGGGTCGAGCCGGCCGCTGAGCTGCCACTGCCAGGCGAGGCCCGGCGCCGGCCGCCACCGCTCCTCCGCCGGTTTCGGGTCGGGTCCTGGGCCCGCCGTGCAGGCCGTGGCGAGGAGCAGCAGGCCCGCGAGCAGGGGCAGGAGGCGTCTCATCGGGCGGGCTCCAGGAGGTGCGGAAGGGTGCCCCAGGGGTGCGCCCCGGTGCCGGGGACGGCGCAGTGGACGGGGGTCGCGGGGCGGATGCCGGGCGGGGCCGCGTAGACGAGGTGGCAGTAGTGGGCGGCGACCGGCAGGTCGAGTGTCCGGTACGTGTCCCAGGGGCCCTCGAAGGTGACGAGGAGGTCGGCGAGTTCCTCGTAGCCGGGGTCGGGGTGCGCGCCGTGGTTGAGGACGAGGGTCGCGGCGCCGGCGGACCTGGCCGCGACCGCGATCCGCCGGTAGTGGGCGAGGCCGGCGGGCGCGGTCGCCACCTGGTCGAGGAAGGCGCCGTCGGTGCCGTACCAGTCGCGGTGCCGGACGAGGTCGGTGACGACCTCGGCGTGCGGGCGGCGCCCGTAGGCGGTGTCCGCGTACCCGAGGAGCCGTACACCGGCCGCCCTCAGTCGCCCGGCCGCCGCCGCGAACGCCGGGTCGGGAGCGTCGCCCGCTCCGCTCGCCGGGTTGACGACGACGCCGTACAGCGACGGTGCCGCGTCGACGAGCGCCGACCAGGACTCGGGGCGGTCGGCCGGGTGCTCGTAGAACGGCACCAGGAGGGAACGATTCACGGGCCTGTCCCCTAAAGGCGGTGGGCGGTCGGTCGTACCAGCAGAACACAGGTGAGGAGGGCGAGCACCGCCGCCGCTCCCCCGGCCGCCACCGGGCCCGCCGCGGGGTCCGCGGTCTGCGCCGCCGCCGCGAGCAGGCACACGGCCGCCGCGCTCAGCACCGCGCCGAAGGCCTGGAGCAGCAGGCCCAGCCAGAGCACCGTCCCGAGGAGGAGCAGGGTGATGAGGCGGGCCGGTGTCGGCCAGGGCGCGCCCGGCCAGGCCAGGGTCGCGGCGACGGTGAGGGCGAAGAGGACGGTGAGGTAGCCGCCCAGGCAGAGCACGAGGGTCCCGGTGACGGCGCGGCGGAACTCGCGGGCGGTGGTGAGCGTCCGCAGCCGGGTCAGGCTCTCGCCGCGGAAGCGGTGCAGCAGCCACTCGGCGGGCCCCATGGAGAGGGTGAGCGCGATGACCGCCCCTGCCCCGCTGACCAGGGTGTCGCCGACGCCCGCGTGGAGGACGAGGAGGCCGCTGCCGAGGCCGAAGAGGCCGTACGGGAGGGAGGCGGCGCGCGGAGGCCCGCCGCGGCCCGCCGCTCCGCGCCGCGCCCCGGGCCGCAGGACGAGGGCGGCGAAGGCCACGCCTGCGGTGAGCGAGGTGAGGAGGAG
The DNA here is from genome assembly GCA_000717735.1 of Streptomyces griseoluteus. Classification (GTDB taxonomy): domain Bacteria; phylum Actinomycetota; class Actinomycetes; order Streptomycetales; family Streptomycetaceae; genus Streptomyces; species Streptomyces griseoluteus_A. The sequence goes on along the minus strand of JOBE01000009.1, from coordinate 191,556 downwards.
GGCGGCGCGCAGGAGGTCGGGCAGGTCCCAGCGCAAGGCGGGGACGGCTCCGGCGAGCGGCAGGAGGGCGCAGAGCAGGGCGCGTTCGCGGCCGAGGACCAGGAGCACGGTCGCGGCGGCGAGGTAGAGCGACTGCCCGGCGGCGAAGAGTGCCGCGGGGGTCTCGCCGGGCGCGGCGGTCGCGAAGGCGACGGCGGTGCCGGCCAGGGCGCCCGCCGGGGCGCCGGTGAGCAGGGCGCGGGCGGCGGCGGGCCGGTCGCCGAGGCCGAGCCAGGTGTACGCGCGGTGGGACAGGGTCTGGTTCCAGACCCAGCCGGTGACGGCGCCGCCGAGGAGCGGAACGGTTCCGCCGGGAAGTCCGAACCGGCCCTGTTCGGCGGCGAGGAACGGCGCGGCGAGGACGTACGCGAGGCCGGGCAGCGCGAAGACGAGGCCGCGCAGGAGACAGCCGGCGAGCCCGGTGTGCCAGGGTCCGCCCCGCGGTGCCTCCGGTGCGGGGTGGCGCCGCTCCACGCGCGCGTAGAGGTCCTCCGCGAGGGCGAAGGAGTCGTCGCGGCCGTAGGTGAGCCGGATGTGGTCGTCGGTCATGCCGTCGGACTCGAGGAGGGCGGCTATCTCGTCCGGGTGCACGGCGACGGCGACGAACGGGTCGAGCCGCTCGACGAGCGCGTCGAGCGGGTCGGCGGCGAGGCCGTCCCCCGCGGGGGACGGGGTGCCGGGGACGGCCGGCGTGACGATGCCCTCCCGGCGGGGGCGGGGGATCGCGGGGAGGGGGTTTTCCGTCCCCGGGGGTTTCAGCCAGAGGGAGCCGCTCATGCCGGGGTGCCTCCCGGGACGAGGGCCGTGGGGGTGCGGCGCGGGGCGGGGATGCTCAGGCGGAGGGGCTCGGGGGTGACGGCGGGGGCCGGGCGCGGTCGGCGGGCGCCCGCCAGTTCGCGGTAGATCTGGCGGAAGCCGTCCACGGAGCGGTTCAGGGTGAACCGGTCGATGACCCGCTGCCGTGCCAGGCGGCCGAGTTCGGCGCGGCGGGCGCCGTTCCCGAGGAGTTCGGTGACGGCGGCGGCCATGACGGCCGGTTCACGGGGCGGGACGACGATCCCGGTGTCGCCGACGGCCTCCCGTACCCCGCCGACGTCCGTGGAGACGGTGGCCCGGCCGCAGGACATGGCCTCGATGAGGGAGAAGGGGAAGCCCTCGCTGATGGAGGAGAGCATGACGACGCTGCCCGCCGCGTAGGCGCGCGGCACCTCGGAGACCCGGCCCTCGAAGCTGACGCCGTCGGTGACGCCGAGTTCGGCGGCGAGCTTCTCCAGGCGGGTCAGGTAGTCCTCGTTCCCGGCCGGGACCGGGCCGAACAGCCGCAGCCGCAGCGCGGGCAGTTCGGCACGGCAGATCGCGTACGCCCTGATCAGGGTCTCCAGGTCCTTGATGGGGTCGATCCGCCCGCACCAGCTGAGGGTGGGGGTCTCGGGTTCGGGTCCCGCCTCCGGGAAGAGGGCCGGGTCTACGCCGTTGTAGACGGTGCGGATGCGGTCGGCGGGGGCGCCGCCGCGCTCCTCCCAGCGCCGGTTGTACTGGTTGCAGGGGGTGATGAGGTCGGCCTTGCGGTAGCCGAGGGTGTTGAGCTCGCGGTAGAAGCCGAGCATGAGGGCCTTGACGGGCCAGCGTTGCGCCTCGGTGCGGTAGCCGAGGTAGCGCTCGCGGAGGTAGATGCCGTGTTCGGTGAGCAGGAAGGGCACTCCTTCGAAGTGCTGGGCGGCGAGCGCGGGCAGCGTGGCGAGGCCGCTGGAGACGGCGTGCGCGACGCCGTCGGCGGATATCCGGGCGGCGAGGGGGCGCAGGGCGTGTTCGAGGAGGTCGGTGGCGGTGAGCGCGTCGTGGACGGTGGGCCGGGCGGCGGTCGTCGGCAGGTGCGGCATGGTCCAGATCCACATCAGGGACCGCAGGGCCGTCTCGGAGCGCAGGGCGGTCGTCAGCCGTCCCTGCCGGGCGAGTTCGGCCAGCTCGTACAGGCTGGTGCCGAAGTCGTAGCCGGCCTCGGGGTCGAGGAGGGAGAGCAGGAGCCGTTCGTACGTGTCGAGGAAGCGGCGGCGGTCGCGCCCCCGCAGGGGCCGGCGTGCTCCGCCGAACAGGCCGGGCGCGGCCGGCCCCTGCGAAGGTCCCCAGAGGGGGTACGCGGTGTGCCGGGTGACGTTGTCCGGCAGCCCCCAGGTGACGGGTTCGCGGCCGCTGCCGGTGAGGGCGAGGATCTCGAAGTCGACCTCGGGCATGCCGCGGACGAGCTGGTCGCACCAGGTGCTGACGCCGCCGTGGACGTGCGGATAGGTGCCTTCGGTGAGCATGGTGACATGACGGCCACTGCTCGGCATGTGCGGTTCCCCCCAGAACGTGCTGGTCAGGCGGTCGGGAGCGTGAGTGTGACGCTGGTCTGGAGCGGTTCGGGCGTGGTCCAGGCGGAGCGGGTGCCCCCGTAGGGCGCGCCGAAGGCGGTGGAACCGAGGAGGAGTTGCTTGCGGGTGCCCTCGGGGGCGGTGATCGGCGCGGTGACGCCGGCGGGTGCCTTGACGGTGACCGTGGAGCCGATGCGGTAGGCGGTGACCCTGCCGGCGGCGACGGCCTGGTCCCAGGCGGCGCGGCGGTTGAGTTCGGTGCCGACGTCCCTGTGACGGGGGTTCACCACGGGCGCGCTGGGCGCGAAGAGGGCCCGGTAGTCGGCGAGCACCTTGTCGAGTACGGGGTAGAGGAGGCGTTCCTCGGCGAGGTTGGACTGGTGGACGTAGTGCGGGCGGGGGTCGTTGCCCATCACGTGGGAGAGGGCGGTGCGGGCCTCCTGCGGGACGATGTGGTCGGCGTAGCCCGTGGTGGTGGGGAGCGGGGCGGGCAGGCAGGTGGAGGCCGGGTTGATCTCGCAGACGCCGCTGCCGCCGTCGGCGCGGGAGGTGTAGACCCAGTTGTACTCGTCGGTCATCTCGGCGGCGGTGCCCACGTTGTAGTACACGTTCATGGGGTGGCGGGGCACGGTCTTCGCGGCGCCGGTGGTGGTGCCGAGGGAACGTTGCTGCGGTTCGCGGGAGTTGTCGCTCGCGATCCACTTGACGCCGTTGTCGGCGAGGGCTCCGGCGAGGTTGGGGTTGTCGACGGGCTGCTGGGGGAGGGTCTTGAGGCCGGAGTGCTCGCCGGTGACGAGTTCGGCACGGTCGACGGAGAGGCCCTTGCCGACGGCCCAGTTGTGGTTGTTCCGGATCTGGCCGGAGAGTGCGGAGCGGCCGACCCAGAGGGTGTTCCCCGCGGTGTCCTTGGCGCACTGCCAGGGGACGACGGCGTTGTCCTGGACGCAGCCGAGGAAGGGGTGGGTGTAGGTGTGGTTGATCCACCGGTACTGGGCGCGGTCCGCGACGAGCCGGTCGGTGAGCGGGTCGCTGCCGCCGTGCTCGGTCCTCCACTGCTCGCCCTGGCCACCGTTGTAGACCATGTCGAGGGTGAAGCCGGAGGCCTTCTGCCAGGCGGCGGCGTACTGGGCGTCGGCGACCGTCATCCGGATCGGGTCGACGCCCTCGCCGTCGTCGCCGGCGCAGTCGAAGTCGCCGGGGGTGCAGTCGAGGGCCGTGTCCCAGCGGGCGTCGGGGGCGAAGACGTCGTCGACGTGGACGGAGAGGTAGTTGCGGCTCTGTCCGAGGTGGACGCCCTGGGTGAGCCATTCGACGATGCCGCGGGCGAGGGCCCGGAACTGCCGCTGGTGCTGGTTGTAGGCGAACGTGACGACGAGTTCGCGGCGCCCGTCGGCCGCGTACTCGCCGACGAGGCTGGCCCGGCCGCCGTCGGAGCCGGCGACGGGGACGTCGAGGTAGCTGGTGTAGCCGGCGCGCGGGCGGCCCGCGTAGCCGTAACTCTCGGCGATGGAGGGGTCGTTGTCCTCGAAGGTGAGCGCCCCGGACAGGTACCGGAAGGGGCCCGCCTTCCCGGCTGGGGTGACTCCCGCGGTGGTGCCGTCGAGGACGCCGGACCAGCCGCCCTCGTTGGTGTAGTCGAGTCCGACGCCGGGGTGCGACCAGGTGTAGGCGTCGACCTGCGGGATGCCGAAGGTCCGCTCGTACGCCTGGAGGGCGGTGTGCTCGGCGGAGTCGGGCCCGAAGGCGGTCTCGTGCGGCAGGACGACGCCCTGGTACTTGGCGCGGGGCCGCCCGTCGACCGTGTCACTGAGGAAGGCCGTGTTCAGCACCGGCCGGTTCGGGTCGTTGAGGTCGATCCTGCGGTACGGGACGCCGGAGCCCTTCAGCTCGGCGGTGATCGCCCCGACCGCGCTGCCGCCGTCGTCGACGACGAGGACGGTGAGGTCGACGCGGGGCGGCGTCGCGGCGACGGCCTGCGCGGACGGCACGACGGTGGCGAGCAGCGCGGCGGTGGCGAGGGCCGCGACACGGGCGGTGCGGGGTGCGCCGCCGGTGGTACGGGGCGCGGAGCGGGCGCCGCGGCCGGTGCGGGGCGCGGTTCTGGGCGTACGGATTCGGCCGGAGTCCATCGGGTGGTGTCCCCCCTCGGCAGGTCCGCCCGCGCCCGGATCGGGGGCGGGGGAGCTGTGGAGATGCTGCAGATGATGCGAAGACGAGCGGGTCGTCCTTGCGTGACTGAGGCGAGTGTGGAGGAGCGCTCCGAGCCAGAACGGTAAACATGAAAGAGACACCACGGATGAGTGAATCACCGCCGCCGTGAGCGAAGCGGGTGAGCGAGCGTAGGCTCGTTCTCGGCGCTCTCCGGGCCGAAATACGATGCGGCGGGCACGGTCGGCCTATCCCTCGACCGCCACAGAACTCAATGGAAGCGAGATTTCACCACCGTGACTGCTCTCACTCTCAGCACTGCCGGCGCGGCGACGCTGCGCGCCGACGCCCTCGTCGTCGGCGTCGCGAAGTCCGGGAAGGCGCTCGTCGTCGCCCCGGGCGCCGAGGCCGTCGACAAGGCCTTCGAAGGCCGGCTCGCCGCCGTCCTGGAGACCCTGGGCGCCTCCGGTGCCGAGGGTGAGGCGACCAAGCTGCCCGCCCCCGCCGGTCTCAAGGCCCCCGTCGTGCTCGCCGTCGGCCTGGGCTCCGCCCCCGAGGACGGCGAGTCCTTCGGCGCCGAGACCCTGCGCCGCGCCGCCGGTACCGCCGCCCGCATCCTGACGGGTGCGAAGAAGGCCGCGTTCGCGCTGCCGATCGCCACCGCCGACGACGCCGCCGCCATCGCGGAGGGCGCCCTGCTCGGCGCGTACGCCTTCACGGCCTACCAGGAGAACGGCAAGGACGCGAAGAAGCCCCTCGCCGAGGTCGCCCTGCTGGGCGCCAAGCCGCGCGACAAGGCCCACAAGGCCGCCGCCGAGCGCGCCCAGGCCGTCGCGGAGGAGATCAACCGCGCCCGCGACCTGATCAACATGCCGCCGAACGACCTGACCCCGGCCGCCTTCGCCGCCGCCGCTCAGGCCGCCGGCAAGGAGCACGGCCTCAAGGTCCAGATCCTCGACGAGAAGGCGCTCGCCAAGGGCGGCTACGGCGGCATCCTGGGCGTCGGCAACGGCTCCGAGAACCCGCCGCGCCTGGTCCGGATCGCGTACACCCACGCGAGGGCGGAGAAGACCCTCGCCCTCGTCGGCAAGGGCATCACCTACGACTCGGGCGGCATCTCCCTGAAGCCGGCCGGCCACAACGAGACGATGAAGTGCGACATGAGCGGCGCCGCCGCCGTGTTCTCCGCCGTCGTCGCCGCGGCCCGCCTCGGCCTCGAGGTCAACGTCACCGGCTGGCTCGCCCTCGCCGAGAACATGCCGTCCGGCTCCGCCACCCGCCCGGGTGACGTGCTCCGCATGTACAGCGGCAAGACCGTCGAGGTCCTGAACACCGACGCCGAGGGCCGGCTCGTCCTCGCCGACGCGCTGACCCGCGCCTCCGAGGAGCACCCGGACGCGATCGTCGACGTGGCGACCCTGACCGGCGCCATGGTCCTGGCGCTGGGCAACCGCACCTTCGGCATCATGGCCAACGACGACGACTACCGCTCCGCGATCCACGAGATCGCCGAGGAGGTCGGCGAGCAGTCCTGGCCGATGCCGCTCCCCGCGGACCTGCGCAAGGGCATGGACTCCCCCACCGCCGACATCGCCAACATGGGTGAGCGGATGGGCGGCGGTCTGGTCGCCGGTCTCTTCCTCCAGGAGTTCGTGGGCGAGGGCATCACCTGGGCCCACCTGGACATCGCGGGCCCCGCCTTCCACGAGGGCGCCCCCTACGGCTACACCCCCAAGGGCGGCACCGGCTCCTCGGTCCGCACCCTGGTGAAGCTGGCCGAGCGCACCGCCGCCGGCGAGCTCTGAGCAGTGGCGTGACGGTACGGCCCCGGGCTTCGCGCCCGGGGCCGTACTGTTCGCCGCCCGTTCGCTCGCGACGAAATCCGTAGGTTCGTACGCCGCCGGGACCCGGCCGTACGGACGATCGGCCGTCTCAGAGCACGGCCCCGCGTCCCGCCGTCCGTCAACAAGTGCGAAGATGGGTTCTCGGCAGGACAGGGCCCCCACCACAGGGCCGAAATAAAGCGGCCGGACACCAGCCGCCGCCTGGTCTTCGACGACCGGCGACGAGCGCACATGCATGGAGGACGTGACGTGGCGAACGACGCCAGCACCGTTTTCGACCTAGTGATCCTCGGCGGCGGTAGCGGCGGTTACGCCGCGGCCCTGCGCGGAGCGCAGCTGGGCCTGGACGTCGCACTGATCGAGAAGAACAAGCTCGGCGGCACCTGCCTGCACAACGGCTGCATCCCGACGAAGGCCCTGCTCCACGCCGGCGAGGTCGCCGACCAGGCGCGCGAGGCGGAGCAGTTCGGTGTCAAGGCCTCTTTCGAGGGCATCGACATCAAGGGCGTGCACAAGTACAAGGACGACGTGATCTCGGGCCTGTACAAGGGTCTGCAGGGTCTCGTCGCCTCCCGCAAGGTGACCTACATCGAGGGCACCGGCCGCCTCTCCTCCCCGACCTCCGTCGACGTGGACGGCCGTCGCGTCGAGGGCCGTCACGTCCTCCTCGCCACGGGCTCCGTACCGAAGTCGCTCCCGGGCCTGGAGATCGACGGCAACCGGATCATCACCTCGGACCACGCGCTGACCCTGGACCGGGTCCCGGAGTCCGCGATCATCCTGGGCGGCGGCGTCATCGGCGTCGAGTTCGCCTCCGCCTGGAAGTCCTTCGGCACCGACGTCACGGTGATCGAGGGCATGAAGCACCTCGTCCCGGTCGAGGACGAGAACAGCTCGAAGCTTCTTGAGCGCGCGTTCCGCAAGCGCGGCATCAAGTTCAACCTCGGCACGTTCTTCCAGTCCGCCGAGTACACCGACAGCGGCGTCAGGGTCACCCTGGCCGACGGCAAGACCTTCGAGGCCGAGGTGCTGCTCGTCGCCATCGGCCGCGGCCCGGTCTCCGCGGGTCTCGGTTACGAGGAGCAGGGCGTCGCGATGGACCGCGGCTACGTCCTGGTCGACGAGTACATGCGCACCAACGTGCCGACGATCTCGGCCGTGGGCGACCTCGTCCCGACGCTCCAGCTCGCGCACGTCGGTTTCGCCGAGGGCATCCTCGTCGCGGAGCGCCTGGCCGGCCTGAAGGCCGTCCCGATCGACTACGACGGCGTGCCGCGGGTGACGTACTGCCACCCCGAGGTCGCCTCCGTCGGCATCACCGAGGCGAAGGCCAAGGAGATCTACGGCGCGGACAAGGTCGTCGCCCTGAAGTACAACCTCGCGGGCAACGGCAAGAGCAAGATCCTCAAGACCGCGGGCGAGATCAAGCTCGTCCAGGTCAAGGACGGTGCCGTGGTCGGCGTCCACATGGTCGGTGACCGCATGGGCGAGCAGGTCGGCGAAGCGCAGCTGATCTACAACTGGGAGGCGCTGCCGGCCGAGGTCGCGCAGCTCATCCACGCCCACCCGACGCAGAACGAGGCGCTCGGCGAGGCCCACCTGGCCCTGGCCGGCAAGCCGCTGCACTCCCACGACTGACGCTCACGTCATCACAGGGCGCGACGACCACTTTCCGCAATTCGTTAGGAGCAACTGAAACCATGTCGGTTTCCGTAACCCTGCCGGCGCTCGGCGAGAGCGTCACCGAGGGCACCGTCACCCGCTGGCTCAAGGCCGAGGGTGAGCGTGTCGAGGCCGACGAGCCGCTGCTCGAGGTCTCGACCGACAAGGTCGACACCGAGATCCCCGCCCCCGCCTCGGGCATCCTGGCCTCCATCAAGGTCGCCGAGGACGAGACGGTCGAGGTCGGTGCCGAGCTGGCCATCATCGACGACGGCTCCGGCGCCCCCGCCGCTGCCGCCGCCCCGGCCGCCGAGGCCGCTCCGGCTCCGGCCGCCCCGCAGCAGGAGGCCCCGGCCCCCGCGCCGCAGGCCGCCCCGTCCACCGAGGCCCAGGCCCCGGCTCCGGCCCCGACGGCCGAGGCCGCCGCCGGCGGCGGTTCCGCCGAGGGCACCGACGTCGTGCTTCCGGCGCTCGGCGAGTCCGTCACCGAGGGCACCGTCACCCGCTGGCTGAAGTCGGTCGGCGAGTCCGTCGAGGCCGACGAGCCGCTGCTCGAGGTCTCCACGGACAAGGTCGACACCGAGATCCCGGCCCCGGTCTCCGGTGTCCTCCTGGAGATCGTCGTCGCCGAGGACGAGTCCGCCGAGGTCGGCGCCAAGCTGGCCGTCATCGGCGCCGCGGGTGCCGCTCCGGCCGCCGCCCCGGCTCCGGCCGCGGCCCCGGCTCCCGCGCCGGCCGCTCCGGCTCCGGCTCCGGCCACCGCCCCGGCTCCGGCCCCCGCGCCGGCCGCCCCGGTCGCCGCTCCGGCTCCGGTCGCCGCCGCCCCGTCCCTCGCCCCGGCCGTGGTCACCCCGGTTCCCGCGGCTCCGGCCGAGGACGGCGCGTACGTGACCCCGCTGGTCCGCAAGCTCGCCACCGAGAACGGTGTCGACCTGGCGGCCGTCAAGGGCTCGGGCGTCGGCGGTCGCATCCGCAAGCAGGACGTCCTCGCGGCCGCCGAGGCCAAGAAGGCCGCCGCGGCCGCCCCCGCCGCTGTGACTGCCGGTGGCCATGCCGCCGCCGCCCCGAAGGCCCCGTCCCTCGAGGTCTCGCCGCTGCGCGGTCAGACGGTCAAGATGACCCGCATGCGCAAGGTCATCGGCGACAACATGATGAAGGCGCTGCACGGCCAGGCCCAGCTGACCTCGGTCGTCGAGGTCGACATCACCAAGCTGATGAAGCTGCGCGCCCGTGCCAAGGACGCGTTCGCGGCCCGTGAGGGCGTCAAGCTCTCCCCGATGCCGTTCTTCGTCAAGGCGGCGGCCCAGGCGCTGAAGGCCTTCCCGGTCATCAACGCCCGGATCAACGAGGACGAGGGCACGATCACCTACTTCGACACCGAGAACATCGGTATCGCGGTGGACTCCGAGAAGGGTCTGATGACCCCGGTCATCAAGGGTGCGGGCGACCTCAACATCGCCGGCATCTCGAAGAAGACCGCGGAGCTGGCCGGCGCCGTGCGCGCCAGCAAGATCACGCCGGACGACCTGGCCGGTGCGACCTTCACCATCTCCAACACCGGTTCGCGCGGCGCGCTGTTCGACACGATCATCGTGCCCCCGAACCAGGTCGCCATCCTGGGCATCGGCGCCACCGTGCGCCGCCCGGTCGTCATCAACCACCCGGACCTGGGTGAGACGATCGCGATCCGCGACATGACGTACGTCGCGCTGTCCTACGACCACCGTCTGGTGGACGGCGCCGACGCCGCCCGCTACCTGACGGCCGTCAAGGCGATCCTGGAGGCCGGCGAGTTCGAGGTCGACCTCGGCCTGTAAACACGTCGCCGTCCTGGCAACGTAACGAGCCTCACCTGCGGCGCCCCCGTCCGGAAGTGTTTCCGGGCGGGGGCGCCGCCGTATTGTCTTGAGAGTCAACACTCCCCGAGGAGCCGCGTCATGACCGTCCCCGTCGTCCACTCGCTGCGCGAGCAGATCCGCGAGCACATCGTGGAGGGGATCGTCAGTGGCCGCTGGAAGCCGGGAGAGCGGATCGTGGAGCGCCGGATCGCGACCGAGCTGGAGGTCTCCCAGACCCCGGTCCGCGAGGCGCTGCGGGAGCTGGAGTCGCTGCGGCTGATCGAGTCGGCGCCGAACAAGGGCGTCCGGGTGCGGAACCTGACCGCGGCGGACCTGGAGGAGAGCTACCCCGTCCGCGCCGGTCTGGAGCAGATCGCGGCCGAGCTGGCGGCCGGCCGGCTCGCGACCGACTGCTCGGCCCTGGAACCGCACGTGGCGGCGCTGTACGAGGCCGACGCGGCGGCCGACGGTACGGCCCAGGTGCGGCACACGGTGGCGTTCCACCGGGAGCTGGTGAAGGCGGCGGGGAACAAGGTCCTGCTGCACACCTGGGAGACGCTCGGCATCGAGGTGTTCACGGCCCTGTCGATCCGCTGGCTGGGCACGGTCCAGAAGTCGTACGCGGAGGAGCACCAGGAGCTGGTGGAGGCCTTCCGCCGGGGCGATCCGAACATCGGAGCCCTGGTGAAGGCGCACGTCCTCGGCTGCGCGCCGCGCGCCTGAGCCCCACGCGTGTACGCAGAGTGAGCGGGTGATGAGCGGGTCCACCGTACGGTGGACCCGCTCATCCGTGCGAGTGCCTTCTCAGACAGCCGTCCCCACCTGCGAAAACAAGCCGAATCGAGGCACCGGGTGCCCTGTTTCGCGGCACCCTGTGCCGACTTTCTCGATCTGAAGAGGTTTTCCTCTTCAACCCTTTGATCGATCATCGATCGCCGGTTTACAGTCTTCGGCGGGCCGCTACCCGGCCCTTCGCCCTGTCCTGCCAGACAAGGCACCCCTTCTCCACCCCCACCTGTCCGGAAGGCGGCGATCATGACCGATCCCGTAGGCAAGATTCCGAGCGAGCTCGACCAGCTCCCGGACCGTGACACCGAGGAGACCGCCGAGTGGGCGGCCTCCCTGGACGCCGTCACCAAGGCCGCCGGCCCCCACCGGGCCGCCTACCTGATGCGCCGCACGCTCCAGCACGCCGAGGGCGCGGGCCTGGACCTGCCCAAGCTGCTCGAGACGGACTACGTCAACACCATCCCGACCTCCGCCGAGCCGACGGGCGCCGCCTTCGACGGCGACGAGGCCATGGAGCGCCGGATCACCGCCTGGAACCGCTGGAACGCGGCCGCGATGGTCAGCCGCGGCTCCAAGTACGGCGTCGGCGGCCACATCGCCACCTTCGCGTCGGCCGCCTGGCTGTACGAGACCGGCTTCAACCACTTCTTCAAGGGCAAGGACTCCGGAGACGCGGTCGGTTCCGGCGACCAGCTCTACATCCAGGGTCACGCCGCCCCCGGCATCTACGCCCGCGCGTTCCTGGACGGCCGTCTGAACGAGGCCCACCTCGACAACTTCCGGCAGGAGTCCGGCGGCAACGGCCTGCCCTCCTACCCGCACCCGCGGCGCCTCCCCTGGCTGTGGGAGTTCCCCACCGTCTCCATGGGTCTGGGCCCGCTCTCCGCGATCTACCAGGCGCGCTTCAACCGCTACCTGACCAACCGCTCCATCAAGGACGTCTCCGCCTCGCACGTGTGGGCGTTCCTCGGTGACGGCGAGATGGACGAGCCCGAGTCGACCGCGGCCCTCGCCCTGGCCGCCCGCGAGGGTCTGGACAACCTGACCTTCGTCATCAACTGCAACCTGCAGCGCCTCGACGGCCCGGTCCGCGCCAACTTCAAGATCGTGCAGGAGCTGGAGGCCCAGTTCCGCGGCGCCGGCTGGAACGTCGTGAAGTCGCTGTGGGGCAACGCCTGGGACGAGCTGTTCGCGCTCGACACCACCGGCGCCCTCGTCCGCCGCCTCCGCGAGGTGCCGGACGCGCAGGTCCAGACGTACCAGACCCGCGACGCCGCCTACATCCGCCAGGACTTCTTCGGCAAGGACCCGGCGCTCGTCGCGATGGCGCAGCTGCTCAGCGACGACAAGATCCTGGAGTGCTTCCACCTCTCGCGCGGTGGCCACGAGCCGCGCAAGGTGTACGCCGCGTACAAGGCCGCCGTGGAGTTCAAGGGCGCGCCGACGGTCATCCTCGCGCAGACCGTCAAGGGCTTCACCCTCGGCGAGGGGTTCGCGTCGAAGAACGCGAACCACCAGATGAAGAAGCTCTCCACCGACGAGTTCAAGAACATGCGTGACCTTCTCGAACTCCCCATCTCGGACGCGCAGTTCGTCGACGGCCAGGTGCCCTACGGCCACCCCGGCGCCGACTCCCCCGAGGTCCGCTACCTCCAGGAGCGCCGCGCGGCCCTCGGCGGCCCGGCCCCGGCGCGCCGCACCCAGCCGCTCGCGCCGCTGCCCGCCCCGGCCGAGAAGGCCTTCGCCGCCTTCGACAAGGGCTCCGGCACGCAGTCGATGGCCACGACGATGGCGTTCGTCCGCCTGGTCAAGGACCTGATCCGCGACAAGGAGACCGGCAAGCGCTGGGTCCCGATCGTCCCGGACGAGGCCCGTACCTTCGGTATGGAGTCGCTGTTCCCGTCGCTCGGCATCTACTCGCCGAAGGGCCAGACGTACGAGCCGGTCGACCGCGACCAGCTGATGTACTACAAGGAGGCCGTCAACGGCCAGATCCTCAACGAGGGGATCACCGAGGCCGGTTCGATGGCCGACTTCATCGCCGCTTCCACCGCGTACTCCACGCACGGCGAGGCGATGATCCCGTTCTACATCTTCTACTCGATGTTCGGCTGGCAGCGGACCGCCGACCAGATGTGGCAGCTCGGCGACCAGCTCGGCCGCGGCTTCCTCATCGGCGCGACGGCCGGCCGCACGACCCTGACCGGTGAGGGCCTCCAGCACGCCGACGGCCACTCGCCGGTGATCGCGGCCACCAACCCGGCGGCCCTGACGTACGACCCGGCGTTCGCCTACGAGGTCGCGGCCATCGTCAAGGAGGGTCTGCGCCGGATGTACGGCGAGGTCGCCGAGGGCGAGGACCAGAACGTCTTCTACTACCTCACCGTCTACAACGAGCCGATGCCGCAGCCGGCCAAGCCGTCCGGCGTCGACGAGGGCATCGTCAAGGGCCTCTACCGCTTCAACACCGCGGAGTCGGCCGGTCTCGACCTGCCCGCGAACGCGCCGCGCATCCAGCTGCTCTCCTCGGGTACGGCCATCCACTGGGCCCTGGAAGCGCAGAAGGTGCTCGCCGCCGAGTGGGGCGTGGGCGCCGACGTGTGGTCCGCGACCTCCTGGACGGAGCTGCGGCGCGACGCCCTGGAGGCCGACGCGGCGCTGCTGCGCGGCGAGGAGCAGGTGCCGTACCTGCGCAAGGCGCTCGAAGGCGTCACCTCCCCGGTCCTCGCCGTCTCCGACTACATGCGCCAGGTCCCTGACCAGATCGCGCAGTGGGTCGAGCAGGACTGGTCCTCGCTCGGCGCCGACGGCTTCGGCCTCTCGGACACCCGTGACGCGGCCCGCCGCCACTTCGGCGTCGACGCCCAGTCGATCGTCGTCGCGGCGCTCGCGCAGCTGGCGCGGCGCGGCGAGGTCCGTGCGACGGCCGTGAAGGAGGCGCGCGAGCGCTACGGCCTGTAGTCCGGCCACCTGACCGCCCGAGGGGCCGCGTCCGTACCTCCCCGTACGGCGCGGCCCCTCGGCACGTCCACCCTCGGGACCTGTCGCGTCCACGCCGAGGACCCGGCGAGCGAGCCGAAGGGGCGCGCCGGGGGAACAGCCCCGAGCGCGCGGAGCCCCCGAGGAACGAGGGGGCGAGCACGGTCGGGGCTGTGAGCCCGGCTTTGGCGCCCCGGAGGCGAGCCGAGCCCTGAAAATGGGACTCATGCGTGCCGCCCGCCTCATCAAGTTGGTCCTCCTGCTCCAGTCGCGTCCGTCGATGACGGCGGCCGAACTCGCCGCCGAGCTGGAGGTGTCGGAGCGCACGATCACCCGGGACGCCCTGGCGCTCTCCGAGGCGGGGGTCCCGGTCTACGCCGACCGGGGCCGGGCCGGCGGCTACCGCCTCGTCGGGGGCTACCGCACGCGTCTGACGGGCCTGGCGCGCGGCGAGGCGGAGGCGCTGTTCCTGTCGGGGCTGCCGGGCGCGCTGCGTGACCTGGGGCTCGCGGACGCGGCGTCGGCGGCCCGGCTCAAGGTGTCGGCGGCGCTGCTGCCCTCGCTGCGGGACGCCCCCGACGCGGTGGACCGGCGTTTCCACCTGGACGCGCCCGGCTGGTACCAGGAGCCCGAGACCCCGGAGCTGCTGGCGCCGGTCGCGGAGGCCGTCTGGGACGACCGGTGGGTCTCGACCCGCTACCGGCGCGGTGACGGCGAGGAGGTGGAGCGGGAGCTCCAGCCGTACGGTCTCGTCCTGAAGGCGGGCGTCTGGTACGTGTGCGCCCGCTCAGGTCAGGTCTTCCGTACGTACCGGGTGGACCGCTTCACGGCGGTGGCCGTGGGCGAGGAGCGGTTCGTCCGGGACGAGGACTTCGACCTGGCGGCCTTCTGGGCCGAACGCGCGGCGGAGTTCGCCCGGTCGATCCTGCGCGCCGAGGTCGTCGTGCGGCTCTCGGAGGCCGGGGCCCGGAGGCTGCCGTACGTGACGGACCGCGCGGCCGCGGAGGAGGCTCTGGCGGCGGGGACGCGGGACGCGGAGGGCCGGGTGACGGCGACGCTCCCGGTGGAGAGCGAGGAGGTCGCCTTCTCCCAGCTGCTCGCCCTGGGCGCCGAGGCCGAGGTGCTGGCCCCGGCGGCCCTGCGCGCCCGCTTCCGGGACGCGGCCCGCGCGCTGGCGGAGTCGTACGAGTGAGGCGTGCGGGTGAGGCGTACGGGTGAGGCGTACGGGTGAGCCTTCCGCGCCGCCGGCCTACCGGTAGTCGTTCACGTCCGGCGTGCCCGTCTCGCCGGCGACGATGAAGCCCCAGGCGTCCGGCTGTGAGCCGTCGGCGTCGGTGAAGCCGTACTCCTTCGCCAGCTGCCCGCTGGACAGCGACCGGCCGTTCCAGCGGTGGCGGTCGGGGTCGGCGGCGAGGGCGGCGACCGCCCGGCCCACGTACACCGGGGACTCGGAGACCGCGAAGTCGGGGATCTTCTCGACGGCGTCGCGCCAGTTCTCCTCGGTGACCTCGAAGCCAGCGAGCATCTGCTCGGACCTGAGCCAGCCGGGGGTGAGCGCGACCGCCGTGCCGCCGTACTCCTCCAGCTCCTTGCCGAGGCCGAAGGCCATCCGGATGGGGGCGTTCTTGGCGAGGTCGTAGAAGAGGTTCTCCCGGTAGCGGGTGCCGTTGTACGCGGCGGTGCCGTCGGTGACCTCGATGACGAGGCCGCCGCGCTCGCGGACGAGGAGCGGCAGTGCCGTGTGCGAGGTGATGGCGTGGGTCCGCACGCCGAGTTCGAGCATCCGCAGACCGCCGGTGAGGTCGTTCTCCCACGTCTTCCTGCCGAAGGTGACCAGGTGCTCGCCGCCCCACACGTCGTTGACGAGGACGTCGAGCCGCCCCCGCTCCCGGTCGATCCGGTCGACGAGGGCCCGGACCTGCCCGACCTCCAGATGGTCGGTGGGGACGGCGATGCCCTCGCCGCCCGCCGCCGTCACCAGTTCGGCGGTCTCCTCGATGGTCTCGGTCGCCCGGCCGACCTCGCTGAGCTTCTCGCGGGTGGTGCGGCCGGTGACGTACACGGTGGCTCCGGCGGCTCCCAGCTGGACGGCGATGGCCCGTCCCGCTCCCCGGGTGGCGCCCGCGACCAGGCAGATCCGTCCGTGCAGCGGCTTCGTCTCGGTTGTCATGCGCCCAGATTCGCAGGAAAGTACGACACCTTGTGTCCGGTTTCATTTCGGGCTTTCCGGGTGCGTCGCACCCCCCGAGCCACGATGCTGGTGCCGTGATGGACGAGACCGAGTTCTGGGAGATCATCGATGCCGGCCGCGAGGACGCCGAGGGCGACCCCGAGGAACAGGCCGACCTGCTCGTGGAACGGCTGACCCGGCTGGACCCCGACTCCGTGCTCGACTACGCGCGCCATTTCGAGGCCCGCTACAACCGCGCGTACCTCTGGGATCTGTGGGGCGCGGCGGCCGTGCTCTTCGACGGGGCGGGGGACGAGGTCTTCGACTCGTTCCGCTGCTGGCTCATCGGCCAGGGCCGGGAGGTCTACGAGGGCGCGGTGCACGATCCGGACGCCCTGGCGGAGCTGCTCGACGACTTCGACGCGGAGATCGACGGGGACGGCGAGGAGATCGGCTTCGCCGCGGACGAGGCGTACGAGCGGCTGACCGGCGCCGAGACCCCTGACCTGGGCATTCCGATGCCGGGCGGGGAGCCGCTCGGCACCCCCTTCGACCTGTCGGACGACGACGTGCTCGCGGCGCGCTTCCCGCGGCTGTGGGAGCGCTTCGGCGCGGGGTAGGACGCCGGCCGGGTGACCGGGGCGGCGCCCTGCCCCGTGCGCGTCAGAAGTGCGTTCCGCCGTCGACGCGGACCTCGGTGCCGGTGATGAACTTCCCGTCCTCGCTCGCCAGCATGGCGACGACGCCCGCGACGGTCTCGGGTCCCGCGAAGCCCTGGCCGAGGGCGGGGGCGAGCTTCGCGAAGAGGGACCAGTCGGTGTCCTCGGGCAGGCCGGGGCCGACGCTCTGGCGGCTGGCGCCGCTGCCGTCGGTCATGCCGGAGGAGATGGAGCCGGGCTGGACGGCGGTGAAGCGGATGCCCTGCTTGGCGTACTCGGCGGCGAGCGCGTGGGTCATGGACTGGATGCCGCCCTTGCTGGCCGCGTAGGCCGCCATGTAGGGGTGGGCGAACATCGCGGAGGTGGAGGAGAAGTTCACGACTGCGGAGCCTTCGCCCTCCAGGAGGGCGGGGATCGCCTCGCGGATCATGAGGAACGTGCCGGTGAGGTTGATCCGTATCACCTGCTCGAAGGAGTCGAGGCTCGTCTCGTGGGTGTGCGAGGAGCGCAGCACGCCGGCCGCGTTGACCAGGACGTCCAGGCCGCCGAGCGCCTCGACGGCGGCGGCGACGCCGGCGCGCACGGAGGCCTCGTCCGCGACGTCCACGACGACGGTGGTGAGCCGGCCTGCGGCGTCGCCGGCCTTGGCGGCGGTGTCCTTCAGGCCGTCCTCGCTGATGTCGGCGGCGACGACCCGGCCGCCCTCGGCGAGCAGGCGCAGGACGGTGGCCTGGCCGATGCCGGAGCCGCCGCCGGTGATGAGGGCGCGGCGTCCTTCGTAACGGGTCAGCTGGTTCATGGCGGCCACCTCTCGATGTCGGCTCGGGGTGCCGAGCCGTGTGCGGAATGCCGCCACGGTACGCCCAAGTGGCACGATTTGCCATAACTGCACGTCATGCATCGAAGGCAGGCGCGGGCGTACGCTTCGTACGGTGAGCACCAAGCCCGAGGGCGCCACGCCCCCCACCCGGACGCTGACGGAACGCCGCAAGGCCGCCACCCAGCTGGACATCGCGCGCGCCGCCGCCGAGCTCTTCACCGAGCACGGCCCCGACGGCACCACGGCCGAGGACATCTCCCTGCGGGCCGGCGTCGCGCTGCGCACCTTCTACCGGTACTTCCGCTCCAAGCAGGACGCCGTGGCCCCGCTCCTCGCGGGCGGCGCCGACCGCTGGCGGGAGACCCTCGCCGCGACGGAACCCGGTGCCGGGCTGCCCGAGGCCCTGGAACGCTCGATCGCCGCCTCGCTGACCCCGGCGGACGAGGCGGCGGAGGAGGGGCTGCGCTGGACGCGCGGGCTGCTGCGAGCGGCCGCCGAGGACCCGGCGCTGCGGGCCGTCTGGTACCGGGTCAACCAGGAGTCCGAGGAGCGGCTGCGCGAGGTCGTCGCCGGGCTCGCCGGGCCGGACGCCGACCCGCTGGAGGTACGGCTCGCGGCGGCGGCGGCCACGGACGCCATCCGGGTCGCCCTGGAGGCCTGGGCGGAGACGGAGGCGCCGGTACGCGGCGAGGGCGCACCGGCGGAGCTCGCGGTCCGGTGCCTGCGCGAACTGATGGGCGGGATGCGGCTGCTGCACCCGGACGGCGGCACTCTCGCCCCGGTCGCGGACGCGGGCCCCGGCGTCAGCCGGTGAGCGACCGGCCCATGCAGAGGTCGTCCACGTACGCGCCGTCGATCAGGAACTCCCCCGGCAGCACGCCCTCGACCGCGAAGCCCTCGGAGGCGTAGAGCGCGCGGGCCGGCGCGTTGTGGCCGAGGACCCGGAGGGTGAGCCGGACGGCGCCGTCCGCACGGGCCTTGTCCATCGCCGCCCGCAGCAGTGCCCTGGCCACGCCCCGCCCCCGCGCGGAGTCGGCGACCGCGAGGCCCTGGATCTGGCGGACGTGGGCGTTGGACGCGAGCGGGGTCGGCGGCACCACCCGGACGTAGCCGACGACGGCGCCCCCGAGCACCGCCACGAGGTAGTCCTCGGGCCGGTGGCGGGCGTCGAAGAAGGGCTCGTACGGCGGGGTCGCCGCGGGCACCACCGCGTGCACGGGCGACCAGACGGCCCGGTCGAGTTCGGCGAGGACGTCCCCGTCACCGGCTTCCGCACCACGTATCCGCATCTCTTCCACGATCATGACGCCACTGTGCCATGCGCGGCGCGGGAAGGGGCAGGATGGCCCCATGCAGCGTTCCGCCATCCGCAAGCGTGTCGCCGTCACCGGCGCCTCCGGGCTCATCGGCTCGGCCCTGGTCCGCTCCCTGCGCGCCGACGGCCATGACGTCCTCCGTCTCGTCCGCAGGCCCGCCAGGACCGCCGACGAGGTCGAATGGGACCCCAAGCGGCTGTACGTGGACGCCGCCGGGCTCGTCGGCGTGGACTCCGTCGTGCACCTGGCGGGTGCCGGGGTCGGCGAGCGCCGCTGGAACGAGGCGTACAAGCGGGAGATCCGGGACAGCCGGGTGCTCGGCACGACGGCGATCTCCCAGGCCCTCGCCTCGCTCGCGGAGCCGCCCGAGAGCCTGGTCTGCGGCACGGCGCTCGGCTGGTACGGGGACACCGGCAGCCGCGCGGTCGACGAGAGCGCCCCCGCCGGCTCGGGCTTCCTGCCCTCGGTCTGCGTGGAGTGGGAGGCCGCGGCGGCCCCCGCCGAGGAGGCGGGCATCCGGGTCACGTACGCCCGTACCGGCCTGGTGGTGGCTCGCGAGGGCGGGGCCTGGGGGCGGCTCTTCCCCGTCTTCCGCGCCGGGCTCGGCGGCCGGATGGGCGACGGCCGCCAGTACTGGTCGTTCATCTCCCTCCACGACGAGGTGGCCGCCCTGCGTCACCTGGTCGACACGCCGTCGCTCTCGGGCCCGGTGAACCTGACGGCCCCCGAGCCGGTCACCAATCGCGAGGTGACGGCGGCGATGGGGCGGGTCCTGCGGCGGCCGACCCTCTTCACGGTGCCGGCGCCCGCCCTGAAGGTGGTGCTCGGGGACTTCGCGCAGGACGTGCTGGGGAGTCAGCGGGTGCTGCCGGGGCGGCTGTTGGAGACCGGTTTCGAGTTCGCGTTCCCGACGATCGACGACTCGATCAGAGCGGCGGCCCGCTGAGCGGCGCCCTCCCCGCACACCCGGTGCCCCCCCTTGTGCTCCCCCGTGCCGCACGCACCCCGGTGCGCGCGGCTGGCACCCGTGGGAGCGCTGCCTAGGCTCGACCCGAACGGCGAACTCGGGCATTCCGGAGGCATGTTGGGGGCATAGGCCTCCCACCGGCCGCGCCGACCTGGGGAGGGGCACGTGCTCAACAGCGCAGACAGCGCAAGGACCGCACAGCGTACGGACGTCGACATCTCGGAGGCGGTCGACGTCACAGAGCACATCGACGTCGCGGACGCCGGGGACGCCGGGGACGCCGTCGACGTCGTCATCGTGGGTGCCGGGGTCGCGGGGCTCGCGGCCGCCCACCGGCTGACCGGCGCCGGGCTGTCCGTCGCCGTCCTGGAGGCGGAACCCCGGATCGGGGGCCGGCTGGCGACCGAGACCGTGGACGGCTTCCTCCTCGACCGGGTCGGGCCCCTGCTCACCCTGTCGCACGAGGAGCTGCGGGCCACCCCGGGGCTCGACGGTCTCGTGCTGCGCCCCTTCGCGCCGGGGGTGCTCGTGCACAGCGACGGCCGGTACGCGCGCTGGGGCGCACCACATCCGCGCCGGACGGCCGGAGGGAGCCGGGGCACGGGCAACCGGAGCGTGGGGGGAGCGTTCAGCGTGGCACGCGCCCTCGCGAGCGCCCCCCGTCATCCGGCCGCCTCGCTCGACCAGGCCCGGCTCGGCGCCTCCCTCGTCCGGCTCGCCGCGACCCCGACGCAGCGGCTCCTCGCCCGCCCGGAGCGGACGGCGCGCGAGGCCCTCACCGCCCGGCTGCCCGCCCGGACCGTGCAGGGGGTGCTGCGGCCGCTGCTCGCGGCGCTCCTCGGCGACCCGGACCTCGGCACGTCGAGCCGGCACGCGGACCTCGCGCTGCGCGCCTTCGCCCGGGGCAGACTGGCCGTCCCCGAGGGCGGTTCGGCGACGCTCCCCGAGCGGCTGGCCGCCACACTGCCGCCGGGCACGGTCCGTACCGGCGTCCGGGTCACGGAGGCGTCCATCTCCCGGGTCACGACGGCCGGCCACGGGGTGTTCCGCTGCCGGTCGGTGGTGCTCGCCACGGGGGCGCGGACGGCGGCCGCGCTCCTGCCGGGGCTGCGGACCCCCGCCTTCCACTCCGTCACGGTGCTCCATCACACGGCGCCCGTGGCGCCCACCGGGGAGCCGACGCTGCTCCTGGAGTCCGACCCGGGCGGGCCGGTGGCGCACACCGCCGTGATGAGCGCCGTCGATCCCGGCCGCGCGCCGGAGGGCCGGGCGCTGATCACCTCGACCGTGCTCGGAGCACCGCCGGACGACACGGAACGGCGGGTCCGCAAGCACCTCGCCACGCTGTACGGCTCGTCGACGGACGAGTGGGAGCTGCTCGCCCTGCACCACACGCCGGACGCCTTCCCCGCGATGGCGCCGCCGCACGACGCGCGCCGCTCGGTCCGGCTGCTCGCGGGCCTCTACGTCTGCGGCGACCACCGCGCCACGAGCACTCCTCAGGGCGCCCTCGCCTCCGGCACCCGGGCCGCCGGGGCCCTCCTGAGGGACCTGGGGGTGCGCGTACCGACCGAGGAGCGGACGAGGGAGACGGCGGCCTGACGGAGCCCGGCCCGCCCGGACACCCCCGCCACGAGCGCGGGTGCCGGGCGCGGCGCGGCGCCGGGGTCAGCCGATGGCTGCCACCCGGTCGCGGTACGTGCGGGCCGCCGCCGCGTCGCGGTACGGCTCCAGGCGCCGCTCGAAGTCGCGTACGTACTCCACCGCCCGCGCCGAGCGCATCTCGGAGGCCTGCTGGGCGGCCTCCGCGCCCAGGGCGCACGCCTGGTCGAGTTCGCCGAGGGCGAGCCGTGAGGTGGCCAGGACGACCCGGCAGAAGAGTCGGCTGCGGGCGAAGCCGGGGGCGCGGAGCTGGAGGGCGCGTTCGGCGTGCTGGGCGGCGGGGCGGTACTGCTGGAGGTCGCGGTGGCAGTGCCCGAGCTCGTCGGCGAGCTGGGCCTCGTCGAACATCCGGGCCCAGTACGGCACCTCGTCGCCGGGCCGGGCCGCTTCGAGAGCCCGCTCGGCCCGTACGAGCGAGGCGCTGCACGCCCGCGCCTCGGAGAGGACCGCGTGCCCGCGGGCCTCGATCGCGTGCAGCATCGCCTGGACGACGGGCGGCGCGGCGGGCCCGACGCCCTGCTGGGCGACCCGGGCGAGCTGGACGGCCTCCCGGCCGTGGCCGAGGTAGACGGCCTGGCAGCTCATGGTGAGCAGGACGTACGAGCCGTAGGCCCGGTCCCCGGCGGCCTGGGCGAGCCGCAGCGCCTGGACGAAGTAGCGCTGGGCCAGGCCGTGGGCGGCGATGTCGTACGAGGTCCACCCGGCGAGCCGGGTGAGGTCGGCGACGGCGGCGAAGAGGCGGCGCCCGACGGACTCGCCGTAGGTGCCGCGCAGCATCGGCTCGGCCTCGTGCTCCAGGTACCGGACGAGGGCCTGCCGGGCGTGGCCGCCGCCGTAGGCGTGGTCGAGGGTGCGGAACAGCTCGCCGACCGAGCGGAGGGCGGCGATGTCGCCGGTGGAGACCCGCTGGCCGGGCCCCCGGTCGGTGCCGCGCTGCCGGGGCACGGAGAAGCGGCCCTGGGGCGGCACGCGGGGGTCGTGCGCGAGGCGCGGGTCGTGCGGGACGCGGGGCTCGACGGTCGCGCCGGCGGCGGAGGAGCGGGGGCCGGGCGCCAGGTCCCCGCGCGCGACCCGGTCGTCGGCCCGCCCGATCAGCCAGTCCCGGCTGGGGACGACCAGGCCCGCCGGGGTGAAGGCGATCTTGCGGAGTTCGGCGTGACTGCCGGAGTCCTTGCGCCACAGCCCGCTGACGATGTCGACGGCCTCCTCGGGGGTGGCCGCGAACTCCAGGCCCGCGTAGACCGGCGCGCAGGCGTCCAGGCCGAGGTCCTGGGCGGAGAGACGGCGGCCGAGACGGCGGGTGAAGACCTCGGCGATGAGCGCGGGCGTGGTGCCGCGCGGCTGCTGGCCGCGGAGCCAGCGGGTCACGGAGGTCTTGTCGTACCGCAGGTCGAGACCGTGCTCCAGACCGAGCTGGTCCACCCGTCTCGCGAGCCCGGCGTGGGAGAACCCGGCTTCGGCGATGAGCGCGGCGAGCTGGCGGTTCGGGATGCGCTGCGGTGGTCGTTCCGTCATCAGCTGTGCGGTCTCCTGCCTTCCGGGTCCGGACGGCAGCCCCGTCGGACCCTCATGGAACGGCGTGAATTTAGCGGTCCTCACGGCCCGTACCGCCACCTTCGCCCCACATTCATCCGATCGTGTGAGGATTGACGGCATCGCTGACGTAGGTGGCCCCGTCCACCTGCCGGAGGGGCGTCCCCCGCACCGCCGTACAGTGGCATGGGCGCGAATGACGCATGGTGCCGAGCCGGCCCGGGACGATCCCCGGTTCCCCGCATCCGGCATACGGCATCCAGGAGGAGGCATGGCCGTGAGTGAGCTGCGATTCGTCCGCCTTGGGTTCGGCGCGGAAGCCGTCGACTACCAGGTGGCCTGGGACAAGCAGCGCGAGGTGCACGCCGCGCGGTTCGCGGACGAGATCGACGACACCTGCCTGCTGCTCGAACACCCGCCGGTCTACACGGCCGGCCGGCGTACGGCGGAGAGCGAGCGCCCCCTCGACGGGACCCCGGTGGTGGACGTCGACCGCGGCGGGAAGATCACCTGGCACGGCCCCGGCCAGCTGGTCGGCTACCCGATCATGAAGCTGCCCCGCCCGGTGGACGTCGTCGCGCACGTCCGCCGCCTGGAGGACGCGCTGATCCGCACGGCCGCCGAGTTCGGCGTCGAGACGAGCCGGGTCGAGGGCCGCAGCGGGGTCTGGGTCCTCGGCGACCCGGTGGAGCAGCGGCCGTCGCTCGGCGGTCTGTCCCTCGACTTCGACCCGCGGCTGAACGACGAGGAGTTCGACCCGCGCCTGAACGGCCCCGAGTACGCCCCGTCCAACGCCGGCCAGCGCCGCGAGGACCGCAAGCTCGCCGCCATCGGCATCCGGGTCGCCAAGGGCGTCACCATGCACGGCTTCGCCCTCAACGTGAACCCGGACAACGCCTGGTTCGACCGGATCATCCCGTGCGGCATCCGCGACGCGGGGGTCACCTCGCTCGCCAACGAGCTGGGCCGGGACCTCACGATCACCGAGGTGCTCCCGGTGGTGGAGCGCCATCTGCGGGAGGTCCTGGAGCACGCCGACCTGAGGCCGCGCGCGATCGAGCGTCCGGCGGAAACGGCCGCGACGGACACCGCCCCGGCGGAAACGGCCTCGGTCTGAGGAATGCAGGGCCCTGGCCAGAGGTTGGCCAGACGTAGTAAGGCATGGGAAGCAACGGCGTACCCTGGTGTGCGCCGAAGAATCGAAGCTACAGGAGCCGATGTGTCCGCAGTCGCACCCGACGGACGCAAGATGCTGCGCCTGGAGGTCCGGAACGCCCAGACCCCCATCGAGCGCAAGCCCGAGTGGATCAAGACGCGGGCGAAGATGGGGCCCGAGTACACGAAGATGCAGAGCCTCGTGAAGAGCGAGGGCCTGCACACGGTCTGCCAGGAGGCGGGCTGTCCCAACATCTTCGAGTGCTGGGAGGACCGCGAGGCGACCTTCCTCATCGGTGGTGACCAGTGCACCCGGCGCTGTGACTTCTGCCAGATCGACACGGGCAAGCCCGAAGCCCTTGACCGCGACGAGCCGCGCCGCGTCGGCGAGTCGGTCGTCACGATGGACCTGAACTACGCCACCATCACGGGCGTCGCGCGCGACGACCTGGAGGACGGCGGCGCCTGGCTGTACGCGGAGACCGTGCGCCAGATCCACCAGCAGACCGCGGACCGCGCCGACGGCCGCACCAAGGTCGAGCTGCTCGCGCCCGACTTCAACGCGGTGCCGGAGCTCCTGGCGGAGGTCTTCGCCTCCCGCCCCGAGGTCTTCGCGCACAACGTGGAGACGGTCCCGCGGATCTTCAAGCGGATCCGTCCCGGCTTCCGGTACGAGCGCTCGCTCGACGTCATCACTCGGGCGCGGGACTACGGTCTGGTCACGAAGTCGAACCTGATCCTCGGCATGGGCGAGACCCGCGAGGAGGTCAGCGAGGCGCTCCGGCAGCTCCACGACGCCGGCTGCGAGCTGATCACGATCACCCAGTACCTGCGCCCCTCGGTCCGGCACCACCCCGTGGAGCGCTGGGTGAAGCCGCAGGAGTTCGTGGAGCTGAAGGAGGAGGCCGACGAGATCGGCTTCTCCGGCGTGATGTCGGGCCCGCTGGTCCGCTCCTCGTACCGGGCGGGTCGTCTCTTCCAGCAGGCGATGGAGCACCGCAGCCGCGCTTGAGCGAGGCTTGCAGGCTGCGTGAAACCGAGCACAAGAAGTGACCGGCCGGTAGTGGCCGGATCCGGCGCGGCCCGTACACCCCCGCAGCTCAGCGGGGATGTACGGGCCGCGTCGGCGTTCCCCGGGTCCCCCGCCTGGCCGCATCAACGTTTCATCAGTGTTTGACCACCGGGTCACGCCCTGGTAACACCGATCTGTGAGCTTGGTTTCACCCACCGCCACCACCTGCTCGCACCCCCCGCCTCGTCTCACCCGCAATCGAGGGAGGACCCCGACATGCCGGCCGCATCGACGCACGTCCGCGTCACCGCGATCCCGTCCGTCACCGACGCCCTGAAGGCCGTGGAGGCACTGCTCCTCGGCGCCGGGCAGCGCACCGCGCGGCGCAACGCCTGGAACTCCGTCCTGGAGGACCGCCGCCGCGCCAAGGACAGGGTCGAGGCCCAGCACGTGATGGAGGTCGCGTCGGGCCGGACTTCCCGGGCCACGTAAACTTCTGGACATGGCGAGGAAGGCAAACACGGGCAGCGCTGACGCTGCGAACCAGGGGCGGCTCAAGCAGATCGCCCTCACGTACAAGATGACCCGAAAGGCCGACCCTAAGGTCGGACTTGTCGTCGCAGGCGTGGGCATCGTCGTACTCGGTGTCCTCCTCGCGATCGGCTTCCTGATCGGGCACCCGGTCTACCTGGGCATCCTGGGCTTCGTCCTGGCGCTCCTGGCGGCGGCCATCGTGTTCGGGCGGCGCGCCGAGCGCGCGGCCTTCGGACAGATGGAGGGCCAGCCCGGCGCGGCCGCGGCGGTGCTGCAGAACGTCGGGCGCGGCTGGACGACGACCCCCGCGGTCGCGATGAACCGCAGCCAGGACGTCGTGCACCGGGCGGTCGGCCGGGCCGGCATCGTGCTGGTGGCGGAGGGCAACCCGAACCGGGTGAAGCCTCTGCTGGCGGCCGAGAAGAAGCGGATGAACCGGGTCGTGGTGGACGTGCCGGTGCACGACATCATCGTCGGTGACGGCGAGGGCCAGGTGCCGCTGAAGAAGGTCCGTACGACCATGCTCAAGCTGCCTCGGGTGCTCACCGGCCCGCAGGTGACGGCGGCCAACGACCGGCTGCGGGCGATGGGCGACCTGATGAGCAACATGCCGCTGCCGAAGGGTCCGATGCCGAAGGGCATGCGGATGCCGCGGGGCGGAAAGATGCGCTGACGCGCCCGACCCAGTACACGAGAAGGGCCCCGGACCACACGGTCCGGGGCCCTTCCTCTGTGCCGCCGATGGGCCGCCGCCATGCCGCCGGTCAGATACGGACCTGGACGGCGCCGGAGAGACGGTCGTGGAGGCCGCGGCCGTCGCGGTCCCAGATGAGGGCCGGGATGGCGAGGCAGACGAGCAGGGAGCGGAGCGCGACCCGCGGCAGGCCGAGCCGGCCGCCGCGCGCGGAGACCACCCGGAGGCCGAAGAGGCGCTTGCCGGGCGTCGAGCCGACCGTGCCGACCGTCAGGACGCTCACGAGGAGGAGAAGGCCGAGGGCCCAGTTGCCCGTGGCCTGGTTGTAGCCGTCGGTGATCAAGCCGTATGCGATCAGCGTGCAGAGGGCCCAGTCGACCGCGAGGGCTCCGAGACGCCGTCCGGGGCGGGCGATCGAGCCGGGGCCCTCCTCCGGCAGCCCCAGCTGCTCACCGCGGTAACCGAAGTCGACGCCTGCGTCCTCGGCCGCAGCGCGCGGGCCGGAGAGCCAAGATCCGAGTGCTTGCCTGTTGTCCACCCGACCACGGTACTGCGCCCGTTTTCGATCACTTCGGCCCGGGTGGACACGAGGGTCCCGGGCGCGGCGCACACCCGCCCCGGTTAACTTGGACGAAACAAATGGGTCATGCTTGAGAAATCCCGTCTGCCTATGGTCGGGTCCAGCGTGTGCCACCGCACTGGCCGCACGACCGAGCTGCAACCCCGCCCCTCCCCGGGCCGGGAGTAGGAGGAGTTGGATGTCCGAGAAGCACGGGTTCCAGAACGCCGACGAGGTCCAGAAGTTCATCAAGGACAACGACGTCAAGATGGTCGACGTCCGCTTCTGCGACCTTCCGGGCGTGATGCAGCACTTCACGATCCCGGCGACGGCCTTCGACCCGGCGGAGGAGCTCGCCTTCGACGGCTCGTCGATCCGCGGCTTCCAGGCGATCCACGAGTCCGACATGGCGCTCCGCGCCGACCTGTCGACGGCCCGCGTGGACCCCTTCCGCCGCGACAAGACGCTGAACATCAACTTCTTCATCCACGACCCGATCACGGGCGAGCAGTACAGCCGTGACCCGCGCAACATCGCGAAGAAGGCCGAGGCGTACCTCGCCTCCACCGGCATCGCCGACACCGCGTACTTCGGCCCCGAGGCGGAGTTCTACGTCTTCGACTCGGTCCGCTTCGAGACCTCGGCGAACCAGGGCTTCTACCACATCGACTCCGAGGCCGGCGCCTGGAACACCGGTGCGGAGGAGAACAACCGCGGCTACAAGGTCCGCTACAAGGGCGGCTACTTCCCGGCCCCGCCGGTCGACCACTTCGCCGACCTGCGCTCCGAGATCTCCCTGGAACTGGAGAACGTCGGCCTGCAGGTCGAGCGCCAGCACCACGAGGTCGGCACCGCCGGCCAGGCCGAGATCAACTACAAGTTCAACACGCTGCTCGCCGCGGCCGACGACCTGATGCTCTTCAAGTACATCGTGAAGAACGTCGCCTGGCGCAACGGCAAGACCGCGACCTTCATGCCGAAGCCGATCTTCGGCGACAACGGCTCGGGCATGCACGTCCACCAGTCGCTCTGGGCGAACGGCGACCCGCTGTTCTACGACGAGACGGGCTACGCGGGCCTCTCGGACACCGCCCGCTACTACATCGGCGGCATCCTCAAGCACGCCCCGTCGCTGCTCGCCTTCACCAACCCGACGGTGAACTCGTACCACCGCCTGGTCCCGGGCTTCGAGGCGCCGGTCAACATGGTGTACTCGCAGCGCAACCGCTCCGCCGCCATGCGCATCCCGATCACGGGCTCGAACCCGAAGGCCAAGCGCGTCGAGTTCCGCGCTCCGGACCCGTCCTCGAACCCGTACCTCGCCTTCTCGGCGCTGCTCCTCGCGGGCCTCGACGGCATCAAGAACAAGATCGAGCCGGCGGAGCCGATCGACAAGGACCTGTACGAGCTCGCTCCCGAGGAGCACGCGAACGTCCAGCAGGTCCCGACCAACCTGGAGGCCGTCCTCCACGCCCTCGAGGACGACAACGAGTACCTCCAGGCCGGCGGTGTCTTCACCTCCGACCTGATCGAGACGTGGATCGACTACAAGCGCACCCACGAGATCGCCCCGATCCAGCTGCGCCCGCACCCGCACGAGTTCGAGCTCTACTTCGACCTCTAGGCCGGAGCCTCACCAGTGAGGGCCGCCGCCCCCGGATCTCCGGGAGCGGCGGCCCTCGCCGTTTTTTCCCCGCCGGTCAGCGGCCGTAGCGGATCAGGGCGCGGACCATGCGGCACGTGGAGTCCGAGGGCGGGTGGATGCCGATGCGGTCGGCCGTGGTGCGTATCGTCGCGTTCGTGGCCTTCGACGGGACGTAGACGCCGACGTCGAGGAGGGCGATCGCGAGGCGCATGGCCTTCAGGCGCCGGTTGTGCGTGACGTACCACTCGCGGGGGCGGCCCGCGGGAAGGGGCTTCCTCTGGAGGGGCTTCCAGGGTTCGATGGACGGCGTCCGGATCACGGCGAGAGCCATGGGCTACCTCCTGGCGAACGGTAGGTGCGGGCCCTCCCCGGGACCCTCACCTTCACCCCTCATTTTAGTGGCTCCCACTGACAATCGCCCCTGGCCAGACAGGGTTTGGGGGGTGGTGGAGCGAGGCCGGGGGGGTACCGTGAGGGCCATGGAGATCTGGATCAATCCCGCCTGTTCCAAGTGCCGCGGCGCCCTCACTCTTCTCGACGCCGAGGGCGCCGACTACACCGTGCGGCGCTACCTGGAGGACGTCCCCTCGCCCGACGAGATCCGGCAGGTGCTCGACCGGCTCGGGCTCGAACCGTGGGACATCACCCGGACCCAGGAGGCCGACGCCAAGGAGCTCGGGGTGAAGGAGTGGCCCCGGGACGCCGAGAACCGCGACCGGTGGGTCGAGGCGCTCGCCGCGCATCCCAAGCTCATCCAGCGGCCGATCATCACCGCCGAGGACGGCACCGCCGTCGTCGGCCGGTCCGAGGAAGCCGTACGGGACGCGCTGTCCCGCTGACCAGGGGGGAAGAAGGGGTGACGGCGTGAGCGGGACGGGGAGCGGCGGGCTCGGGGTCGATCTGCATCTGGAGCTGCGCGCGGGCGGTGGGCGGCGGGCCGCGCTCATCGGGGCCCTGCGCGAAGCCGTACGCGGCGGGCGGCTCGCCCCCGGGACCCGGCTGCCGCCCTACCGGGCGCTCGCCGCCGACCTCGGGATCGCCCGGAACACCGTCGCCGACGCGTACGCCGAACTCGTCGCCGAAGGCTGGCTCACCTCCCGCCAGGGCTCCGGGACCCGGGTCGCCGACCGGGTCGCCGCGCCCGCCCCCGGGCCCGTACGGCCCGCCGCACCGCCGCCGCTCCCGTACGACCTCGTCCAGGGCAAGCCCGACCCCGGCACCTTCCCGCGCGCCGCCTGGCTGACGGCGGCCCGGCGGGCGCTGACCGCCGCGCCGCACGAGGCCTTCGGGATCGGCGACCCGCACGGCCGGATCGAACTGCGCCGTGCGCTCGTCGAGTACCTCGCGCGGGTGCGGGGCGTACGGACCTCCCCCGAGCGGATCGTGATCTGCTCGGGCGCCGCGCACGCGCTGCGGCTCCTCGCCCGCGTGCTCGGCGCGGCGGGCCCGTGGGCCGTCGAGGCGTACGGGCTGCCCTTCCACCGGGGGCTCCTCGCCGAGGCCGGGGTCGACACGGTGCCGGTGCCCGTCGACGACGACGGGATACGGGCCGGGGACCTCCCCCCGCAGGCCGGCGCGGTACTGCTCACCCCCGCCCACCAGTTCCCCACCGGCGGCCCGCTGCACCCCGAACGCCGGGCCGGCGTCCTGGAGTGGGCGCGGGCCTCCGGCGGGCTGGTCGTCGAGGACGACTACGACGGGGAGTTCCGCTACGACCGGCGGCCGGTGGGCGCCCTCCAGGGGCTCGACCCCGAACGGACGGTCCTCGTCGGGTCCGTCAGCAAGAGCCTCTCCCCCACGCTGCGGATCGGCTGGATGTGCCTGCCGTCGGCGCTCGTGGACGGGGTGGTCGCGGCGAAGGGCGAGCGCGAGCCGTACGCCTCCGCGCCGGACCAGCTCACCCTCGCCGACCTCCTCGCCTCCGGCGCGTACGACCGGCACGTCCGGCGGATGCGCCAGCGGCACCGGGCGCGCCGCGACCGTCTGGTGTCCGTGCTCGCCGAACGGGTGCCGGAGGTACGGGTGACGGGGATCGCCGCCGGGCTGCACGCCGTGGTGGAACTCCCGCCGGGCACCGAGCGGGCCGCCCTCGCCGCGGCGGCCCGGCACGGCGTCGCCGTGGAGGGCCTGGCCTCGTACCGCCATCCCGACGCCCGGGGCCCCGCCCGCCCGGACGGCCTGGTCGTCGGCTACGCCACGCCGCCGGAACAGCTCTACGGCGCCGCTGTGGACGCGCTGTGCGGTGCGCTGTCCGGGGCGCTGTCCGGTGCGCTGGAGGAGGCGGCCTCGCGTGACGGCCGCTCCTGAAGGCGACGGGCCACCTGCGCCTCCGCCGTCGTCAGGATGTCGGTGAGACGGAGGCCGAAGCGGGCGTCGCACGCGTGCGGTTCGCCCGTGCGGGCCGCCGCGACGAGGGCGTCCACGGCCGCGCCGAACGCTCCCACCGCCCCTTCCCAGCGCGGCAGTTCGGCCCTGCCCGCGGAGCCGTAGAGGCTGAGGGCCGCCCCCGCCGCCTCCGGTGGCGCGCTCAGGGTGAGGGTGGCCGTGCTGCTCGCGCCCGAGGTGTGCCGCAGCACCAGGTGGTGGGTGTCGGCCGGGCCGGGCACCGCGGTGATGTCCGTGACGTCGCCGAGGACCGGCAGGTAGACCGAGAGGACGTGCGGGCCCACGTCCCACAGGCCGCCCTTCTCCCGCCGCCAGGGCGAGGCCGCGTACGCACTGCTCGAACCCGGTCCGTAGAGCGAGCCGAGCCAGTGCGCCTCGCCGAGGAACCAGCCGCCGGCCGCCGCCTGCGCGTCGATCCAGCGGGCCGTCGGCTCGGCGAACCGCAGCGTGCAGAAGACCACCGAGGCGACCCCGGCGGTCTCGACCGCCTCGGCCACCGCGCGCGCCCCCGCGACCGTCGTCGCGACCGGCTTGTCGAGGAGGACGTGACACCCGGCCTCCGCGGCCCGCACCGCGAGCGGGGCCTGCACGTCCGGCGGCAGCGCGAGGGCGACGGCGTCGCTGGCGGCGAAGAGGGCGTCCACGTCGTCGTACGCGCGCGTGCCCGAGGCGGCGGCGAGCTCGGCGGCCGCCTCGGGGCGTCTGCCCCACACCCCGCTGAACTCGATCCCGGCATGCCCGGCAAGCGCGGGAGCATGCGTGCGCGCCGCCCAGGGGCCGGTGCCGAGGAGTCCGATACGGGGCTTCGTGCCCGGGTGCTTCACCATGGCCCCCAGTCTGCCCGGTGCCACTGACAGCCCCCGACCGCCGGGGCGGCGCCGCCCCGGCGGGGGAAGCGGGCGCCGCGGAACCCCGTATACGACGGGGCGGGGCTCCTCGTACGCCGCCACGGCGCGGCCGGGGCGGCGGTCTGGGCTCTCCGGGCACTTCCGGAGATCCGCTCCGTCGCACAGCGGCCGCGGGAAACACAGGAAAGCTGAGTAACACGGGGTTCACATTCGGGCAACCGACGGGAAATCCCGTGTTGCGAAGCTGCGACCGGACACCGACACACCGCAGCTTCTCGCAGCGCCGCGAGCCGTTGCGACTCCCGCAGCAGCACGCCCAAAGGATGAGGCCCGTGACCTTCAAGGCTGAGTACATCTGGATCGACGGCACCGAGCCGACCGCGAAGCTTCGCTCGAAGACGAAGATCATCGTCGGCGACGCCCTCGCGCTCGACGAGCTGCCGATCTGGGGCTTCGACGGTTCCAGCACGAACCAGGCCAAGGGCCACGCCTCGGACCGCGTCCTCAAGCCGGTCTTCTCCTGCCCGGACCCGATCCGCGGCGGCGACGACATCCTGGTGCTGTGCGAGGTCCTCAACACGGACATGACGCCGCACGAGTCCAACACGCGCGCCGCGCTGGCCGAGGTCGCCGCGAAGTACGCCGCCCAGGAGCCGATCTTCGGCATCGAGCAGGAGTACACCTTCTTCAAGGGCTCGCGCCCGCTCGGCTTCCCCGAGGCCGGCTTCCCGGCCGCGCAGGGCGGCTACTACTGCGGTGTCGGCGCGGACGAGATCTTCGGCCGTGACGTCGTCGAGGCGCACCTGGAGAACTGCCTCGCGGCGGGTCTGGGCATCTCCGGCATCAACGCCGAGGTCATGCCCGGCCAGTGGGAGTTCCAGGTCGGCCCGCTGGCGCCCCTGGAGGTCTCCGACCAGCTGTGGATCGCCCGCTGGCTGCTGTACCGCACGGCCGAGGACTTCGACATCTCGGCGACGCTCGACCCGAAGCCGGTGAAGGGCGACTGGAACGGCGCGGGCGCGCACACCAACTTCTCCACGAAGGCGATGCGCGAGGGCTACGACGCGATCATCACCGCCGCCGAGTCCCTCGGCCAGGGCTCGAAGCCGCTCGACCACGTCAAGAACTACGGCGCCGGCATCGACGACCGCCTGACGGGCCTGCACGAGACCGCCCCGTGGGACCAGTACTCCTACGGCGTCTCGGACCGCGGCGCCTCGGTCCGCATCCCGTGGCAGGTCGAGCAGGACCAGAAGGGCTACATCGAGGACCGTCGCCCGAACGCGAACGTGGACCCGTACGTGGTGACCCGCCTCCTGGTGGACACCTGCTGCGAGGCCCTGGAGAAGGCCGGCCAGGTCTGATCCGCACCTCTCCGGAAGGGGCGCCCACCGTGTCACACGGTGGGCGCCTTTCCGTCATGTGGGATGGATGACACGGGCTTTGGCCGGTGCGGGGCTGCTCACCCGCATTCCCTTCTGGTTCAATAGGGAAATGGCCCTCACACGGAACGACGGCGCGACAGGTCGTCATGACCTCGAGCCGTTCTGGCCTTCCCGGCAGCATCACGACTTCGACCGGGTGTGTTGCCGCGCGAGGAACGCGTCGGCCCTCTAAAGCCCCGATCGGTACGGTCCGATCCATGGCCTTCGGCCGACGCGCACGACGTACGACTCCTGTCCGTCCGTTTCTTCGCGCGAAATGAGCTGACCTCCCATGGCCCCTGCCCCGAGTGCCTCCCTCACGGCCGTCCGCCCCGGTCGCCACCGCCTGCGTGCCGTCGACCCGAACGAGGTCGTCGACTTCGCCCGGGTCGCGGACTTCCTGCCGCCCGGCGCCACCCTGCTGCCCGCTCCCCCGCACACCCTGCCGACGCTGCCCGGGCGGCCGCCGATGGTCGGGTACCTGGTCCTCCTGCCGGCCGACCAGCAGCCCCAGGCCCCCTCCGCCGCACCCGCTCCTCCCGAAGAGGCACAGGGGCCGGTGGCCGTCGACGGGGTCCGGCGGATCGCCGTCGTCGACGGGCGGGAGCTCGAACTCACCTATCTGGAGTTCGAACTGCTCGCCCATCTCGTGGCGCACCCTCACCGGGTGCACACCCGCGACCAGTTGGTCACCACCGTGTGGGGATACGGGCACGTCGGCGACGGCCGTACGGTCGACGTGCACGTGGCCCGGCTGCGCCGCAAGCTGGGTGCCGAGCACCGCCACACGATCCAGACCGTGCGGCGGGTCGGCTACAAGTACACGCCCTGATCAGCTCGTTGTCGTGCGGGACCTCGCCCTGACCCTCGCCACGAGGGCCAGGGTCAGGTCCGCCGCCAGGAACAGCAGCAGACTGAGGCCGAGCAGCGGGACGAACCAGGCCACCAGAGCCGTGGCCGCGGCGAGCGGCAGCAGCAGGGTCACCGGGATGCGCCGCCACGCCCCGCGCGCCGCCGGGCGGCCCGGGCGGCGCAGCCACCACATGCGGTAGCCCCAGAGGATCAGCAGGATCAGGGCGAGCGCCAGGGCCGCCAGGGCCAGCTGGTTGAACAGGCCCAGGAAGACGCCGGTGTGCGCGTCGATGCCTATCCGGGTCAGCTTGGCGAGGAGCGGGTAGTCGGCGAAGGCGAGGCGGTCGACGACCGTGCCGTCCGCCGGGTTCACGGCCGCCGAGTCCAGCTGGAGCGGGAACTGCGTGTCCGTCTCCTTGACCACGTACCCCTTGCCCTCGGTCGGCAGGACGACCGAGATCCTCGGGCTGTCGATGCCGGCCGCGCGGGCCGCCTCCAGTGCCTTGTCGAGGCCGATGTCCGGACCCTGGGCGGTGCCGCCGCCCCCGGTGTGCGCGCCGCCGTGGCCCTCGTGCTCCGAGGAGCCGCCGGCCGCCGCGCCGCCGACGGTCGCGGTGAGGGTCGGCGTCGCGCCGCCCAGACCGTCCTGGACCGCGCCGATGTTCTCGCCCGCGTACCGCGACCAGGTGAGGCCCGTCGCCGACAGCAGGACGAGTCCGGTCACCGCCCACAGGCCGACCGAGCCGTGCCAGGACAGGGTGCGGCGGCGGGAGGCAGGGCCGCCCTCGGGGACGAACAGGGCGCGGCGGTTCTTCCGGCGCCTGCCGAGCCAGAGCAGCAGGCCGCCGAGCGCGATGACCCACAGCCAGCTCGCGGCGAGTTCGCTGTAGTTGCGGCCGAGGTCGCCGAGGTGCAGGTCGCGGTGCAGGCCGTCGATCCAGGTGCGCAGCGGAAGGGCGCCCGAGCTGCCGTAGCTGGGCAGCTGTCCGCGTACGTCCCCGGTGTACGGGTCCACGAAGACGGCGAGGGAGGTGCCCTCGGGGACGTCGGGGTCGGCCATCAGGACGCGGGTGGTCGCGCCGGGTTCGGCGGAGGGCCAGACGGCGGTGACGGTGCCGTTCGGGTTGACCTTGCGGGCGATGTTCACCTGCTGGGAGAGCGGCAGGGCCGTGTCGCCGACGGGGACTTCGAGCTCGTGGGCGTACACCACCTTCTCCGCCTGGAAGGAGAGCGCGTACAGCAGGCCGCTGACGGCGGCCACGAGGAGGAACGGGGCGACGAGGACGCCCGCGTAGAAGTGGAGGCGGAGGACGAGGGGGCGCAGGGCGCTCCAGGTGCCGGCCTTCCGCGGCGCGGGGTCGGGGGCGGGTGCGGCTTCCGACGGTGGCGCCTCGGGCGTTTCCGGGCGTGCGGGATCGTCGATGGTCATGACTGTCCTAGGAGTCGGTGCAGACAGGGGGAGGACCCCCGGGTCAGACGTGTGCTCCGAGGGCCGTGGCGCGGGGTACGGGCGGGCGGGGCGGCCCGCGCCGGGAGAGGGTGTGCGCGAGGACGAGGGTGCGCGGCCGGTGGGTGCTCCGCCGGGTCCTGCGGACCGCGCGGCGCGGGGCGTCGGGGACGCGGGCCCGCGCGAGGAGCAGGCGCAGGGGCGTGAAGGCGTACGCGAGGGCGGCTCGGGCCAGCGTGAAGAACGCCGCTTCGCCGTGGGCCAGCCAGAGGCCGCAGAGGAGTGCGGCGAGGAGGTGGACGGCGAGCATGCCGGCGGTGTCCGTGCCGCCGCCCGTGCCGGTGCCGGAGGTCGTGGCGGGGAGCGTCTCCGCGCCGTGCATCTCGTGCGTCCCGCCGCTTCCGGCGTGCGGGTGTGTCGCCGCCGGGTGGGTCCCGGCCAGCGAGAACACCAGGTGCAGCGCGCCCTGGAGGGCGATCAGCGCGCCCGCGATCGTCGGCGCGCCCCGGCGCCGGCCCGCCGCCGCCCAGGCGACCGCCGCCGTCACGGCGAAGGCGCCGAGCAGGGCGGGCGCCGGGAGCCGGTGCGCAGACATGGACGAATGCCCCACAGTCGCCAGAGTCACGCACACCACCGCGAACAGGGCGGCTCGCAAGGC
The DNA here is from genome assembly GCA_000717735.1 of Streptomyces griseoluteus. GTDB lineage: Bacteria > Actinomycetota > Actinomycetes > Streptomycetales > Streptomycetaceae > Streptomyces > Streptomyces griseoluteus_A. Next base: position 155,566 of record JOBE01000009.1, on the reverse strand, counting down.
GCGCAGGGGCGACCGGGCATCCGTCATCGCCCGTCATGGTGTCACCCCGCCATCCGGCGCACGAGACCCCCTGCGGCCTGATGTCCCCGGGACGCCTCCCGTGGCGTTCCTCCCGTGGCGGAATCCTCCGGGAGCGGAATGCCTTGGCCCCGCGCCGGTCGGCCGGGCAGTCTCGGATCATGAAACTGCTGATGCTCGGAGGTACGGAGTTCGTGGGCCGCGCGGTCGTCGAGGCCGCGCTCGAACGGGGTTGGGAGGTGACCGTCTTCCACCGGGGCCGGCACGCACCGCCGGCGGGGGTCACCTCGCTGCTGGGCGACCGCACCACAGGTCCCGAGGGGCTCGCCGCGCTCGCGACGGGTTCCTGGGACGCCGTCGTGGACACCTGGTCGGCCGCGCCCTCGGCGGTACGGGACGCGGCCCGGCTGCTCGCCGACCGGGTCGGGCGGTACGCGTACGTGTCGAGCCGTTCCGTGTACGCCTGGCCGCCCGCCGCCGGACTCGCGGAGGACGGCCCGCTGGTGGAGGGGTCGCCGGACGACGGGGACATGCCGTACGCGGAGTCCAAGCGGGGCGGTGAGCTGGCCGCCACCGCCGCGTTCGGCGCGGACCGGACGCTGCTCGTCCGCGCGGGTCTGATCATCGGCCCGTACGAGAACGTGGGCCGGCTCCCCTGGTGGCTCGGCCGGACCGCGCGCGGCGGTCCGGTCCTCGCTCCCGGTCCCGCGGACTCGCCGATCCAGTACATCGACGTCCGCGACCTGGCCGAATGGACCCTCGACGCGATAGCCGCCGGGCTCTCCGGGCCGTACAACCTCGTCTCGCCGCCCGGACACACGACCATGGGCGAGCTGCTCGACGCCTGCGTACGGGTCACCGGCGCGGACGCCGAACTCCGCTGGACCGCCCCGGAAGCGCTGCTCGCGGCCGGTGCGGAACCGTGGTCGGAGCTGCCTGTATGGCTGCCGCCGGGCGAGATGTACGACGCGATGCACACCGCCGACGTCACCAAGGCGCTCAAGGCCGGACTGCGCTGCCGCCCGGCGGCGGAGACCGTCGCCGACACCTGGGCGTGGCTGGAGTCGCTCGGCGGCACCGCGCCGCAGCGCCCGGACCGGCCGGGCGTCGGTCTCTCCCCCGAGCGGGAGGCGGAGGTACTGGCGAAGCTCACGGCGCCGTCGGGCGGGTGAGGAAACGCTCGGAGCTGCCCGAACCGGGGTGATCGTCTACGGTCGACACGAACGTGTACGAACCCGGAGGAGTCGCCGCCATGCCCGCCCTTCCCGCCACCTCCGTCGCCAACCTCCGGGATCTCGGCGGGCTGCCGCTCGGTGCCGGGCGGGCCGTCCGCCCCGGCCTCGTCCTGCGCTCGGCGCAGCTCGACCGGCTCGATCCGGCGGAGCCGGCGGTGGCCGGTCTCGGCATCCGTACGGTCGTCGACCTCCGTACCGAGGTGGAGCGCTGCGACCGGCCCGACCGGCTGCCCGCCGGGGCGCGGCTGCTCGTCGCGGACGTGCTCGCCGACCACCTCGCCGTCAGCGGGCTGCCGCCGGCCGCGCGTCTGAAGGAGCTGCTCACGGACCCGGCGCTCACCGAGGAGTACCTCGGCGGGGGCCAGGTCCGGGAGGCCTTCGCCCGGACCTACCGGGCCTTCGTCTCCAGCGACTCCGGCCGCGCCTCCTACCACGCCCTCCTCACCGAGCTGGGTGCTCCGGGGGCCGGGCCGCTGCTCTTCCACTGCACGGCGGGCAAGGACAGGACGGGCTGGGCGGCGACGGTCGTGCTGTCCCTGCTGGGCGCGGACGGGGAGACCGTGCGGAGCGAGTACCTCTCGGTCAACACGGCGGTGCGGCAGGCGTTCGCGCCGATGATCGAGGGGTTCACCGCGCAGGGCGGCGACCCCGACCTCGCGCTCGACATGATCGGGGTCGTGCCGGAGTACCTGGCGGCGGCGCTTGACGAGGTGGAGGTCCGGCACGGGTCGATGGAGAAGTACGTACGGGAGGGGCTCGGCGTCCCCGACGAGGTGACGGAGCGGATCCGCGAGCGGCTGACGGTGGAGGCGGGCTGAGCGGGGCGGTTCCGGGCCTCCGCCGCGTCCGGGGGCGCGGCGGAGGCCGGACCCGGCCGGGGTGACCATCGGAAGAATCGCTCGTTCTGCTGAACGTGAGCACCCAGGATCTCGTTCCCTCGCCCGTGGGCCCCGTCGACGTCGAGCAGGCCGAGGCCGCGCTCGTCGAGCGCTATCCGCGGCTCGTCCGCATCGCCTACCTCGTCCTGCCGCCCTCGCTCGGCCGCAACCGCCGGGTGCTGACCGCGCACGCGCTCGTCCAGCGCTCGCTGCCGCGCCGCCGGGTCCCGGGGCCCGCCGTGCCGGAGCCGCGGCTCGCCGAGGACGCGGTCGATCCGGGCTACGCGTACGTACGGGGCGAGGTGCTGCGGCAGGCGCTGATCGCCGGGCTGCCGCTGCGGCGCCTCGCGCTGCCGCGCCGGGCGCAGTTCCCGCCGCTGCTTCCGCACGTGTGGGGGCTGCGACTGTTCCCCCGGGTGGGCGGCGCCGACGAACTCGCCCTGGACCAGCGGCTGTCGAGGCTCTCGGGTCCCGGTCGCGCGGCCTACGTCCTGCGCGGTCTGGAACGCCAGGGCGACCCCGAGGTGCTGCGCGTCCTGGCGTCGGTCGGCGTGGAGGACCCGGCGGCGGCCCTGGCGGAGGCGGACGCGCTGGACGAGGTGGACACCGGGGACCCGTGGCCCGCGGGCTCCGTCGCCGGTCCGGGCGGCGGCCCAGGCGCTGCCGACGGCTTCGGGCGAGACCGGCGGTCGGAGAGGGTGGGCGAGCAAGGCGGGCCCCGTGAGCCCGGCGGGCCGGGAAGAACCGGGAACCCGGGGGCGATCGGGGGCACGGACGGGGCCGTACCCCGTGACGGCGGCCGGGAGGCCTCGGCCGCCGGGCCGGGCGGCGGCCCGGGCGCCGCCCACGGCCGGTCCGGCTACGCCGACAGGGTCAGCGGGCAGGGTGGTCCCGGCGGGGGCGGCGGCCGGTCCGGCAGCGGCGGCGCCGATACGCCGGGCCCGGACGCGCCGCCCGCGGGCGCCGGCGCGAACGGTCGGGGCGACCGCTCCGGCGGAACCAGCAGGGCCCCCCACCCCGGCGGAAGCGGCCGAGCCGAGCACGCCGGCGGGAACGGCCGGGGCGACCGCTCCGACGGGCCCGGCGGGCCCTCGGCGCCCCGGCCCGTCGCCGGTCCCGGCCCCCTCGTCCGTTCCGGCCGCGTCAGCGGCGCCGCGCTGCTCGAATCCGACGAGTTCGATCCCTGCGCGCTCCAGGCCCGGCCCACCGATCTCATGCGGCGGCGGCAGCACGGCCGGGCCGCGCTCGTCGCCGCCGCCGCGCTCGTCGTGTGCGGGACGCTGCTCGGGCTACCGGGGGACGGGTGGGGAAGAAACGGTGCTGCGGCGCCCTCGTACGCCCGTAACCCGGCCGCGGAGGCCGCTCTCGACCCCGGGGCGCTCAAGCGGGTCGCTCCGGCGGCCTGGCCCGGTTCGACCCGGCAGGACTTCTCCGTGTGGCCCGCGCGCGGCGGCCTGACCGGCGACAGCGCGCTGCTGCGGCGCGCGCTCGCCGTGTGGGCCAGGCCCGGGGCCTCCGTACGCTCGTCGGCGACGCCGGGGACGCCGGTCGGTCCGCCGATGGGGCCGCCGCAGCTGCTGTTCGCGGGGGTGGTGGACGGGGCACGGGTGGTGCTCCTGCACGACGGGCTGCGGGCCGTGCGGTACGCGGAACCGGTCGACGGCACGGCGGGCGCGGCGCTCGACTTCGCGCGGACCGACGGGGCGGACTCGGTCGGTTCGGCGGCGCTCGTGCTGTCCCGTGCGGCGGGCAACGTCCGCTATCTCACCGCGCCCTGGGTGAAGGAGACGGCGGTACGGGACCTCCTCGCGCCCGCGAAGGCGCCCCGGCCGCTGGTGCGGGACGCGCAGGGGATGACCGATCCGGTGCCGAGCCCCGCCCTGGCGAAGGGCTGCACCCGCTGGAACACCCTCCAGGTGCGGGACGGTTCGGGGCTGCGGCTCCTCGCCGACCTGGGTGAGCTGGCCCCCGCCCGGCTCCTGTGGGGTCCGCCGGCGGCGCCGGTGGACGCGACGGGGCCGCAGGCGCGGGAGGCGTGGGCCCGGACCGCGTGCCAGTTGACGGCGGTGGGCGGGAACGGGGTGCGGTCGGTGAACGCCTGGCGGTTCGCCCGGCAGCCGCTCCCGGAGGGCGCGGGGCGGGGCACCTGGCTGTGCACCCGCGCGGAGACCTGGCGGGGCACGGGCAGCAGGGTCCTCGCCCAGTTCCTGGTCCCGTCGCCCACGGTCCCGGCGGCGCTCGCGGCCCGCTCCGAGGGTTCGCCGGCCTGCGGGGTGCGGGATCCCCGGGTCCTGGCGGGTGTGCTGTGGCAGGCGCCGAGCGGCGGCTGGTACGTCCTTGCGGCGGGCAGCCCGGACTTCACCGCCCTGGAGACCTCGGGCGGGGTGAAGGGACGGTCGGACGGCCCGTTCCTCGCGGTGAAGGCGAAGGCGGGGGCGCGGGCGGACCTGGACGGCACCCTGCGGGACGGGACGCGGGTGGCCGCCCTGCGCTGACGCGGCCGGGGAGGGTGAGCAGGGTGAGAAGAGGGTGAGAAGAGGGTGAGAAGAGGAGGAGGCAGGGAGGAGGGGAGGGCGAGGAGAGGACGAGGGGCGGGGCGATAATCGGGTGCACAGGCCTGTTGCCATCGCCGTACCTCTCAGTACATTGACGCCATGTCTAATACGCAGCCTGCACCGGTGGCGTCGGAGCACGTCGAGCTCAAGGCCCGCAAGGTCTCCTTCGACTGGGACGAGACCCCCCTCCACTGGGTGCCCGGCGATCCCTTCACCACGCACACCATCAACGTGCTGCACCTGCTGCTCCCGGCCGGCGAACGCTGGTTCGTGCACGTCTACAAGCAGGCGCTGCCGTACATCACCGACGACCGGCTGCGCGCGGACGTCATCGGCTTCATCGGCCAGGAGGCCGTCCACTCCCAGGCGCACGACGACGTCCTGCCCCACCTCCGCGAGCAGGGCCTCGACCCCACCCCGTACACCGCGCAGGTCGACTGGTTCTTCGAGAAGCTCCTCGGGGACCGGACCCTGCCGCCGGGCCGGCCGCGCCGCTGGTGGCTGATGGAGCGGGTCGCGATGATCGCCGCCATCGAGCACTACACCGCCTTCCTCGGCGACTGGGTCCTCAACGCCGACGAGCTCGACCGGGTCGGCGCCGACCCCGTCATGCTCGACCTGCTGCGCTGGCACGGCGCGGAGGAGGTCGAACACCGCTCGGTCGCCTTCGAACTCTTCATGTACCTCGACGGCGGCTACCGGCGCCGCGCCCGCACCTGGGCGCTCGCCTTCTCCACGCTCCTCTTCCTCTGGCAGCGAGGCGTCCGCTTCTTCATGGAGAACGACCCGACCCTCCTCGACGGCAAGGCCTCCTTCGCCCAGTTCGTCCGCAAGGGCCGGCAGGGCGTACTGCCCTCCACCCCCGCCATGCTGCGCTCCATACCCCGCTACCTCAGCCGCGCCTACCACCCCTCCCAGGAGGGCGACACCGCGCAGGCCACGGCCTACCTGGCCTCCTCCCCCGGCGCCAACGGAGGCCGCTGATGCCCCGCTTCACCACCGTCGCCCTCGCCGCGGGGGCCGCCGCCCTGCTCGTCCGCCGGGCCGTCCGCAGCCGCATGTCCACGGCCCCGCTGTGGCCGATGCCCGCGCTCGACGAGCCCGTGTCCGGGTACGGCCGGGGCAGCACCGTCCCCCGCAAGGTCCGGGTGACCGGCCGCGCCGCGCCCGCCGACGGCGTCGTCGAACTCCGCCTCGCGGGACGGGACCTGCCCGCCTGGCAGCCGGGCGCCCACATCGACCTCGTCCTGCCCTCCGGGCTCGTCCGGCAGTACTCGCTCTGCGGCGATCCGGCCGACCTCTCCTCGTACACCGTGGCCACGCGCCTCATCGAGGACGGCGGAGGCGGTTCGCGCGAGGTCCACGAGCGGCTCCACGAGGGCGTGGAGATCGAGATCCGGGGCCCGCGCAACCGCTTCCCGCTCCTCGCGGCACCCGCGTACGTCTTCGTCGTCGGCGGCATCGGCATCACCCCGGTCCTGCCGATGCTGCGCGCCGCCGAGGCGGCCGGGGCGGACTGGCGGCTCGTGTACTGCGGGCGGAGCCGGGCGACCCTGCCGTATCTGAAGGAGATCGAGGCCCTGGGCGGCGACCGCGTGACGGTGGTCGCCGAGGACGAGTCGGGCTACCCCGACCTCGGCTTCCTCGGGCACGTCCCCGCCGAGACCCTCGTGTACTGCTGCGGCCCCGAGGGCCTCATGGACGCGGTGGCGGCGGCGATGCCGGAGGGCCGGACGCCGCTCCTCGAACGGTTCTCGGCCGCGGCGACGACCGGCGGCACCGCCTTCGAGGTCGAACTGCGCCGCTCAGGGCGCACGGTGACGGTGGCGGCCGACCAGTCGGTCCTCGCGGCCGTCCGCGAGGAGATACCCGGCCTCATGTACTCCTGCCGGCAGGGGTTCTGCGGAACGTGCAGGCAGCACGTCCTGGAGGGCGAGGTCGACCACCGGGACGAACTGCTCACCGACGCCGAGCGGGACGACTCGATGCTGATCTGCGTCTCGCGCTGCGCGGGAGAGCGGCTCGTCCTCGACCTGTAGCCCTCAGGGCAGGATGAGCCAGTCGAAGGCGAGCGCGGCGGCCAGGCCTCCCACCAGGAGCCAGGTCGCAAGCCGCGTACGGCCGTTGCGCGACAGCTCGATCACGATCCCGCACAGGATCATGGCGAGGCCGTACACGCCGACGACCAGGACCGACGTCCGGCTCGCGAGGCGGACGACGAGGACCACGGCCATCGCCACGAGCAGCACGGAGGCGGCGGCGACGCGCAGTCGCCGCGCCTGCTTGGGAGTGAGCCCCGAGGTGGGGGCCTCCTCACCGGAGGTCCCTTCGCCGGAGGTCCCTTCACCGCTCTCGTCGGCCTCGGAGGCCTCCGCGGCCTCCTGGGCCCCGGCGGCCGTGGTGTCCTGGTCGGAAGCGCTCATGAAGCAGCACAGTATCGGACCCCGTTAGGCTGTTCGTATGACGACCGGGGTACGCCGCAGGATGGGCGTCGAGGAGCGCAAGCAGCAGCTGATCGGGGTGGCTCTCGAACTCTTCGGCCACCGCTCTCCCGACGAGGTCTCCATCGACGAGATCGCCGCCGCCGCGGGCATCTCGCGGCCGCTGGTCTACCACTACTTCCCCGGCAAGCAGAGCCTCTACGAGGCGGCGCTGCGCCGGGCCGCCGACGAGCTGGCGGCCCGGTTCGTGGAGCCGCCGCAGGGGCCCCTGGGGGCGCGGCTGCTGCGGGTGATGGGCCGGTTCTTCGACTTCGTGGACGAGCACGGCCCGGGGTTCGCGGCGCTGATGCGGGGCGGGCCCGCGGTGGGTTCCTCCACGACGAACGCGATGATCGACGAGGTGCGGCAGGCCGCGTACGAGCAGATCCTGGCCCATCTGCGGGTCGAGAAGCCGTCCGCGCGCCTCGAGTTGGTCGTCCGCTCGTGGGTGTCGCTCGCCGAGTCGACGGCGCTCCTGTGGCTGGACGGGCGCCGGGTGCCGCGCGCGGAGCTGGAGTTGCAGCTCGTGCACGACTTCGCGGCGCTGGCCGCGGTGAGTGCCGCCTACGACGCGGACATGGCGGAGATCCTGACCGGGATCCTCGCCGACGAGCCGGCCGACGGCCCCTTCGGGGAGCTGGTGGCCCGGCTCGTCGCGCTGGTGCCGGTGCCCTCGTTGGACGCCGTACCGGATCAGCGCTTGCGGTAGGACGATTCGAGGTCGCGGACCTCCACGGAGAGGCGTACGCCCTCCGTCGCCTTGAGGTACGTCGGCAGCAGGTCGAGGACGGCCTTCGAGAGCCGCGCCTTGACCTCGTCGGTACGGCCGAACAGCAGGGCGATCTCGACGTGCACGATGACGTCGTCGGTCGACCCGTCGCCGACGACCAGCTCCTCGATCTCCCGGAAACGGGTCTTGCAGGCGTCGATCGTCGTGTCGACCGTCTCGACGACGAGCGGGTGCAGGGCGAGCGCGAAGCCGCGCCGGTCGAGGGGCGCGGAGTAGTCGACGGTGATCTGCGGCATGAGGGGCCTCCGGGCCAGAGGGGTGCGACTGTCGGATGTCTGGCCACACCTTTACGGTGATCGCCATGACGGCACAAGTGACCTTCCGGCAGGCGGACGAGCGCGATCTGGACCTTCTGGTGGGGCTGTTCGACGGGCTGGCCCACTGGATGGCGCGGAACGGGATAGAGCAGTGGAAACCGGGCGCGAAGAGTGCCGAGCACTTCCGGGCGCGGATCGCCGCCGGCGAGGTGTGGCTCGCGTGCCTCGGGGGCCGGGTGGTGGGCGCGTACGAGCTGTGGTGGGAGGACGAGCAGGCCTGGGGCCCGCAGCCGCCGGTCGCCGGTTACGTGCACCGGCTGATGACCGACCGGGAGACGGCGCCGGCCGGTACCGGGCGGGTGCTGCTCGCGCACGCCGAGGAGCGGATCGCGGCCCGGGGCCGGTCGGTCGCCCGGCTGGACTCGATGACGAGCAACCCGCGGCTCCGTACGTACTACGAAGCCGCGGGCTACCGGGTGGTCGGCGAGGAGCCGGGCAAGATCGCCGCCGACGGGACCCGGTACGGAGTCATCCTGTGGGAGCGGCCGGTCGAGGCGCCGCTCCCCCGGTGAAGATCACCCTGTGAGGATCACCCGGTTGGGATCACCTTGTGAGAATCACCCGGCCTTGAAGACCGCCACCGTCCGGGCCGGGACCGTGAAGGTGCCCGAAGCGGACTCGTAGGAGGCGGACTTGACGACCGTGTCGGTGCCGGCGGCCTGGACGGGGTGGAGGCCGTAGGCCTTGCCCGCCAGGTCCGCGACCTTCTGCGAGGTGCCTCCCGGGGTCGCGTTGAGCACGACCACCAGGTCGCCGAGGCGCATGGTGATCACGCCCGGGGTCTCCTCACTGCCGGAGAGCGGGAAGCTGAGGGCCTCCTGCACCTGTCCGGCCGTGGCGAGGGAGAACACCGGCTCCGTGGTGCGGATCTTCTGCAGGTCGCGGTAGGCGGCGGAGGCGCCGTCGATCTGGTCGCAGCCGACCGTCAGGGCGGGGTTGACCAGAAGCGGCTTTCCGTAGCCCCACTTGGCCTTGTTGTCGGGGGCGGGCGGGAGGCCGATGCCGAAGCCGTTGCCTTCGCGGCAGTCCCAGTGGATCGCGTTGAACCAGTCGCCGCTGTCGTACGAGTTGCGGTCCAGGGACTTGGAGCGCAGCAGGTCCGAGCCGGCCTGGGAGAGCGCCGGGCCCTGCGAGAGGGTCGCTGTCGCCATGGCGAGGACCTGCATGCGGGCCCGGTCCGTGGCCGACGTGCCGGCCGGGAGCTTGAAGGCCAGCGCGTCGTACAGGGTCTCGTTGTCGTGGGCGTCGGCGTAGGCGAGGGCGTCGCCGGGGGCGGCGGCGTATCCGGCCGGGGCTCCGTTGTAGTCGACCTCGGAGCCCTTGACCGTACGGCCCGAGGTGTCGGTGAAGGTGTAGCCGGCGAGGTTGCCGGTGAGGCCGACCTTGATCAGGTCCTGGTAGTGGAGGAGGCGGGCCTTCTGCTCGGCCGGAGTGCCGTTGGCCGTGGAGGTGTTGGGGTCGGTGTAGAGGCCGGAGGCGAAGCCCTGGACGCCGGGGTCCTCGTCGAAGGGGCCGCCGCCGCGGACGGCGTCGCGGGCCCGGTCGGAGAAGGTGGCGATGCCGGTGCCGGCCATGTTCTTCTGGGTGGCCTGGACGAAGCGGGAGTCGTCGGCGATCTCGCCGAAGTTCCAGCCCTCGCCGTAGAGGACGATCGCCTTGCCGTCGACGCCGTCCTTCTCGACGGTCAGGGCGTCGAGGGCCTTGCGCACGGCGAGGATGTTGTCCTTGGGGTGGTGGCCCATGAGGTCGAAGCGGAAGCCGTCGACCTTGTAGTCGCGCGCCCAGGTGACGACGGAGTCGACGACGAGCTTGCCCATCATGGCGTTCTCGGGCGCGGTGTTGGCGCAGCAGGTGGAGGTGGCGACGCTGCCGTCGGCCTGGAGGCGCTGGTAGTAGCCGGGCACGATCCTGTCGAGGACGGACTTGTCGGACTGTCCTGCGGCGACGGTGTGGTTGTAGACGACGTCCATGACCGTGCGCAGGCCCTGGCCGTTGAGGGCCTGGACCATCTGCCGGAACTCGACGGTGCGGCGGGTGCCGTTCGGGTCGGTGGCGTAGGAGCCCTCGGGGACGGTGTAGTGCAGCGGGTCGTAGCCCCAGTTGTAGGCGTCCTTCGCCGCGGCGGCGGTGACGCAGGCCTGCTGCTCCTCGGAGTCGGGGGCGTAGACCAACAGGTCGCAGGCGGGCGTCTGCTGGTCGGACTTCTTCTCGGGGATGGTGCCGATGTCGAAGGCCGGGAGGAGGTGGACGTAGGAGGTGCCGGAGTCGGCGAGCGCCTTGAGGTGCTTCGAGCCCTTGCTGTCCTTGTCGGTGAAGGCGAGGTAGGTGCCCTTGTGGCCGGCCTTCGCCGTCGGGTCGGCGACGGAGAAGTCGCGGATGTGGAGTTCCTGGATCTGGGCGTCGCGCAGCGGCACGGCGGCCGGCTTCCTCAGGCCTTCCCAGCCCTTCGGCTCCAGGGCCGTGTCGGTGAGGTCGACGGCGAGGCTGCGGGCGGAGTCGGTGGTGAGGGCGGTGGAGTAGGGGTCGGTGACCTTGTTGGTGACGACCTTCTGGACGGTGGGCGCCCAGACCTTCACGACGTACCGGTACGGCTTGCCCGTCCAGGTCCTGGGGCCGGTGACGGACCAGACGCCGGAGGCGTCGTCGCGCCGCATGGGCACGGTCTTCCCGTCGAGTTCGAGGGCGACGGACTGGGCGGTGGGGGCCCAGAGGGAGAGGGTGGGGCGGCCGGCGCGGAAGACCGGGCCGAGTGCGGCCTTCGTCGCCTTCGTCGCGTACAGGTCGTCGAGGACGCCCGCCGTCTGGACGCCGGTGGCGGCGAGCAGGGCGCCGTTGGCGGCGCGCTGGGTGGCGATGAGCTGGCCGCGCAGGGAGGCGCGGACGCGGTCGGCGTCACGCGGGTCGACGGTGAAGGCCGGGTAGTCCCTGAGGTGCGGGTACTTCGCCTTCTGGGCGTCGGTGAGGGCGGCCGAGGCGAGTCGGAGCCACTGGCCCTCGCTGCTGAGCGACCCGTCGGTGACGGTGATCCCGCCGTCCTTCGCGTACACCAGCTGCTGGCTGGTGGCGTCGGTGGCCTTGACCTTCCAGACGACGGTGTTCCGGTCGATCCACTGGGCCTCGGCCTTGGCGAGGTCGAGGTTCGGGGCGCCGCCGACGGTCGGGAGGAGGTACTTCTGCTGTCCGGAGAGCGTCCAGATCTCGTGGCCGTAGGTGGCGAGGTCGAGGGACTGGTCGGTGGGGAGGTCCTTCTCGTCGCCCTTGTGGAGGATGTACGAGAGGGAGGTCGCGCCCTCGGCGAGCGGCACCTCGTAGACGGCGCCGTACGCGTCGGTGCGGACGGGCATGAGGGGCTTGGACCAGTCGGTGGGCTGGGCGGCGCCGGTCCAGGCGTGGAGGCCCCAGCCGTCGTAGTTCCCGTCCGGCCGCTGGTAGTGGATGAGGGCCTTGGTCTTGTCCTGCGGGGCGGGGGCCGGGTCGGTGTCGGACTGGCCTTCGGCGCCCTGCGTGATCCAGACCTCGCCGGTGCGGCCGAGGGTGATGCTCCGCTGCGGGCCGTCGGCGGTGCCGTTCTTCTCGACGGTGTACGTGACGGTGGACGCGCCTTCGGGGACCTTGACCCAGGCGAAGGCGCCGTGGGCGTCGCGGCCGGTGAACGCGGCCTCCTGCCCGGCGGCCTTCAGGGTCCAGCCCTCGTAGTCGCCGTCCTGGCGCTTGTAGTGGACGATCGCGTGGGTGCGCTCGACGGCGACCGGCGTCTCGGGGGCCGGGGGTGCGCCGGCGGTGGTGGCGGCGGTGGCGCTCGCGGTGCGCCCGGCGCTGTCGACGACGACGGCCTTGTAGCGGAGCGGGGTGCCGGCGGCGGCGGTCACGTGCTGGGTGACCTTGTAGGGGGCGTGGTCGGCGGTGCCGAGGGTCTGCCAGCGGCCGTTGCCGGTCTGGGCGGCGAAGACGACCCGGTTGAGGCCGCCGCCGGTGACGTCGGCGGTGAGTTCGACGGTGCCGGTGGAGCCGGCGGCCGGGGCCTTGAGGGACACGGCGGGCTTCGCGGCCGGGTCCGCGAGGGGCTTGTCGGCCTTGAGGACCAGGGAGGAGAGGGCCGGGACGGTGACGGTGATCCTGCCGCCGGCAGCGGTGACGGCGCCCTGGCCCCCGTACAGGAAGCGGAGGTTCGCGGAGTCGACGGGGACGGTGACGGTCTTCGCGGTGGTGGCGCTGTTGGAGGCGACCAGGTACTCGGTCCGCTGGGCGGCGTCCGTACGGGAGAAGGCGTAGACGGAGCCCTCGGCGTACCGTTCCTGCTGGACGCCGTCGCGGAGCGCCGGGTGTTCGCGGGTCAGCTTCGACAGGGCGGCGACGGACCGGTACACCGGGTGCGTGGTGTCGTAGGCGTCGGTGGCGTGGGTGCGGTCGGTGCCGAGCTGGTCGTCGTCGAGGTAGTCGGCGGAGCGCGCCGCGAAGAGGGGCTGGCGGGCGTCCTTGTCGCCGCCGGCGCCGGTGAAGCCCTGCTCGTCGCCGGAGTAGATCACCGGGTTGCCGCGGGACAGGAACATCAGCTCGTTGGCGAGGGTGGCCCGGCGCACGAGTTCGGTGTCGGAGGCGTTCGGGTTGTCCTGCTTGAGGAAGGTGCCGATGCGGCCCATGTCGTGGTTGCCGAGGAAGGTCACCTGCTCGTAGGCGTTGGCCTTGTCGGTGGTGTACCGGTAGTCCTCGGCGAAGACCTTGGCGAGGCGGTCGGCTCCGGCGCCCTGGGAGGCGAAGGCGCGGGCCGCGTCCTGGAAGGGGAAGTCGAGGGTGGCGTCGAGCCGGCCCCGGGTGACGTAGGGGGCGGTGACGGTGGTGTCGGCGGAGTAGACCTCGCCGAACATGAAGAAGTCCTCGCGGCCCCGCTCCTTGGCGTACGCGTCGAGGGCGGTGGCCCACTGCGTCCAGAAGTCCAGGTCGACGTGTTTGACGGTGTCGATGCGGAAGCCGTCGATCTTGAAGTCGCGGACCCACGTCTCGTAGATCCTCTTCATGCCCTCGACGACCTCGGGGCGCTCGGTCCACAGGTCGTCGAGGCCGACGAAGTCGCCGTACTCGGCGGACTCGCCGGCCCAGGTGGAGTCGCCCCGGTTGTGGTACATCGTCGGGTCGTTGAGCCAGGCCGGGACCTTGGTGTTCGCGTTCTCGGCCTTCTGGACGGGCGTGTACGGGAAGGAGTCCGCGTCCACCTTCCCGATCGCGGCCCGGTCGTCGAAGGGGCGGCCGTCCTTGTCCAGGTACGGGCGATCAGCTTCTTCAGGTCCTCGTTGGTCCCGAAGTGCGGGTCGACCTGATCGGCGCCATCCAGATGGCGGTGGTGCCGAGGCCCTTGATGTAGTCGAGCCGCTGGGTCAGGCCCTTGAGGTCGCCGCCCTGGTAGAAGCCCTTGTCGGTGGGGTCGAAGCCGGTCTGGGTGCGGCTGCCGGTGAGGCCGCCGCGGTCGTTGGCGGTGTCGCCGTTGGCGAACCGGTCGGGCAGCACGAAGTAGAACTGCTCGCGGGTGAGGTCCTGGCGGGCGGGCTCGGCCGCGAGCGCCCGGTCGGAGGGCGGCGCGGGGGGCCGGGGCGCGGCGGACGCGGGGACGGCGGGCGCGAGGGCGGCGCACAGGGCGGCGGCGAGCGCGACCGCCGTTCTCTTGCGTGTCACGGGGGTGCTCCCTGGAGGTACGGGAAGAGGGGGCCGCCCCGGTGGGGCGGCCCTGCGGAGAGGGGGAGGGCCGGAGACGTCAGACGGGCCCTGGGGTCTGTCGTTTGGATCAGGCCGGATCAGGGAGCGGGGTCTGGTGCCGTGCCTCGCAAGGCGGAGGAGGGCGCCATGGCGGAGCCATGGCAACCGACGACAACCTTGCGAGGTGCGGTGCCAGACCCCGCGAGCCCGGCATGACCCGAACGAGAGGCCCTAGTTGCGGAAGGTGTCGTTCAGGACGATCTGGCCCGAGGCGGGGACGGTCGCGGTGCGGTTGGCACCGGACTCCCAGGTGACGTTCCCCGCGGCGTCCTTGCGGATGTACTTGTACTCGAAGGCCGTGCCGGCGGGGAGGCCGACGGCCAGCTTCCAGACGGGGTACGCGGCCGGGTCGAGCTTCAGGGCGGCGGCGGCGGCGGACCAGTTGCCGAGCTCGGCGCGGTTGCCGGTGACGTAGATGTTCTGGCCGACCACGGTGGTGGCGGTGACGTTGAACGAGGCGCCGGCGGTGGCGGGCGGGTTCGTCGTCGTCGGCGTGGTGGGGGTGGTGCCGCCGCAGCCGGTGGCGTTGACGTGCAGGGCCAGGGCCGTGTTCGCGGCGAGGGTGGCCGTGAACTGGCCGGACGAGTTCACCGTCACGGGCGTGTTCGACTGGACGTCGCAGTAGGTGCCGCCGGGCAGGGCGGTCTGGTAGGTGCGGGTGAGCGCCGAGGACTCGTGGTTGATGGCCACGTACGCCTTGGAGCCGCGGCCGAACGCGATGGCGTTGCCGGCGTTGTCCCACCAGTTCGTGACGGCCTGGCCGCGCGCGGTGTTGCGGAAGGCCACCATGGAGGAGATCTCGCGCCAGGCGTGCTGGCACTTCCAGCCGTCGGCGTAACAGGCGTTGACCTGACCGCCGTTGGGCGGGCCCGCGTCCTTGTCGGTCCACTCGTAGCCGGAGTGGACGTCCGGGGAGCCGTAGGGCCAGGCGAGTGCGAAGACGGAGGCGAGGGTGTAGTTCGCGCCGTCCTTGTAGGAGAGGGTGTCTCCGCCGCGCTCGGTGTCGTGGTTGTCGACGAAGACGCCGGACTGGCCGGAGGGCATGTAGCCCCAGGCCTCGCCGAAGTTCTTGAGGTAGGCGAGCTTCTCGCTCTGGACGATGCGCTTGAGGTCGCGGGCGTAGCGGAACTCCTGGACGTCTCCGCTGCCGAGGTACTCGCTCGGGGAGACGGCCTCGCCGGCGCCGTGGATGGCCTCCAGCTTCCAGTACACGTTCGGGTTCGCCAGCCGGGACTTGATGTCGGCGAGGTCGGCGGCCGGCATGTGCTTGGCGGCGTCGATCCGGAAGCCGTCGACGCCGAGCGAGAGGAGGTCGTTCAGGTAGCCCGCTATCTTGCCGCGGACGTACTCCTCACCCGTGTCGAGGTCGGGGAGCTGGACGAGTTCGCAGTTCTGGACGTTGCCGCGGTCGCCGTAGTTGCTGATCGAGGAGCGGCAGTCGTCCATGTCGGAGCCGGACCAGAGGCCCGGGTAGTCGTACTTGGAGAACGGGGTCCCGCCCGTTCCCGTGCCGGAGCCGTTCGCCATGTGGTTGATGACGGAGTCGGCCACGACCTTGACGCCCGCGGCGTGGCAGGTGTCGATCATGTTCTTGAAGGCGGTGCGGTCACCGAGGCGTCCGGCGATCTTGTAGCTGACCGGCTGGTACGAGGTCCACCACTGGCCGCCCTGGAGGTGTTCCTGCGGCGGGGAGACCTGCACGTATCCGTATCCGGCGGGGCCCAGGCGGTCGGTGCACTCACGGGCGACCGAGGCGAAGTTCCATTCGAACATCACCGCGGTGACGTCCTTCTCGCCGGGTGGGGTGGCCTGCGCCGGGGTGTTTCCCGTGACGGCCACAGCGGCGGCTCCCGCCACGAGGGCGAGTGCAGCGGCCACGGTTTTTCTGGCCATGCTTCCTCCTGTACGACGTCGGTGTCGCAGTCGGTGTCGCAAGAAGTTGCCGAAAACTTCAGCAACTGTTTTCAGCCGTGACCGTACGAGTGCCCCGGTGCCCGGTCAACCCTCCGGACAGCCCAACGCAAGTTGTTACGAAAGGACTTGCGGGACCACCTGCGAAAAGGCCGCCGCGGCCTTGGCCGGAGGCTGCGCGGTGGAGCCGCGGACGACAAGTTCCGGCTGGAAGACGAACTCCGTGCGCTGCACCGGATTGCCTTCGATCTCCTCCAGGAGCGCGCCGACGGCGGCCGTCGCCATGGCCTGGACCGGCTGGCGCACGGTGGACAGCGGCGGACTGGTGAAGGCGATCAGCGGCGAGTCGTCGAAACCGACGACGGAGACGTCCCCCGGCACGTCGAGACCGCGGGCGCGGACGGCGCGGATCACGCCGAGCGCCATTAGGTCGGACGCGCAGACGATGCCCGTGCACCCCTCGCGGAGCAGGATGTCGGCGGCGGCGTGGCCCCCCTCGACGCCGAAGAGCGTGGGTCTGATGAACCGTTCCGCGTCCGCGCGTTCGACGCCGAGGAGTTCGTACAGCTCGGCGGCGAAGCCCTCGGCCTTGCGGCGCGAGGGCACGTAGCGGGTGGGGCCGATGGCGAGGCCGATCCGCTCGTGGCCCAGCTCGACGAGGTGCCGTACGGCCATGCGGGCCGCGGCCCGGTCGTCCGGGGAGACGAAGTTGGCGTCGATGTGCTCGTTGTAGCCGTTGATGAGGACGTACGGCACGCCCCGGGCGGTCAGCCGGGCGTAGCGGGCCGGGTCGGCGGAGGCGTCCGCGTGCAGGCCGGAGAGGAAGACGATGCCGGCCACCCCGCGCTCCACGAGCTGCTCGACGAGCTCGTCCTCGGTGGCGCCGCCGGGCATCTGGGTGCAGAGCACCGGCGTGTAGCCGTGCCCGGCGAGGACCTGCTCGACGACCTGCGCGAACGCCGGGAAGATCGGGTTGGTCAGCTCGGGCACGACGAGCCCGACGAGACCCGCGCTACGGCGTTTGAGGCGTACGGGACGCTCGTAGCCGAGCACGTCGAGGGCCGCGAGCACCTTGTGCCGCGTCGCGCCGGCCACCCCCGCCTTGCCGTTGAGGACCCGGCTGACGGTGGCCTCGCTGACCCCGGACTGGGCCGCGATGTCCGCGAGCCGCGGGGCACCGTTTCCGGTGCCCCGCGGCAGGGGGATCGTCACACCGCCCACCAGACGGTGGTGTCGGCGGGCACCAGGGCCTCGTCGTCGACGATCCGCACGTCCTCGTTGGAGAGGAGATACCGGCCGGGCAGCGGGACGGAGATGGCCCGGCCGGTGGTGTTGGCGGTGCAGACGAAGCCGTCGCGGCGGAAGGAGAGCACACCCTCGGGTGCCTCCAGCCACTGGACGCCTTCGCCCGCACCGAGTTCGGGGCGCTCGCGGCGCACGGCGAGCGCGCTGCGGTACAGCTCCAGGGTGGAGCCGGGGTCGCCGGTCTGGGCCTCGACGCTCAGCCCGCCCCAGGCCGCGGGCTGCGGCAGCCAGGAGCCGCCGTCGCCGAAGCCGTACGAGGAGCCCTCGACGGTCCACGGGATCGGGACCCGGCAACCGTCGCGGAAGCCGTCCTGGCCGCTGGCCCGCCAGAACGACGGGTCCTGACGGACCTCGTCGGGCAGGTCGGTGACGTCCGGCAGGCCGAGCTCCTCGCCCTGGTAGACGTACGCCGAACCGGGCAGCGCCAGCATCAGCAGGGTCGCCGCGCGGGCCCGGCGCAGACCGAGTGCGCGGTCGCCGGGGGTGCGCAGCTGGGTGCCGAGGCCCGCCGGGTTGGCGAAGCGGGTGGCGTGCCGGGTGACGTCGTGGTTGGACAGCACCCAGGTGGTGGGGGCGCCGACGGGGAGCATCGCCTGGAGCGACTCGTCGATGACGCGGCGCAGCTCGGCGGCGTCCCAGTGGGTGCCCAGGTACTGGAAGTTGAAGGCCTGGTGCATCTCGTCGGGGCGCACGTAGTTCGCGGTGCGGTCGACGGTCGGGGTCCAGGCCTCGGCGACGAGGATGCGCTCGCCGTCGTACTCGCCCAGCACCTCGCGCCAGGAGCGGTAGATCTCGTGGACGCCGTCCTGGTCGAAGAAGGGCATGACGTCGTTGCCGAGCAGCTTCAGCTGGTCGTGGGCGCCGAGGTCGGGCAGGCCCTCGGCCTTGACCAGGCCGTGGGCGACGTCGACGCGGAAGCCGTCGACGCCCATGTCGAGCCAGAAGCGCAGGATCGAGCGGAACTCGTCGCGGACGGCGGGGTGTTCCCAGTTGAAGTCGGGCTGCTCCGGGGCGAACAGGTGCAGGTACCAGTCGCCGGGGGTGCCGTCCGGGTTCTCCGTGCGGGTCCAGGCCGGGCCGCCGAAGATGGACTCCCAGTCGTTCGGCGGCAGTTCGCCGTTCTTCCCCTTGCCGGGGCGGAAGTGGTAGCGCTCGCGCAGGACGGACCCGGGGCCCTCGCGCAGCGCGCGCTGGAACCACTCGTGCTGGTCGGAGGAGTGGTTGGGGACCAGGTCGACGATGATGCGCAGGCCCAGTTCGTGGGCGTCGCGGATCACGGCGTCGGCGTCGAGGAGCGAGCCGAACATGGGGTCGATGGCCCGGTAGTCGGCGACGTCGTAGCCGGCGTCGGCCTGCGGCGAGGCGTAGAACGGGGAGAGCCAGACGGCGTCGACGCCGAGTTCCTTGAGGTACGGCAGCCGGCTGCGGATGCCCTCCAGGTCGCCCATGCCGTCGCCGTTGCCGTCGGCGAAGCTGCGCGGGTAGACCTGGTAGATCACCGCGTCTCTCCACCAGCCCGTGTGCGTGCCGGTGGTCGGGGCGTCGGCCGGGGTGGCGAGATGCTGGGTCATGTCTTCCCTGGGAGGTAAGGAGGTGCGTACAGGGGTGCGTACTGGAGGGGCGCTCAGGGCCGTCAGCCCTTGACGGCACCGGCTGACATGCCGGTGACCAGGTGCCGCTGGGCGAAGAGGAACACCAGGGCGGCGGGGATGGCGATGAGCACGGAGGCCGCGGCCATCGGGCCCCACTGGGCGCCGTACTGGTTGACGAACTTCTGCAGTCCGCCGGCCAGGGTGAGGTTCTCGTCGCCGACCATGAAGGCGGAGGCGTAGGCCACCTCGCCCCAGGCGGTGATGAAGGAGTAGAAGGCGGTGACGGCGATGCCCGGCTTGGCCAGCGGCAGGATCAGCCGCCAGAAGGTGCCGAACGGGGTGAGGCCGTCGACGTAGCCGGACTCGTCGATCTCGCGCGGGATGGTGTCGAAGAAGCCCTTCATCATCCACGCGCAGAACGGGACGGCGATCGTCAGGTACGTGATGACCAGGCCGACCGGCTGGTTGAGCAGGCCCATCGACGCCATGATGTTGTAGATCGGCACGATGAGGACGGCGACCGGGAACATCTGGGTGATGAGCAGCGTCCACATCAGGCCGCGCTTGCCGGGGAAGCGGAAGCGGCTGACGGCGTAGCCCGTGGTGGCGGAGATGAAGACGCCGATGACGGTGGTGAGACCGGCGACGAGCAGCGAGTTGGCGAACCAGGTCAGGAACGGGGTGTCGTTCAGGAGGTTCGTGTAGTTCGCGAGCGTCGTCTCCTTGAGGAAGTCCGTCGTCGTGGCGTACTGCGCCGGCTTGAGCGAGGTCAGCAGGACCCACAGCACGGGGAAGACGGCGATCACGGACGCCACGATCAGCGTGACGTGCAGCGCGATCGAGGCGAGCGGCGAGCGGCGGCCGCGGACGGGGAGGTTCGCGGTGGGGGTGGGGGTCGTGGTGGTCACCAGACTTCTCCCTGCTTGCGGAGGACGCGCTGGTAGATCGCGGCGAAGATCATCAGGAGGACCAGGATGAGGACGCCCCACGTGGACGACTGGGCGAAGTCGCGCGGGCTGATCTCGAAGGAGAACTTGTACGCCTGGGTGACGAGGATCTGGGTGGCCTCGCCGGGTCCGCCCCGGGTGAGCAGGAAGATCACCGGGAACATGTTGAAGGTCCAGATGGTGGAGAGCAGGATCACCGTCGTGGACACCGAGCTGAGCCCGGGCATGGTGATGTGCCGGAAGCGCTGCCAGGCGTTGGCGCCGTCCATCTCGGCGGCCTCGTACAGCTCGCCGGGGATGGACTGGAGCCCGCCGAGGAGGGCGACCATCATGAACGGGATGCCGAGCCAGACGTTCACGAGGATGACCGAGAACTTGGCCCAGGTGGGGTCGTTCAGCCACGGGACGGCGTCGATGCCGCCGCCGGCGAGGATCTGGTTGAGGAGACCGTTGTCCTGGTTGTAGAGGAAGCGCCAGGCGAAGACCGAGACGAAGCCGGGCACGGCCCAGGGCAGGATGAGCAGCATCCGGTAGACGGAGCGGCCGGCGATCCTGCGGTTGAGGACGTTGGCGAGACTCAGGCCGAGGACGAAGGTGATCGCCACGCAGGACACGGTCCAGAGGATCGTCCAGCCGAGCGTCGCGAGGAACTGGCTGCCGGTGATCGCGTCGGCGTAGTTGTCCAGGCCGACGAACTCGTAGGTGGCCGGGATCTCGTTGACGCCGATCGACCGGGCGACGTTCCGCTCGTTGGCGTTCGTCAACGACAGGTAGACGCCGCGGACCAGCGGATAGCCGATGATCACGGCGATCACGACGGTCACCGGGGCGACCATCGCCCAGGCGTACCAGTGAGTGGAGAGGGAGCGCTTCTTCGCCGCGCGCCGGGGCTTACCAGTTCCGCGGCTCCGGCCGCGGGCGACGCTGTCGCCCGCGGCCTTCACCACCGACTGGCTGGGGGTGTCCACAGCCATCAGCCGGCCTGCCTTCCTGTTACTTCCAGTCCTTCAGGAGCTTGCGGTAGGCGTCGCCCGTCGCCTTGGCTCCCGCGTCCGGGGTGGTCTGGCCGGTGAGGACCTTGGTGTACTCGGTGACGAGCGGCGCGAAGAGGCTGCCGGTCTCCGGGATCCAGGGGCGCTCGACGGCCTTGTCGACGACCGGCTTGAAGAAGGTGATCATCTCGTTGGTCGCCACGTCCGGCTTGATGTAGACGGACTCGCGGGTCGGGAGGAGGCTGAGCTCCTTCGCGACCGTCGCCTGGGTCTCGGCCGAGGTCATGTACTCGGCGAAGGCGTAGGAGGCGTCGAGGTTCTTGGAGCCCGCGTAGACGGCGAGGTTGTGACCGCCCTGCGGGGCGCCCTGGCCGGCCGAGCCGGCCGGGACCGGGGCGATGCCCAGGTTGGCCTTGTCGGTGAACTCCTTGCCGGCGTGGGTGTCGGAGACGGCCCACGGGCCGTTGATCATCATGGCGACCTTGCCGTCCTTGAAGGCCGTCTGCATGTTGTTCCAGCCGTCGGTCGCGTCGGTCTTGGCCGCGCCCGAGTCCACCAGGTCCTTGACGACCTTGAAGGCCTTCACACCGGCGGCGCTGTCGACGGTGACCGTCTTCTTCTCGGCGTCGACGAGGTCGCCGCCCTCGCCGTACAGGAAGGAGAGGAACCAGTAGGCGTCGTCGCCGCGCAGGTACAGGCCGGGCTTGCCGGTCTTCTGCTTGATCTTGGCGGAGACGGTCTTGAGCTCGTCGATGGTCTTGGGGACCTCGACACCGGCCTCCTTGAAGATCTTCTTGTTGTAGAAGATGCCCATGGAGTCGATGACCTGCGGGACGCCGTAGGTCTTGCCCTTGTACTGGGTGGAGGCGGCGGCCTGCTTGAGGAAGTCCTCGTTGTTCTTCAGGGCCACGGTGCCGTCGAGCGGGGCGAGGTAGCCGAGGTCCGCGAACTCGGGGGTCCAGGCGACCTCGGAACGGATGACGTCGGGGGCGCCGGAGCCGGACTGCGCGGCGTTCTTGAACTTGTTCTGCGCCTCACCGAACGGCACGTTCACGTACTTGACGGTGACCTTGGGGTGCTTCTTCTTGAAGTCCTCGGCGATCTTCTTGAAGACCTTGTCCTCGGAGCCGACCGTCGAGGTGTCCCACCAGGTCACGGTGCCGGAGAGCTCGCCCGAGCTCTTCGAGCCGCCGCCGTTCGAACCGCTGTCACTACCGCACGCCGCCAGGGTCACGCCCAGGGCCGCGACCAGAGCGGTGGCCGCTATGCCACGCCGCATGTGAACTCCTTCAACTGATCCCGGGGGGACGAGGGGCTGGAACCTTCCTCATGCGACCGCTCCCTCGCGGCGCTCCGGGTTGCCAGGAACGTAACAAAGATGAAAACGAGCCGAAAGACCTTGCGAGAACTTTCTGCAAGCACCGGCGATCGTTACATCGACGTGTCCCGAAGGTTGCCGTCGCATCGCTTGACAGCAGGTGACACACGCCTCTCGCGCGCCTTCCGGTGCCCGCGTGCGCCCCGTGACCGACCCCGCACGCCCTGCAAGGACTGCAAGACCTTGCGAGGTGGCTTGCATCACCCGTGCGGTGGGCAATACGCCGCGTGACCGGTACAGTCCATCCCCATGACCGCGCGGCTTTCCGACATCGCAGCCCAGGCGGGGGTCAGTGAGGCCACAGTCAGCCGCGTGCTCAACGGCAAGCCCGGTGTGGCCACGGCCACCCGTGAGTCCGTCCTCGCCGCGCTCGACGTGCTCGGCTACGAGCGGCCCGTACGACTGCGCCAGCGCAGCGCGGGGCTCGTCGGCCTCATCACCCCCGAACTGGACAACCCGATCTTCCCCGCGCTCGCGCAGGTCATCGGGCAGGCCCTGACCCGGCAGGGCTACACGCCGGTCCTGGCCACCCAGACCCCCGGCGGGTCCACCGAGGACGAGCTCACCGACATGCTGGTGGAGCGCGGCGTCGCCGGCATCATCTTCGTCTCGGGACTGCACGCCGACACCACCGCCGACATGACGCGCTACGACCAGCTGCGCGGCAAGGGCGTCCCGTACGTCCTCCTCAACGGCTTCTCCCCCAAGATCCAGGCGCCCTTCGTCTCCCCCGACGACCGGGCCGCGATGCGGCTCGCCGTGACGCACCTCGCCGCCCTCGGGCACACCCGGATCGGCCTCGCGGTGGGGCCGAAGCGGTTCGTGCCGGTGCTCCGCAAGATAGAGGGCTTCCAGCAGGGCATGGCGGAGCGCCTCGGCCTCGGCCCCGAGGAGTCCGAGGAGCTGATCCAGCACTCCCTGTACACCCTGGAGGGCGGCCAGGCGGCGGCCGGGGCGCTGATCTCCCGGGGCTGCACGGCGGTCGTCTGCGCGAGCGACATGATGGCGCTCGGCGCGATCAGGGCCGCCCGGCAGCAGGGGCTCGACGTGCCGCGGGACGTCTCCGTCGTCGGCTTCGACGACTCTCCCCTCATAGCTTTCACCGATCCGCCGCTGACCACCATCCGGCAGCCCGTGCAGGCGATGGGGCAGGCCGCGGTCCGCGCGCTGCTCGAAGAGGTGGGGGGCACCCCGGCCCCGCACTCGGAGTTCGTCTTCATGCCTGAGCTGGTCGTTCGCGGTTCAACGGCCTCGGCTCCCTCTCGTCCTTGAGGGCTCGTCCCTGAGGGGGAGCGGGTGCGCCCGTCACCCGTCCGAGGGATGATCGGTCGGGGGGAGGGGATCTGGCACACTCTCTGCCTATGGGTGAAACGACCGTGAAGAGTTTGGACGACCGGACGACCCCGTCGTCACCCACTGTGGCCGACGGCAGGCTGTCGCGGCTGCGGACGCGCGTGCCCCGGCGTCCCACGATCTGGTTCGAGATCCTGCTCATCGCGGTGAGCTACTGGACGTACTCCCTCATCCGCAACGCGGTGCCGGAGCAGAAGGCCCAGGCGTTCAAGAACGCCGACTGGATCTGGCAGGCCGAGCAGTCCATCGGCCTGGCCTTCGAGCACACCGTCAACCACGCCGTGAACTCGGTGACATGGCTGATCGTCTCGATGAACTACTACTACGCCACGCTGCACTTCATCGTGACCATCGGTGTGCTCGTGTGGCTCTACCGGTGGCATCCGGGCCGTTACGGGGCGTTCCGCACCGTTCTGTTCGCCACCACCGGTGTGGCGCTGGTCGGTTACTACCTGTACCCGCTCGCACCGCCGCGGCTCATGACCAGCCAGAACTTCGTCGACACGGTCCTCGTCCACGAGACCTGGGGCTCGATGGCCTCGGGCAACCTCAAGCACGTGTCGAACCAGTACGCGGCGATGCCGTCGATGCACATCGGCTGGTCGCTCTGGTGCGGGCTGACCATCCTCCTGCTCGCCAAGGCGCCCTGGGCGAAGATCCTGGGCGCGCTCTACCCGGTGGCGACGCTCGTGGTGATCGTCGCCACCGCGAACCACTTCTGGCTGGACGCGGTCGGCGGCATGATCTGCCTCGCCTTCGGCTTCCTCGTCTCGTACTTCTGGTACGGCTCCCGGCCGCACCACCTGCCCAAGCTGGTGGAACCGGCGGCGCCGATCGCCTCGGGCGGTCCGCCCCGCGCGGACGGGACGGACCGCGAGACCGCGGTGGCCGACGAGGCCACCGGCGAGACCGGCGAGACCGGCGAGCCGACGGAACAGCCGCGGGTCAGCTCCGGCAGATGACCTGACCCCGCCGCGCCGGCAACGGCGGGCAGGCCCTACGCCCCGTAGAACAGCTCCTCGACGACGGCCCTGGCCCGGCGGGTGATCCGGCGGTAGTCGTCGACCAGCTCGCCGACGCGCCCGGGGCCGTACCCCAGGTACCGTCCCACCGCGGCCAGCTCCCGCGGGTCCGAGGGGAACGTGTCGCCGGGCCGGCCGCGGACCAGCATGACCGCGTTGCGCACACGGCTGGCCAGGACCCAGGCCTCGTCCAGGGTCTGCGCCTCCTCCACCGCCATCAGGCCCGCGGCGTGCGCCGCCCGGAGCGCCTCGCGGGTACGGGTCGTCCGCAGCCCCGGCTCCGCCCAGCCGTGCCGCATCTGGAGCAGCTGGACCGTCCACTCGACGTCGCTCAGGCCGCCGCGCCCCAGCTTGGCGTGGAGCGTCGGATCGGCGCCGCGCGGCAGCCGCTCGGACTCCATCCGGGCCTTGAGGCGGCGGATCTCGCGGACCGCGTCCTCACCGAGGCCCTCGACGGGATAGCGCAGCGGGTCGACGAGCTCGATGAACCGCTCCCCGAGTTCCCGGTCACCCGCCATCGGTACGGCGCGCAGCAGCGCCTGGCTCTCCCAGACCAGGGACCAGCGGCGGTAGTAGGCCTCGTACGACTTCAGGGTGCGGACCATGGGGCCGCTCTTGCCCTCCGGCCTGAGGTCCGCGTCGATCAGCAACGGCGGGTCGGCGGTCGGCAGCTGGAGGAGCCTGCGCATCTCGGCGACCACCCGGTTCGCGGCCCGGGCCGCCTCCTGCTCGTCGCCCCCCTCGCGCGGCTCGTGCACGAACAGGACGTCGGCGTCGGAGCCGTACCCCAGCTCGTGACCTCCGAAGCGGCCCATGCCGATGACCGCGAACCGGGTGGGCAGCTCCTCGCCCCACTCGGCGCGCACGGCCGCCCGCAGGGCGCCGGCGATCGTCGCCGCGTTGAGATCGGTGACGGCCTCCCCCACCCGGTCGACCAGGGCGCCCGGATCGCGTTCGCGGGGGCTGTCCTCCGTGCCGTACGAGCCGATGAGGTCGGCCGCCGCGGTACGGAACAGCTCCCTGCGGCGCACCCCGCGCGCCGCCGCGACCGCCTGCTCGGCGTCGCCCGCCCGGCCCACCGCGGCCAGGACCTCCTGTTCCAGATGGTCCCGGCCGCGCGGCTTCAGCCCCTCCGGGTCGCCGAGGAGCGCGACCGCCTCCGGGGCGCGGAGCAGCAGGTCGGGGGCGAGCCGGCCGGCCGAGAGCACCCGGGCCAGGTTCTCGGCCGCGGCGCCCTCGTCCCGGAGGAGCCGCAGGTACCAGGGGGTCTTGCCGAGCGCGTCCGAGACCTTGCGGAAGCCCAGCAGGCCGGCGTCCGGGTCGGCCGAGTCCGCGAACCAGCCGAGCAGCACCGGCAGCAGCGTCCGCTGGATCGCGGCCTTCCGGCTCACCCCGGAGGCCAGCGCCTCCAGGTGCCGCAGGGCGGCGGCGGGGTCCACGTACCCCAGCGCTTCGAGCCGCTGCCCCGCCGCCTTCGGGCTGAGCCGGATCTCGCCGGGGGCGAGCTGGGCCACGGCGTCGAGCAGCGGCCGGTAGAAGAGCTTCTCGTGGAGGCGGCGGACGACGGCCGCGTGCCGCTTCCACTCCTTGTTCAGCCCGGCGACCGGGTCGGTGCGCAGTCCGAGCGAGCGGCCGAGGCGGCGCAGGCCGGGCTCGTCCTCGGGGACGAGATGGGTGCGGCGCAGCCGGTACAGCTGGATGCGGTGCTCCATGGCCCGCAGGAAGCGGTACGCCTCGTCGAGCTGGGCGGCGTCGGCCCGGCCGACGTAGCCGCCGGCGGCGAGGGCGGCGAGCGCGTCGAGGGTGGTGCCGCTGTGCAGTCCCGCGTCGCTGCGGCCGTGCACGAGCTGGAGGAGCTGGACGGCGAACTCGACGTCCCGCAGACCGCCGGGGCCGAGCTTCAGCTCGCGGTCGATCTGGGCGGCGGGGATGTTGTCGACGACGCGGCGGCGCATCTTCTGCACGTCGGGGACGAAGTTCTCGCGCTCGGCGGCCTGCCAGACGAGCGGGGAGACGGCGTCGATGTACTGGGCGCCGAGCTCCGGGTCGCCGGCCACGGCGCGCGCCTTCAGGAGGGCCTGGAACTCCCAGGTCTTCGCCCAGCGCTGGTAGTAGGCGAGGTGGGAGGAGAGCGTACGGACGAGGGGGCCGTTGCGACCCTCGGGGCGGAGGTTGGCGTCGACCGGCCAGATGGTGCCCTCGATGTTCGTCTCGGAGCAGATCCGCATCAGGTGGGAGGCGAGCCGGGTCGCGGCCTGCAGCGCCTTGGCTTCGTCCCCCTCCCGGTCGCCGACCTCTTTCACCGGCTCCGCCACGAAGATCACGTCCACGTCCGAGACGTAGTTCAGCTCGTGGCCGCCGCACTTGCCCATCGCGATCACCGCGAGCCGGCACTGGGCGGCGTCGGCGGGCGCGGCGGTACGGGCGATGGCGAGCGCGGCGCGCAGGGTCGCCGTCGCCAGGTCGGCCAGCTCGGCGGCGGTCTCGGCGACGTCGATGGTGCCGCACACGTCACGGGCCGCTATGGCGAGCAGGCAGCGCCGGTAGGCGACCCGCAGCGTGACCGCGTCGACGGCCTCAGCGAGCCCCCGCTCGAACTCGGCGATCCCCGGGTGCAGGTCGACCGCCTCGTACGTGACGAGGGACTCCCAGTCGCGGGGATGCCGGGCCAGGTGGTCGGCGAGCGCCTCGGAGGCGCCGAGCACGCCGAGGAGCCGGTCCCGGAACGGCTTGGCGGAGAGCAGCGTGGTCGTGAACGTCTGCCGCTCGGTCTCGGGCTGTGCCTCGGCCAGACGGACCAGGCCGCGCAGGGCGAGGTCGGGGTCGGCGGTGGCGCCGAGGGCGTCGAGGAGGACGGAGTCGCCGCGCAGGGCGGACAGCTCGGGCACGTCCAGGAGCCGCTCGGCCCCGGAGGGGTCGGTGAACCCGTGCCGCAGCAGACGTGAGAAGGTGCTGCTCCTGCGCCCCGGCACCGTCATTCCGCCGCTCCCTCCGAGCACGTCCACCCCGGGTGGTGACCGGGCGGATCGAGCCTATCCGGAGCGGGGGACGGGGGCGGCCGGGCCTTCGGTTCGCAGCGGATCACACGTGACGTCTCGCACATTGATCGCTTTTCGGGCCCGCTGAACCGTATTTCTTGAAAGTCCGTCTTGTAGTTCCGGGGGTCTGCCCCGCTCGTGGGCGGACCTCCGCCGCCTCTCTCTGCCCTCTCTCTGCCCTCTCTCTGCCCTCTCTCTGTCCGCACCTTGCTGAAAGCGCGCCGCCGAACATGCCCGTCCGCCCCCGTCGCCGTCTCCTCCCGTCCCCCCGCAGGGCCGCCTCCGTGGGCGTGACCGCCGTCCTGGTGGGCGGCACCTTCGCCGGGCTGCTCTCGGTGACGGGAGCGCCCCGGACGCCGACGGCACACGCGGCGCAGCCGAAGGCGAAGACGCCGGTGACGGCGGCGCCGTCTGAGAAGGTGCCATCGCAGACGGCTCCTTCTCGGACGGCGCCTTCGCAGCCCGTGCGGGCACAGAAGGCGGCCGCGTCCGTGGTGCAGATCGTGGCGCACCCGGACGACGACCTGTTCTTCATGAACCCGGACGTCTCCCAGTCCCTCCGCTCCGGCAGCCCCCTGACCTCGGTCTACCTCACGGCCGGCGAGTCGGACGGTGTCAACGCGCGTCCGCGCGACGCCGCCGGGACCCTGGCGGACAAGGCTGACTACGCCGAGGCCCGGCAGAACGGCATCCGTGCCGCGTACGCCGAGATGGTGACCGGCAGCAGGACCAGCCCCTGGGAGCGGGTCGCGATCCCCACGGCCGGCGGCGCGACCGCCGAGATGGACACGCTGCGCGCCGAGCCGCAGGTCAAGCTGGTGTGGCTGCAGATACGGGAGGCCGGTTCGACCACCGGCGACCGCCCGCACAGCCTCAACGGCCTCTGGCACGGCCGGATCCCCGCGCTCGGCTCCCAGCGGTCCTCCGGGACCCCGGTCGGCGCCGACTTCACGTACACGAAGGACCAGGTCGTGGCGACGATCGCGGGGCTGCTCGACCGCTTCCGGCCGACCTTCGTCCGGATGCAGGACCCGAGCCCGGGCACGTACCCGGAGACCGGGAAGCTCAGGGACCACCAGGACCACCTGTACGGGGCGAGGTTCACGCAGGCCGCGCTCGCCCGGTACGCCGACGTCCCCGGGCATCCGCACGTCGGCGTGCAGAACTACCTCGGCTACCCCACCAGCCTCCTGCCGCACACGCTCGACCCCGAGACGGCGGGCGCGAAGCTGAAGACCCTGGAGACGTACGCCTGGCTCGACGGCGTCAACGACTGCGGGACCGCCGCCGGCTGCGGGGACCTCAAGGTGGCCGCGCGGCCCGGCGGACGCGGCTGGACCCAGACGGTCCGGTACGCCCGGGGCACCTCCACCTCGTGGGTGCAGCGGGACGGGGACGACGGGCTCCACGCCTTCTCCGTCCTCGACGGCCGGCTCGCGGCCTGGCGGCAGCCGGCGGGCGGCGGCGCGTGGCGCGGCCCGGTGCTGCTGCCCGGCGGAGGCCTGGACAGCGGGGTCACCTCCGTGACCCTGCCGGACGGCCGTATCGCGGTCTTCGGCACAAGGACGGTCCTCGCGGACGGCCCGGCCGGCTACCGGCGCGAGGTCGTGACCACCGCGCAGGCGGCGCCGGGCGGCGTCTTCGCCGCGTGGCGCTCCCTCGGCACGCCCGAGCGGGGCGACGCGGACGGGACCTCGGACATCAGCGCGCCCGCCGTGACCGTGGCGGGCGACGGCCGGGCGACCGTGGTGCTGCGGGACAGCCGGCACCGTCTGACGGCCCGCGAGCAGCTCGCCGACGGCGGCTGGGGCCCGTGGCGGGTGCTCGGCGGCACGGACGTGTACGGCGATCCGGTCGCGGCGACGGACGGGACCGGGCGCGGCTACGTCTTCGCCAGCACCCCGAAGACCGTCCTGGCGTGGGCGCAACAGCGCCCCGGCGGGCCGCTCACCGGTCCGGTGCGGACGGGACTTCCGGCGACGACGCTCGCGCTGAGCGCGAGCGCTGCGCCCGACGGTGACGGGGTACGGCTCTGGTTCCGCAAGCCGGCCTCCGGGGACCTGCGCAGCGCGGACTTCTCGGGCGTCGCCCCGGTCTCGCCGGTCACGGAGCTGTCGGGCGCCGGCGTCGCGGGCTTCGGCCCGGTGAGCGGCGGCGACGGCCTGCTCGCGGTCCGCTCGCGGACGGGCTTCCTGGCGACGGCGCCGCACGGCCGGGCGGGGGCCCGGCCGGTGTGGAGCCTGGAGGGGTTCCTGTTCTCGGGGGCGCCGGACGCGGGGACGGACGGGGTGGCGGCGATCGGCCTGGACGGCCGGCTGCACTGGACGCCGGCGGAGCGCTGAGTTCCTCGCGGGGTCGTACGTACGGAAGTACGGACCGGACTGGCGGTTCGACGTGCGCCAGGGGGCGTCCGTGGGCGACGGTGGTACGGCTCGGCCAGACCACTGGCCATTCCGAGGATGCGGAGACCCCATGAACTGGACCCTGGAAGTCGTTCCGGTACCTGTCACCGACATGGACCGGGCGAAGGAGTTCTACGGCGACAAGTGCGGTTTCAAGATCGACCTGGACGACGAGGTGGCGCCGGGCATGCGCATCATCCAGGCGACGCCGCCGGGCTCGCGCTGTTCGATCGCGATGCTGAGCGGGATGCCGCCGATGCCGGGCACGAGGGACATGGCGCCGGGCAGTCTGCAGGGCCTCCAGCTCTGCGTCACGGACATCGAGGCGGCGCGGGCGGAGCTGGTCGACCGGGGTGTGGACGTCACCCCGATCCGGCACGTCGGCGCGGCGGGCTGGGAGGACGGCAGGGGCGAGACGTGGAACTCGTTCATGGCCTTCGAGGACCCGGACGGCAACGGCTGGGTGGTCCAGGAGGCCCCGTCGGAGCTTTCGGAACGCTGACCGCCGCGCGTCCCGCCGGTCACGCCGCGCCCGGCTCGACCGGCGGGACGCCCGCTGGGGTGGGCCCTCACGCCGCCACCCTCCTGTTCGTGATGGCGGACACGGCGTCAGGAGCCAGGGCCTGATCCGACAGGCCTACAGCGCCAGGTAGAAGTGGCGGAGTGTGGCGTCCTGGGCCACGCAGGGCATCCCGGCGGCCTCCATCACCCGGTGGGAAGCCGGGTTGTCGAGGTCGGCGTCCCCCTTCACCCCGGCGGCGCCGGCCTGCCGCGCCACCTCGACGAGGGCCCGCAGGGCCTCGGAGGCGTACCCCCTCCCGCGCGCCCCGGGCACGAGCCCGTAGCCGACGGTGACGACGCCTTGCGCGTCCGGCGGACCGTGGAACCCGATGCCGCCGACGACGACGCCGTCGACCCGTATCTCGTAGGGCCGGAACACCCCCGGATCCCCCCGCTCGGCGACCCCGCGCAGAAACCCGGTGGCCGACCGGACGTCACCGTCCCCGGGATACCCCTCCCCCCACAGGTCCCCCGGCCCGGACTCCCGGGCAACGACACGCTCGGCGTCGACGACGGTCAGGGGATGCAGCAGAAGTCGCGCGGTGGCGACGGAACCGATCTTCACCGGGGCAGTGTTCCCCGGCCCGCCGCCCCGAGGCAACGGGTTTCGTCCCGCCAGGAACCGCACCCCGCTCGGGCCCCGGCAGTTGTCCACTGGACCAGTCAGGGCCGACGGTTCGCTCCCGTCGGCCCTGATCGTCGTTTCGGAGACGTACCCGCTCCGGCCCGCGCCTACAGCACCGGAAGGTTCTTGCGGAGTTCGAAGGCGGTGACCTCGCTCCGGTACTCCTCCCACTCCTGCTTCTTGTTGCGGAGGAAGAAGTCGAAGACGTGCTCGCCGAGGGTCTCGGCGACCAGTTCGCTCTTCTCCATCAGGGCGATCGCCTCGCCCAGGTTCTGCGGGAGCGGTTCGATGCCCATCGCGCGGCGTTCCGCGTCGGAGAGGGCCCAGACGTCGTCGTCGGCGCCGGCCGGGAGTTCGTAGCCCTCTTCGATGCCCTTGAGGCCGGCGGCGAGGAGGACCGCGTAGGTCAGGTACGGGTTGGCGCCCGAGTCGATGGAGCGGACCTCGACGCGGGAGGAGCCCGTCTTGCCCGGCTTGTACATGGGGACGCGGATCAGGGCCGAGCGGTTGTTGTGGCCCCAGCAGATGTACGAGGGGGCCTCGCCGCCCGAGCCGGCCGTGCGGGAGGAGCCGCCCCAGATGCGCTTGTACGAGTTGACCCACTGGTTGGTGACGGCGGAGATCTCGCCCGCGTGCTTCAGGAGGCCCGCGATGAAGGAGCGGCCCACCTTCGACAGCTGGTACTCGGCGCCCGACTCGTAGAACGCGTTCCGGTCGCCCTCGAAGAGGGACAGGTGGGTGTGCATGCCCGAGCCGGGGTAGTCCGAGAACGGCTTCGGCATGAACGTGGCCTGGACGCCCTGCTCCAGGGCCACCTGCTTCATGACCAGGCGGAAGGTCATGATGTTGTCCGCCGTGGAGAGGGCGTCGGCGTACCGCAGGTCGATCTCCTGCTGGCCGGGCGCGCCCTCGTGGTGGCTGAACTCCACCGAGATGCCCATCGATTCGAGCATCGTGATCGCCTGGCGGCGGAAGTCCATGCCCACGTTCTGCGGGGTGTGGTCGAAGTAGCCCGAGTTGTCGGCCGGGGTCGGCCGCGTGCCGTCGAGCGGCTTGTCCTTCAGGAGGAAGAACTCGATCTCGGGGTGGGTGTAGAAGGTGAAGCCCAGGTCCGAAGTCTTGGCGAGCGCCCGCTTCAGGACGTAGCGCGGGTCCGCGAAGGACGGGGAGCCGTCCGGCATCAGGATGTCGCAGAACATCCGCGCCGTGCCCGGGGCCTCGGCGCGCCACGGCAGGATCTGGAAGGTTCCCGGGTCCGGCTTGGCGATCATGTCCGATTCGTACACGCGGGCGAAGCCCTCGATCGCGGAACCGTCGAAACCGATGCCCTCGTCGAAGGCCTGCTCCAGCTCGGCGGGCGCCACGGCCACCGACTTGAGGAAGCCCAGCACGTCGGTGAACCACAGACGTACGAAGCGGATGTCGCGCTCCTCAAGCGTACGGAGCACAAATTCCTGCTGCTTGTCCATTTCCACACCCATCCTCGCTGGTCAGGCCGCCTGCTCCCACCGCCTCGGCACATCGGGGGGCACCTGAGCATCCCACCACATGGTTTCGCGCACGTTGCACACCCATACTGCCCGCTCCGGTGTGACTCAGGTAACGCGGGAGCAGCCGGGTCCGGGGCTGCGTCCGTCCGGCGGACCCCCGGCGTCGTACCGAGTGGTACCCCATGCGGCCCACAGACGGCCCGCGCACACTACGATCTCCGCCCATGGGGGCCCCACGGCTCGAACGCCTGTCCCGGCACGCGCGTCCCATGGCACTGGTGAGTGCCGTGGCGACGCTCCTCGCCGCGCTCTTCTTCTGTCTGGGGTCGGGGCCCGGAGCGGGAACCGGAACGGACGCTCACCACCCGCGGGCCGATGCCGTACCGGCCGACGCCGTCCGGGCCCACGCCGTCCGGGCCGATGCCTCGCGGGGCTCCGCCGTCGTGCGCGAGTACGTCTGCCCGTACGACCGGGGCGGCTGCTCCCTCTTCCCCTCCCTCTCCCCCGCGGTGCTCAGCGCGCCCCCGCTCGACCCGCCGCTGCACGCGGAGGGCGGGCTCCCGCGTCTCGACCCGCCGTCCGACGACGGCCCGGCACGCCGTTCCTGCGCCCAGCCGCGCGCGCCGGACCTGCACGTCCTTCAAGTTCTCCGGACCTAGCGGCGGCGGGCTTACCGCCCCCGCACGTCCACCCCCGAACTCCACCCCCCTCCCTGAAGAAGGACGACATCACCATGGCCGCCAACCGCTCCGCCAACGCCGACCGCCGCGCCCGAATAGAGGAGATGCGCCGCGCCGAGCAGGCCCGTGAGCGCCGCAACCGTCTGATCACCATCGGCGTCTCCGGGATCGTCGTCCTCGGTCTCGTCGGCTTCGGCACCTTCGTGCTGATGAAGAAGTCCGACGAGCAGGACAAGAAGGACGCCGCGGCGAAGGCCCCCATCGCCGCCGAGAAGTCCTGGGACGCCGCGAAGCTCGGCCGCAACCACGTCGAGACGGCCGTGAAGTACGACATGAAGCCGCCGGTCGGCGGCGACCACCACCCGGTCTGGATGAACTGCGACGGCGTGGTCTACAAGCAGGCCATCTCCGAGGTGAACGCCGTCCACTCGCTCGAGCACGGCGCCGTCTGGGTGACGTACAACAAGCAGGCCGCCGCCGGTGACGTGAAGAAGCTGGAAGAGAAGGTCGGCAAGACCAAGTACACGCTGATGAGCCCCGTGGACGACCAGGCCGGCTCGATCATGCTGTCCGCCTGGGGCAAGCAGGTGACCGTGGACAACGCCTCCGACCCGCGGATCGACGCCTTCTTCACGAAGTACGTCCAGGGCAAGCAGACCCCCGAGCCCGGCGCCGCGTGCACCGGCGGACTCGACAAGTGAGCGGCGACGAGGACGACCTGACCTCCCCGGCACCGACACCGGCCCGGCGGCCGAACCGGACCCAGTGGGCGGCGGTCACCGCCGTGGCGCTCGCCCTGCTCTTCGCCGGGGGCGCCGTCACCGTCGCCTCCGCCGAGCGCGAGGAGGCACCGGGCACGCCGTCGACCACCTCCGCGGACGCCGGCTTCGCCCGGGACATGTCCGTCCATCACCAGCAGGCCGTCGAGATGTCGTTCATCGTCCGGGACCGCACCCAGGACGAGGAGGTGCGCCGCCTCGCGTACGACATCGCCAACACGCAGGCCAACCAGCGCGGCATGATGCTCGGCTGGCTCGACCTGTGGGAACTGCCCAAGGTCCAGTCGGGCGTCGAGCCGATGACCTGGATGGGCATGGGCGGCTCCGGTGACAGCGGGCCGCTCGACGGGGCGCTCATGCCGGGCATGGCGACCAACGCGCAGCTGGACGAGTTGCGGAAGGCCAGTGGCCGAGAGGCCGAGATCCTGTACCTGAAGCTCATGACCGAGCACCACAGGGGCGGGGTCCACATGGCCCAGGGCTGTGTCCAGAAGTGCTCCGTGGACATCGAGCGCGACCTCGCCCAGGGCATGGTCGACGCGCAGGAGTCCGAGATCCTGCTGATGGCGAACATGCTGAAGAAGCGCGGCGCCGCCTGAGTGGTCGGCTGATGCGGCCCACGGCCCCCGTGACCCTTGCGGTCGCGGGGGCCGTGTCGTGCGCCGAGAATGAGTCTGCTCGGGGACGTAACGGTGACCGCGTTCGACGAAAGGTACGCACCTCATGACCACGGCGAAGGACATCATGCACCCCGGGGCCCGCTGGATCCCGGCACACGAGACGCTCGACCGCGCCGCGCAGCTGATGCGCGACCTGAACGTGGGCGCGCTGCCCATCGCCGACGAGAACGAACGCCTCTGCGGCATCCTCACGGACCGCGACATCGTGGTCGGCTGTGTGGCCATGGGCCACGACCCGGCGAAGATCACCTGTGGCGAGATGGCGAAGGGCACCCCGCGCTGGGTCGAGGCGGGCGCGGACGTGGCCGCCGTCCTGGAGGAGATGCAGAGTCATCAGATCAAGCGCCTCCCCGTCATCGAGGGCAAGCGGCTCGTCGGCATGATCAGCGAGGCCGATCTGGCGCAGCACCTGTCGGACGAGCAGATCAAGGCGTTCTGTACGAGCGTCTACGCCGCTTCCTGACCCGGGTGCAGGACCGCGAGGGCCACCGTGTCCGGGCGGTCCAGCATGACCAGATGGCCCGACGGCACGGCCGCCTCGTAGGGGGCGCCGAGCCGTCGGGCCAGCGCGCGTTGGCGCCGCTCCCGGCGGGAGGGGGTGCCGGTCGCGGAGGGCGAGGAGTCCGGCGGCGACATCTCCGTAGCGGGCGTTCTCAAGGAGCGTGCCGCGCAGGACGCGTGAGGTGCGGTGCCGTCGTCCCAGGACCGCCGTGTCGGTCCCGGTGGGGCGTGCCGACTCTGCCGGATCGTCAGTGGTCGTCATGGGGACATGATCAGCGGGGCGCGGCGGCCCCGCATGCCGAAGATCCAGGAGTCCGCGCCCGGCCCCCCGTGGCGGGGATCCAGGAGTCCGCGCCCGGCCCCCGTGGCGGAGATCCGGGACTCCGTTCCCGCCGCCCCGTGGTGGGTATCCGGGACTCGGCGACCTCCGCCGTGCGCGGAGTTCCGGACTCGGCGCCCGTATCCCAGGACATAACGTCGGTCTGACGATTAGACTGGCCGGGTGCCTCAACTACGCCTCGCCCTGAATCAGATCGACTCGACCGTCGGAGACATCGCCGGAAACACCGAGGCGATCGTGCACTGGACCCGGCACGCCGCCGGACAGGGCGCGCATCTCGTCGCGTTCCCCGAGATGGCGCTGACCGGATACCCCGTCGAGGACCTCGCCCTGCGCTCCTCCTTCGTCGAGGCGTCCCGCGCGGCCCTGCACGGTCTCGCCCGCCGGCTCGCCGACGAGGGCTTCGGCGAGGTGCCGGTGGTCGTCGGCTACCTGGACCGCTCCGAGCGGGCCGAGCCGAGGCTCGGCAGGCCCGCGGGGTCTCCCGAGAACGCCGCCGCCGTGCTGCACCGCGGCGAGGTGGTGCTGCGCTTCGCCAAGCACCACCTGCCGAACTACGGCGTCTTCGACGAGTACCGCTACTTCGTCCAGGGCGACACCATGCCCGTCGTCCGCGTCCACGGGGTCGACGTGGCCCTCGCGATCTGCGAGGACCTGTGGCAGGAGGGCGGCCGGGTACCGGCGGCGCGCAGCGCGGGGGCCGGGCTGCTCCTGTCCGTCAACGCCTCGCCGTACGAACGGGACAAGGACGACACCCGGCTGGAACTGGTCCGCAAGCGCGCGCAGGAGGCCGGGTGCGTCACGGCCTATCTGGCGATGACGGGCGGTCAGGACGAGCTGGTCTTCGACGGCGACTCGATCGTGGTCGACGCGGACGGCGAAGTGATCGCGCGGGCCCCGCAGTTCGTCGAGGGCAGCGTCGTCCTCGACCTGGACCTGCCGGCGGCCGCGGCCGATGCCCCCGAGGGGCTGGTGCACGACGGACTGCGGATCGACCGCGTGGTGCTCTCGGAGGAGCCGCTGCCCGCGTACGAGCCGGAGCTGACGGGTGGCTACGCGCACCGGCTCGACGACGACGAGGAGGTGTACTCCGCCCTGGTGATCGGGGTACGCGCGTACGTCGCGAAGAACGGGTTCCGCTCGGTGCTCGTCGGACTCTCCGGCGGCATCGACTCGGCACTCGTCGCGGCCATCGCCTGCGACGCGCTGGGTGCGGCGAACGTGTACGGGGTGTCGATGCCCTCGAAGTACTCCTCCGACCACTCGCGCGGCGACGCGGCCGAACTGGCCCGCCGCACCGGCCTGAACTACCGCACGGTGTCGATCGAGCCGATGTTCGACGCGTACATGGGCGCGCTCGGTCTCACCGGCCTCGCGGAGGAGAACCTCCAGTCGCGGCTGCGCGGCACGACGCTGATGGCGATCTCCAACCAGGAGGGCCACCTCGTCCTCGCGCCGGGCAACAAGTCCGAGCTCGCGGTGGGGTATTCGACGCTGTACGGCGACTCCGTCGGCGCGTTCGGCCCCATCAAGGACGTCTACAAGTCGACCGTGTTCCGGCTGGCGCGCTGGCGGAACCGGGCCGCCGAGGAGCGCGGGCAGGTCCCGCCGATCCCGGAGAGCTCGATCACCAAGCCGCCCAGCGCCGAGCTGCGCCCCGGCCAGGTCGACACGGACTCGCTGCCGGACTACGACGTCCTGGACGCGATCCTCGCCCTGTACGTGGACCAGGACCAGGGCAGGGACGCGATCGTGGCCGCCGGGTTCGACGAGGAGCTGGTGACGCGGACGCTGCGGATGGTGGACACGGCGGAGTACAAGCGGCGACAGTACCCGCCGGGCACCAAGATCTCGGCGAAGGGCTTCGGCAAGGACCGGCGGCTTCCGATCACGAACCGCTGGCGGGAGACGCCGACGGCACGCTGACGGCGGCCTGGTCGAAGCGGCCGGGACGGGCGGGTCAGCCGGCCGTCTCGGCGGCCGTCTCGGCGGCGGCCTCGGGCGGCGAGACGGGCTACACGGACTGTCCGACGCTCGTCCGAGCCGCCGGCGACGTACGGCTCAGGGCTTCGTCAGAGCTTCACGCGGGCGGCGACGGGGAGGTGGTCGCTCTTCGTC
The DNA here is from genome assembly GCA_000717735.1 of Streptomyces griseoluteus. Lineage (GTDB taxonomy): Bacteria > Actinomycetota > Actinomycetes > Streptomycetales > Streptomycetaceae > Streptomyces > Streptomyces griseoluteus_A. The sequence continues at coordinate 117,831 of JOBE01000009.1, read as the reverse complement.
TCCGGGAGGGCCCAGGACGACATCGGCTCGACGTTCTTGACCATGATCTGGTCGATCCGGGCCATCGGGAAGGACGCCGGCCAGCTGAACCCGAAGCCGTCGCCTGCCGCGCCCTGGGTGGAGCGGAGCTGCGAGGTGACGGCGTTGAGCGCGCGGTCGTTCATGGTGCCGTTGAGGTCGCCGAGGAGGACGAGCCGCTCGTGCCGGTCGCGGGCGATGGCCTCGCCGAGGGCGTCGGCGCTGACGTCGCGCTGGCTGGCGGTGAAGCCGGCGTTCAGCTTGACCCGTACGGACGGCAGGTGGGCGACGTACACGGCCACCTCGCCCTGGGGGGCGACGACGGTGGCCCGCATGGCGCGGGTCCAGCCCATCCGGATGTCGACCGGCCGGGCGTCCCGCAGGGGCAGCTTGCTCCACAGGCCGACCGTGCCCTGGACGGAGTGGTGCGGGTACGCCTCCGCCAGACCGCGTTCGTAGGCCGGGACGACGTCGCCCTTCAGTTCCTCCAGGGCGAGCACGTCGGCGCCGGACGCGGCGAGCTGGCGGGCCGTGCCCTCGGGGTCGGGGTTGTCGGCGTTCACGTTGTGGGTGGCGACGGTCAGGTCACCGCCCGCGGCCGACTTGTCGGCGACGAGCCCGCCGAAGAGGTTGAGCCACACCACGGCGGGCAGCAGCAGGGCGATCAGGGCGGTGGCGGAGCGCCGCAGCAGGGCGAGGACCAGCAGGAGCGGCACGAAGAGGCCGAGCCAGGGCAGGAAGGTCTCGGTCAGGCTGCCGAGGTTGCCGATCCGGTTGGGGATCTCGGCGTGGAAGACCATCAGGAGCGTGAGCGCCACGGCCGCGGCGGCCACCAGGACGCCCCGCCGCCAGATTCCCCGGTCGTGGCGGAGGCCGGCGAGTGCGCTACTGAACCTGGACCCGGAACCGCGGCGCTCGTCTCCGGCACCGTCGTGCCCGGTCTCCGTCATGTCCACCCGCGCCATCGCACTGTCCTCACTGCTGCCTTGCCGTCTCGCGTGACCCGATGTCGACACTAGGCGATCCCGGGTCCGTCGTACTCCCCCAGGGACGACACTGGTGCGTGGCGGGTTCCTGCAGGTGGCACGGGCGGCGGACCTGTGACAGAACGCGCACATTCGTACGGGTCCGGGCCGGGTCCCGGCGGGTCGCGCGCGGGGGCGCGGGCCCTCCGCGAGGGGCGCGCCACACCGGTGTGAACAGCGCCACTCCGGCCCACTTCCCCGCCCGCCCGGCGAAGTGCCACCATGGATGTGGTCCGGGGACGCCGTCAGGGCGCCTCGAGATGACACAAGGAGCTTCACCATGACGCTTCAGCCTGCCCAGAAGACGCCCGCCGACAGCAGCAAGGCGCTGTACGGCGGCAAGGGCACGCGCCGCATCACCGTCCACGACATCGCCGCCGCCAAGACCCGCGGCGAGAAGTGGCCCATGCTCACCGCCTACGACGCGATGACCGCCTCCGTCTTCGACGAGGCCGGCATCCCGGTGATCCTCGTCGGCGACTCCATGGGCAACTGTCACCTCGGCTACGAGACCACCGTGCCGGTCACGATGGACGAGATGACGATCCTCTCCGCCGCCGTCGTCCGGGGCACCAAGCGCGCCCTCGTCGTCGGCGACCTGCCCTTCGGCTCGTACCAGGAGGGGCCCGTCCAGGCCCTGCGCAACGCCACCCGGCTGGTCAAGGACGCGGGTGTCGGCGCGATCAAGCTGGAGGGCGGCGAGCGCTCGCTGCCGCAGACCGAGCTGCTCGTGCAGGCCGGCATCCCCGTCATGTCCCACCTGGGCCTCACCCCGCAGTCCGTGAACACCATGGGCTACCGGGTGCAGGGCCGCTCCGACGAGGCCGCGCACAAGCTGCTCCGTGACGCGAAGGCGGCGCAGGACGCGGGCGCGTTCGCGGTCGTCCTGGAACTCGTGCCGGCCGAGCTGGCCGCCGAGGTCACCCGCTCGCTGCACATCCCGACCATCGGCATCGGCGCGGGCGCCGGCACCGACGCCCAGGTCCTCGTCTGGACCGACATGGCCGGTCTGACCGGCGGCAAGGTGCCGCGCTTCACCAAGCAGTACGCCGACCTCCGCGCGACGCTCGGCGACGCCGCGCGCGCCTTCGCGGAGGACGTCAGCGGCGGGTCGTTCCCCGCCGAGGAGCACACCTTCCACTAGGGCCTGTCCTTTGGATCAGGCCGGATCAGGGAGCGGGGTCTGGTGCGTGTGATCGCAAGGCGGAGGAGGGAGTCGACGCGGAGCGCTGGGGACCGACGACAACGCGGCGAGCGCGCGTGCCGGGCCCCGCGAGCCCGGCATGGTCCACAAGACAGTCCCTAGTCCACTGCGGTTCCACCAAGAGGCCGACAGCCCGCCGACATCCCCCATCGGCGGGCTGTCGGTCGTCTGTCGGGGGATTGTCGGTGGCGCCTGGTCTAGTGGGGGCATGACGCGATCACACACCAACGCCGTCGAGGTCCGGGGCCTCGTGAAGCACTTCGGCGCCACCAAGGCCCTCGACGGGGTCGACCTCGACGTGAGGGAGGGCACGGTCCTCGGGGTGCTCGGGCCCAACGGCGCCGGGAAGACCACCCTCGTCCGCTGTCTGTCCACCCTCCTCGTCCCGGACGCGGGGACCGCCACCGTCGCCGGGTACGACGTGGTGAAGCACCCCCGCCAGCTGCGCCGCACCATAGGCCTCACCGGTCAGTACGCCTCGGTCGACGAGAAGCTGTCCGGCTGGGAGAACCTGTACATGATCGGGCGGCTGCTCGACCTCTCCCGCGCCGACGCCCGCCGCCGGGCCGACGAGATGCTGGAGCGCTTCTCCCTCACCGAGGCCGCCAAGCGGCCCGCGATGAACTACTCCGGCGGCATGCGGCGGCGCCTCGACCTCGCCGCCTCGATGATCGGGCGGCCGGCCGTCCTCTACCTGGACGAGCCGACCACCGGACTCGACCCCCGCACCCGCAACGAGGTGTGGGACGAGGTCCAGCGGATGGTCTCCGAGGGCGTCACCGTCCTCCTCACCACCCAGTACATGGAGGAGGCGGAGCAGCTCGCGAGCGAGCTGACCGTCATCGACCGGGGCAAGGTCATCGCCAAGGGCGGCGTCGACGAGCTGAAGGCCAAGGTCGGCGGCCGCACCCTGAAGGTCCGCCCGGTGGACCCCGACCAGCTGTCGGCGATGGCCGCGGCGCTCCGGGAGACCGGGCTCGACGGCGTCGCCGGGGCGACCGTCGTGCCCGACGAGGGCGCGCTGTACGTCCCGATCCTCACCGACCAGCAGCTGACGGCCGTGGTGGCCCTGCTCGGCGCGCGCGGTTTCGGCATCGCCCACATCGGCACCCATCTGCCCAGCCTGGACGAGGTGTTCCTGGCGATCACCGGCCAGAAGACCGCCGTCTCCGACGAGATCACCGAGGAGGTCGCCGCGTGAGCACGACCACGGTCACCAAGTCCCCCGCCGAGACCGGCGGTCCGGGCCGCGCTCCGGCGCGGCGCGCGCCCGTCGCCGAGGGCCGGATCGGCCTGCGGGGCAACCTGCGCCACATCGGCGCCCTCGCCCGGCGCAACGCCCTGCAGATCAAGCAGGACCCGGAGTCGATGTTCGACGCCGTCCTGATGCCGATCATCTTCATCCTGCTCTTCGTGTACGTCTTCGGCGGCGCCATCGCCGGCAAGGGCAACAACGAGGTGTACGTCAACTACGTGACGCCGGGCCTGATGGCGATGATGGGCATGAACATCGCCATGGCCGTCGGCGTGGGCATCAACGACGACTTCAAGAAGGGGGTCATGGACCGGTTCCGGACGATGCCGATCGCCCGGTCCTCCGTCCTCATCGCGAAGATCGTCGTCGAGGTCGGCCGGATGCTGATCGCCACCGCGATCCTCCTCGGCATGGGCTTCCTGCTCGGCATGGAGATCCACACCTCGGTCCTCCACCTCTTCGCCGCGATCGGCCTCTCGATGGTCTTCGGCGCCTCGCTGATGTGGATCTTCATCCTGCTCGGCCTCACCCTGAAGACCGCCCAGGCCGTCCAGGGCATGGCGATGATCGTCCTGATGCCGCTGCAGTTCGGTTCGTCGATCTTCGCCCCGCCGACGTCGATGCCCGACTGGCTGAAGGCCTTCACCGACTACAACCCGCTGTCGAACCTCGCCGACGCCGCCCGCAACCTGATCAACGGCGGTCCGGTCGCCCACTCCGTGTGGATGACCCTCGGCTGGGCCCTGGTCATCACGGCCGTCACGGCGCCGCTCGCCGTGACCAAGTTCCGCAAGAAGACCTGAGTCCGGTACGGGGTTCCCCACGGGGGTTCAGGACTCGGCGCGCTCACTGATCGCGTCGGCGGCGCGACCGAGCAGGGCGGCGGCCTCCTCCAGGGAGAGGCCGCCGCCTTCGGCGTACGCCGCCGCGAACGCGTCCTCGCCGAGGACGGACCGGGTCAGCTCCGTCGCCCGCTCCAGGTTCTCCCGCTCCATCGGCATCGCCAGGTGCCCCGGCGGCAGCAGCCCCTCCTGCGCGCCGAGCAGCACGGCCCCGGTCCGCGCCCCCGGCCCGCCGAGACCGGCGAGCGCCCAGGCCGCGCTGACCAGGTGGATCGACGGCATCTGCGGGGCGACCATCATCGACAGCGCGCCGAGGGAGCGCTCGTACGCCTCCGTCGCGAGGCCGAGCGCGGAACCGTACCGTCCGTCGATGTTGTCCAGCCAGCCCAGGCTGCCGAGGGTGAAGCCCTCGAAGATCGACAGGGTCTCGGAGCGGAGCTCCTGCCGCAGCGCGTTCAGGTGCTCGCGGGCCTCCGCTGTGCGGCCGGTACGGCCGAGCGTCATGCCGAGGAAGAGCCGGGCGCCGAGCATGGGCTCATGACCCCAGCCGTGACGTCCGGCGACGATCTCCCGCAGGATCGCCTCCCCCTCCTCGACCCGCCCGGTCTCGACGAGGATGTCGGCGTACCGGGCGCGCAGCAGCGCCATCTGCGACTGGGCGCCGATCTGCTCCGCGTAGCCGATCGCGGCGGCGAAGTCCTCGGCCGCGCCCTCGAATTCGAGCCGGCGCTCCCTGGCCTCCGCCCGGGACTGGAGTGCCTCCGCCGCTCCCCAGGCGTCGCCGAGGCGGACGAAGATCTCCAGGCTCTCGTCGGCGTCCGCGGTCGCCTCGACGGCCAGGTCGGCGCGGTTGGCGAACATGTTGGCGCGCAGCTGGAGGGCGTTGGCCAGTTCCCACACGTAGCCGTGGCGGCGGCAGGCCTCGACGGTCGTGTCGAGAAGCTCGATCAGCCGGCCCGCCTCGCCGATGAGGAGGACCGCGAAGACGGCGAAGGAGCCGGGCAGCCGGCAGGTCTGCGGCAGGCCGGGCTCGTAGACGGCGGTCATCTCCCGGAGCCGCCGCACGCCCTCCGGGGTGGTCCAGCGGCCGGTCTCGTGGTCCATGTTGATCAGCTCGACGAGCCGCACCCCGCGCCGGGCCTCCCAGCGCTGCGCCTCGGAGAGCGGCGGCGGCGCGGCCGTGCACGGCTCGTGCAGGGGGACGACGGGGGCGGCGGGCGGTGCGAACGGGTCGGGTCCGAGGGCGGCGGCGGCCTTCGACCAGTACAGGGCGTCGGTGCGCAGGTCGCGCATCTGCCAGTACCAGAGCAGGGAGTGGACGAGGACGAGCGCCTCGTCCTCGTCGCGGGCGCGGAGGGCCCGGCGCAGGGCGGTCCGGATGTTGCCGTACTCGGTCCCGAAGCGGGCGATGGCGGCGACCTGGCCGGAGCCGCGCAGCTCGGGGTCGGTGAGGCGGGCCAGTTCCCGGTAGTACGTGAGGTGCCGCCGCTCGGTCGCGGCCCGCTCCCCGGCCTCGTCGAGCCGCTCCCCCGCGTACTCGGCGACGGTCTCCAGGAGCCGGTAGCGCATGCCGGCGTCGCCGGGGGCGGAGACGACGAGGGACTTGTCGACGAGGGAGCCGAGGAGGTCGAGGACGTCGGAGGTCCGGAGGGCGGCGGGCCCGGCGGTGCTCGCTCCCTCGGGGGTCGCTCCCTCGGGGGCTTCGGCGCACACCGCCTCCGCCGCCTCCAGGTCGCTGCCGCCGGTGAACACCGAGAGGCGGCGCACGACGGCCCGTTCGGCGTCGTCCAGGAGGTCCCAGGACCAGTCGACGACCGCCCGCAGGGTCTGCTGGCGGGGCAGTACCGTCCGCGCTCCCGAGGTGAGCAGCCGGAAGCGGTCGTCGAGCCGTTCCGCGATCTGGCGCAGGGTCAGCATCCGCAGCCGGGCCGCCGCCAGTTCGATCGCCAGGGGCAGCCCGTCCAGGCGGCGCACGATCTCGGCGGCCGCCTCCGGGTCCTCCTCGACGCGGAACCCGGGCCGGACCGCCGCGCCGCGCTCGCCGAGCAGGCGCAGGGCCGTCTCGGTGCGCAGCGGGCCCACCGGCCGGACGGTCTCCCCCGGCACCCCGAGGGGTTCGCGGCTCGTCGCCAGGACGCGTAGCCCGGGGCAGCGGGCGAGCAGCGTCTCGGCGAGTGCGGCGGCGGTCGCCACGAGGTGCTCGCAGTTGTCGAGGAGCAGCAGCATGCGGCGCCCCGCGCAGTGCTCGACGAGCCGGGACAGCGGGTCGCCGCCGGCCCGGAGTTCCTCGGCTCCGGCGCCGCGCAGCACCGTCTCGCGGGCGCCGACGGCCGCGAGGACGGCCTCGGCGACGGCCTCCGGGTCGGTGACGGGCGCGAGTTCGGCGACCCAGATCCCGTCCGGCCAGGCCTCGGCCCCGCGCTCGGCCGCCTCCTGCGAGAGGCGGGTCTTCCCGGCCCCGCCGGGTCCGAGCAGGGTGACGAGCCGGGCCGTACGAAGGTCCTCCCGGAGCGCGACGATCTCCTCGTCGCGCCCGACGAAACTGGTGAGCCGGGCACGCAGGTTCCCGGGGACGGGGGCCGGGGGCGCGGGCAACGGCGGGGGGCCGGGCAACGGCCCCGCCGCAGGCGTCGTCGCCGCCGGTCCGGGCCCCGGGCCGGGTGCCGTCGGGTCCGGGGCGAGGAGCTCCGCGTGGAGGGCGCGCAGGGCCGGCGACGGGTCCGTGCCCAGACGGGTGGCGAAGGCGCGGCGCACCGCCTCGTACGCGGCGAGGGCCTCGGCCGGGCGTCCGGTGTCCCGCAGGGCGCGGAGCCGCAGGGCCTGGAGGGGTTCGTCGAGGGGATGGGCCGCGCACAGGGCGGTCAGCTCGGGCAGGGCCGTCCGCGCCTCCCCGAGGGCGAGGGCCGCGTCGAGCCTGGCCCGGCGGGCGTCGAGGCGCCGGGCCTCCCGGCGGGCGGCCTCCGCGTCCCGGTCCGGCAGATCGGCGAGGGCGGGCCCGCGCCACAGGGCGAGGCCCTCGTCGAGGAGGGCGGCGGCCCGCGCCGGGTCGGTGCCGAGCGCGGCCGTGCCCTCGGCGGTGAGGCGTTCGAAGCGGTGGGCGTCCACGTCCTCGGGCCGGGCGTCGAGGCGGTAGCCGCCGTCGGCGGAGATCACGCGGCCCCGGCCGAGCGCCCTGCGGAGGCGTCCGACGAGGGCCTGGAGCGCGGCGACCGCGTCGGCGGGCGGCTCGTCGCCGTGCCACACCTCGTCGACGAGCTCCGCCACGGGCACGGTCCGGCCCGCCCGCAGGGCGAGGACGGTGAGCAGCGCGCGGACCCGCGGACCGCCGACGGCCACGTCGGTGCCGTCGGCGGCATGGGCGAGGGTCGGGCCGAGGACGGAGTAGTGCACGGGCCCATTCTCCGTGAGTGGGTCCCCGACTCCGGAACTCGCCCCGTCTCCCGGTACGTTTCCCGCACATCGGGCCCGTGCGTCGGGCCCCCTCCGTCCCCTGGGAGCTTCCGAGATGACCACGGCCACCACCCGGCGTCACGAACGGCGGATCAGTCCCGTCTTCCTGGCGATCCTCGCCGTCATGGCCGTCACCGGCTGGGCGGTGTGGACGGACTTCGCCGCCTCGCCCGGCCTGGCGGTGTTCCTCTTCGTGACGTCGGCGTGGGTCGTGTCGCTCTGTCTCCACGAGTACGCCCATGCCCGTACGGCCCTGCACGGCGGGGACATCACGGTCGGCGCGAAGGGCTATCTGACTCTGAACCCGCTCGCGTACACCCATGCCCTCCTGAGCATCGTGCTTCCGGTGCTGTTCGTGATCATGGGCGGGATCGGCCTGCCGGGCGGCGCGGTCTTCATCGAGCAGGGCCGGATCAGGGGCCGCTGGAAGCACAGCCTGATCTCGGCGGCGGGCCCGCTGGCGAACGTGCTGTTCGCCCTGGTCTGCACGGCCCCGTTCTGGCTCGACGCACTGGACGGGGTGCCGCTCACGTTCCAGTTCGCGCTGGCCTTCCTGGCGTTCCTCCAGGTGACCGCGGCGCTCCTGAACCTCCTGCCGGTGCCGGGGCTCGACGGCTACGGGGTGGTGGAGCCCTGGCTGTCGTACAAGCTGAAGCGCCAGGTCGAGCCGTACGCGCCGTACGGCTTCTTCATCGTGATCGCGCTGCTGTTCGTGCCGGCGGTCAACGGGGCCTTCTTCGACGCGATCGACGCGCTGATGCGGTCGCTCGGGGTGCCGGAGGCCACCCGGTACTGCGGTTCGCAGCTGTTCCGGTTCTGGCAGGAGACGCCGGAGCTCTGCCAGGTCTGACCCTGGGCGGCCAGGTCTGACCCTGGGCAGCCGGGTCTAACCCTCGGCGGCGGCCGTCTTCTCGATCTTGGCGCGGCGGATGTGGTACCAGGCCATGTTGGAGGAGAGGCCGGCGAGCAGGACCCAGACGATGCCGAGGAAGCTGCCCTCGACGAAGGAGACGACGGCCGCGGTGACGGCCAGGGCGCAGACCACGAGGGCGTAGAGGGCGAGGCGGGGCATGGGGGTCGGCTCCTGTCCGGTACGGCTGCTGGTGCCCGTCCAGTGTCCCCCATGCCCTCCGCTCCGCCGGGACCGGCTCAGATGTCGGTGACCCGCAGCCCCGCGTGGGCCTTGTAGCGGCGGTTGACCGAGATCAGGTTCGCGACGAGCGACTCGACCTGGTGGGCGTTGCGCAGCCGGCCGGCGAAGACGCCGCGCATGCCGGGGATGCGGCCGGCGAGGGCCTGCACCAGCTCGACGTCGGCGCGCTCCTCGCCGAGGACCATCACGTCCGTGTCGATCTCCTCCAGGGAGGTGTCCTGGAGGAGGACGGCCGAGAGGTGGTGGAAGGCGGCGGCGACCCGGGAGTCCGGGAGGAGCGCGGCGGCCTGTTCGGCGGCGGAGCCCTCTTCCGGCTTGAGCGCGTAGGCGCCCTTCTTGTCGAAGCCGAGGGGGTTGACGCAGTCGACGACGAGCTTGCCCGCGAGTTCTTCGCGCAGCGACTCCAGGGTCTTGGCGTGACCGTCCCACGGCACGGCGACGATCACGATGTCGCTGCGGCGGGCGCACTCGGCGTTGTCGGCGCCCTGGACGCCGTGGCCGATCTCCGCGGCCACGTCCTGCGCGCGGTCGGCGGCGCGGGAGCCGATGATCACCTGCTGGCCGGCCTTGGCGAGGCGGTAGGCGAGGCCGCGGCCCTGCTCGCCGGTGCCGCCGAGGACGCCGACGACGAGGCCGGAGACGTCGGGGAGGTCCCACGGGTCCTTGGGGGCGGGCTTGCTGTCAGTCGTAGTCATGGCCCCGACATTACCGACCGGTCGGGGTGTCGGTGGTGTCTTGTCGGTCAGGGCCGGATCAGGGAGCGGGGCCCGGTGCATGGGGTCTCCCCAGGCCCGCAGGGCCTGGGGGACGCCTCGCAAGGCGGAGGAGGGCGCCATGGCGGAGCCATGGCAACCGACGACCACGCGGCGAGGCTGCCCGGAGGGCAGGAGCCGCGGCGTCTGGTGCGTCCGGTCGCAAGGCGCCGGGATGCCCTCGTAGCGGAGCTGCGTGGGCATGTCGGCAACGCGGCGAGCGGGCGTGCCAGGCGTCGCGGCTCAGGCGGGACTTTCCGGCCACGGCCTAGGGACTCCCGTACGGGTGGAACCCTCGCAACCGGCGGCGGCCGGGCCGCCGTCTGGTGCAGGATGCGGGCCCATGGATGCCGTACGGGTCGCGTTGCTGCGGGAAGTGCTCGCCGGGACGGAGTGGCCGCGGGCGGCCCGCCGGTTCGCGGGCACGCTCCGGTCCTCGCTCGTCCCGCACCGGGACGGGCTGCTCCTGGTCGGCACGGAGGAGTACGAGCCCTGGCACCTGGCGGCGCACCTGGTCGACGAGTCCGCCTGGTCGGGGCTGCCGGAGCTGGCGCCGACCCTGGTACGCCACCGGGTGCGGCCCGGTGATCCGGCGCATCTGGCGGTCGGCCTGTGCCGGATCGAGGCGGCGGGGCGCGGGGCGACGGTGCTCATGGTGGCGCCGGAGCGGCCGGACCCGGGGCTGCTGCAGCGGGTGCACGACGCCCGGCGGGCGGGGGCGACGGTCCTGTCGCTCGACGGGGGCGACGAGGAGGTGCGGGGGCTCGCGCACGAGACGCTCACCGTGTCGGAGGGGGCGGGGGTGGACCTGGACACGGTGCAGCACCTGGTGAGCGCGGCGGCCGGGGAGAACAGCCTGCCGTCGCCGCGCGGGGCCCGCCGCTTCCGGGACCGCCTCTCGGCCCTCGCGGACCGGCTGACGGCCCCGCCGCCGTCCCGCTGGTAGGCGCGGGGCCCGGGGCGTCGCCCGCCCGCTAATTCGGTTGCCCCCGGCACCCTCCCGCCGCAGCATGTCCCCTCGTGGCCTCCCCCCTCGCGAAGATCTCCGCCCTGCTGCCCGATCTGGCGCCGTGGCGCTCCTCCCCCGACTTCCGGCTCCTGTGGGTCCAGGGACTCGTCACGTACGTCAGCAGCGCGATGGCGATGATCGCCCTGCCGCTGCAGATCAAGGAGATGACGGGTTCGCCCCTCGCGGTCGGCGCGATGGGCGCGGTCGAGCTGGTGCCGCTCGTGGTGTTCGGCCTGTACGGCGGGGCGCTCGCCGACGCGGTCGACCGGCGGAAGGTGATCCTGGCGACCGAGGCGGGCCTCGGAGTCCTCGCCCTGATCCTGCTGGTCAACGCGCTGCTCCCGGAGCCGCTGCTCTGGCCGCTGTACGTGGTCGCGGCCGGGGTCTCGGCGCTCGCGGGGCTCCAGCGGCCGGCGCTCGACTCGCTGCTCGCCCGGATCGTGCCGCACGAGCAGCAGACGGCGGCGGCCGCGCTGAACTCGCTTCGCTGGCAGATCGGCTCGATCGCGGGCCCGGCCCTGGCGGGTCTGGTCGTGGCGTACGCGGGTCACGCGCCCGCGTACGGGGTGACGATCGCCGGATTCGCCGCCTCGGTGCTGCTGTGCCGCCGTCTCTCCCCCGCGCCGCCCGCGCACGACGCGGAGAAGCCCTCGCTGCGGGGCATCGCGGAGGGGGCGCGGTACGCCTGGTCGCGGCCGGTGCTGCTCGGCACGTACGCGATCGACCTGGCGGCGATGTTCTTCGCCTTCCCGAACACGATCTTCCCGTTCCTCGCGGACGAGCTGGACGCGGACTGGTCGCTGGGTCTGATGTACGCGGCGGGCTCGGTCGGCTCCCTGGCGATCGGGCTGACCAGCGGCTGGACGTCGAAGGTGCGGCGGCACGGGCTGCTCGTCGCCGGGGGCGCGGCGGGCTGGGGTCTCGCCATCGCGGCGGCGGGCTGGTTCGGGAACATCTGGCTGGTCCTGCTCTGTCTGGCCTTCGCGGGGGCCGGCGACATGCTGAGCGGGCTCGGCCGCGCCACGATCTGGAACCAGACGATCCCCGAGGAGCTGCGCGGCCGGCTCGCCGGCATCGAGGTGCTCTCGTACAGCGTCGGCCCGCAGCTGGGCCAGGTCAGGGCGGGCGCGATGGCCGGCTGGACCGGCACCCGGGCGGCGGTCTGGACGGGTGGGGTGGCCTGTGTGGCCTCGGTGGGGCTGTTGTGCCTGGCGCTGCCGAAGCTGCTCACGTACGACTCGGAGACGGACGAGGACTCCCTGCGCCGCAAGGCCCAGCAGGAGGCCGCCCGGTAGAGGCCGTGAGGGCCCCGCCGTAAGAAGCCGGAGGCCCCGCCACAGGCCCGCAGGGCCCGCCGCAAGCCGCAGGGGCCCCATCCGGCCGGGTGGGGCCCCTGCGGTCGCCCTCCTAGTCGGGCGGCTCCTGCGTCCGGCCGCTGTCGTGCCAGCGCGGATCGGTCTCCCACTCCAGGTTCCGCTCGCGGGCGGTCTCCATGGCGTGCGAGGCCTCCTCACGGGTGGTGTACGGGCCGAAACGGTTCTTCGCCGGGCACTCGGGTCCCTCTTCGACCTTCTTGTGTTCCAGGCAGTAGTACCACTCGCCCGGTTTGCCCACGGTGCGCTTCTTGAACAGGGCCATCGTCGTCGGCTCCTTCCTCCGAGACCATGCTGCCCCAGACCCGGTCGTTAGACTCGCTGTCATGTCTGGCCAGTCGCTTCTCGTACCGGGGGAGCTCTCCCCCCATCGTTCCGTTCCGGGCTCCATCCGTCGCCCCGAGTACGTCGGGAAGCCCGCCCCGGCCCCGTACACCGGGCCCGAGGTGCAGGATTCCGACACCATCGAGCGGATGCGGATCGCCGGCCGCATCGCCGCGCAGGCGATGGAGGAGGCCGCCAAGCACATCGCCCCCGGTGTCACCACCGACGAGCTCGACCGGGTCGCGCACGAGTTCATGTGCGACCACGGCGCCTACCCGTCCACCCTCGGCTACCGCGGGTTCCCGAAGTCGCTGTGCGCCTCGGTCAACGAGGTCATCTGCCACGGCATCCCGGACTCCACGGTGCTGCGGGACGGCGACATCGTGAACCTGGACGTCACGGCGTACATCAACGGCGTCCACGGCGACAACAACGCCACCTACCTCTGCGGCGACGTCGACGAGGAGTCGCGGCTGCTCGTCGAGCGGACCAGGGAGGCCCTGAACCGGGCCGTCAAGTCGGTGCGTCCCGGCCGTCAGATCAACATCATCGGGCGGGTCATCGAGTCGTACGCCAAGCGCTTCGGGTACGGCGTCGTCCGTGACTTCACCGGGCACGGCATCAACTCGTCCTTCCACTCGGGTCTGATCGTCCCGCACTACGACTCGCCCCACCACACCACCGAGATCAAGACCGGCATGACCTTCACCATCGAGCCGATGCTGACGCTCGGCACGCACGACTACGACATGTGGGACGACGGCTGGACCGTGGTCACCAAGGACCGGAAGCGGACCGCGCAGTTCGAGCACACGCTCGTCGTGACCGAGAACGGGGCCGAAATCCTTACGTTGCCCTGAGCCTCCGAATGGGTACCGTTTTACCGACAGGACGTCGGGAACCAGTTGACTTAGGTAAGCCTAACTCGGCAGGATCGTCACTGGTTCCCGTCCCATCGGTCTCGGAGGCACGCCTTGGACACCCCCTTCTCCACCCTGATCCGTACGGCTTCGCACGAGCAGCACACCGAGGCGGAGACGTCGTCCTTCATGGGTGACCTGCTGGGTGGGCGTCTGGCGGTCGACGCGTACGCGCGCTACACGGAGCAGCTCTGGTTCGTGTACCGCGCCCTGGAGGAGGGCGCGGAGGTGCTGCGCGAGGACCCGGTCGCCGGGCCGTTCATACAGCCCGAGCTGTTCCGCACGGCCGCCCTCGAACAGGACCTCGCGCACCTGCGGGGCCCCGGCTGGCGCGCCGGGCTCTCCCCGCTGCCCGCCACCGCGGCGTACGCCGAGCGGGTCGCGGAGTGCGCGCGCGACTGGCCGGCCGGGTACGTGGCCCACCACTACACGCGCTACCTGGGCGACCTGTCGGGCGGTCAGATCATCCGCGACAAGGCGGAGCGCACCTGGGGCTTCGACCGCAAGGGCGACGGCGTCCGCTTCTACGTTTTCGACGAGATCTCCAACCCGGCCGCGTTCAAGCGGGCGTACCGGGAGCTGCTCGACGGGGTGAACGCCGACGACCTGGAGAAGCAGCGGATCGTCGACGAGTGCAAGCGCGCGTTCGACTTCAACAGCGCCGTCTTCCACCAGCTGGGAGGCGAGTTCCCGCTCAGCGCGTGAGCCTCGCGCTCCGGTGTTCAGCGCGTGAGCGTTCCTTCCAGGCGGACCCGTCCGCCCAACTCCACGATGCCGTCAGGGCCGGGGGCGGTGAGCAGCTGCGACCCCCGGCCCTGTGTGATGTTCAGGGCCCGGCCGAGCTCCGCCGTGAGCAGCAGGGCCGCCGCGCCGGTCGCCTCGTCCTCGTCGATGCCGTCGCCGCGCCCCGGGAACGCCCGCGCCCTGACGCGGCCCGCGGCCTCCTCCTCCCAGGCCCAGGCGTAGATCCACTCCCCCGGCTCGGGCACGTCGAGGGCGTCCACCTCGGCCGCCGAGCCGTACTGGCGCAGGGTCCGCGGCGGCGCCCACTCCGCGCGCGCCTCGATCCAGGTGAACTCCCCGTCGCCGCGCACCCACACCTCGCCCGCGGGCGGGCACACGACCTCCAGGTCGAGCAGCCAGGCGGCGCCGACGAGCGGGTGTCCGGCGAACGGCAGCCGCAGGCCGGGGGTGTAGATGTCGACGATCCCGCGCTCCGGGTCGTCCACGAACACCGTCTCGCTGAATCCGAGTTCCTTGGCGAGCGCCTGCCGGGAGGACTCGTCGGGGTGGGTGCGGGCGTCCCGTACGACTCCGAGCGCGTTGCCGTACCGGCCGTCGCCCGCGCAGAAGACCCGGAGGACGTCGATGTCAGTGGCGGTCGTGTTCATGGCAGGAATTGAACCATTCCGCGACATGGCGGCAGGGCCGCACCGCCGTTTCCGGGGTGCGGCCCTGCCTGTCGGGGTGACGGCTCAGGACTCCATCGCGCGGCGGCGTACGGCGACGACGACGGCCGCGCCCGCGGCGGCGAGCAGCCCGGAGGCGCCGAGCAGGAGGCCGGTCGGGGCGCCGGAGCCGGTGGCGACGAGGAGCTGCTCGGCCGGGTGTACCGGCAGCCGGTGGAGGTGTTCCCGCACCCGCGGACCGGGGTCCCGCTGGTCGTACCGAAAAGGACGGTTCCGGGTGCTTGACCGGCTGTTGACCCTTTCTTAGGTAAGCCACGGCTAAGTTGGGTCCGCCTCGGCCCCGCACCACCCCCGTACCGAGCGCGAGAACATCGGCCCCGCCCCCTGCCCCGTACCCCGCCTTCCTGGAGCCCTCATGCGAGCCGTCCGCCTCTCCGTCGTCACCGCCGCCGCGACCGCGGCCGCTCTGACCGCCGTCACGGGCTGCACCGAGAAGAGCGACGCCAAGGGGGAGGAAGGCACGATCACCGTCGTCGCCAAGGACGACTCCTGCGAGGTGTCGAAGCAGGACTTCCCGGCCGGTCACGTCAGGTTGGCCGTCGAGAACCGCGGCTCCAAGGTCACCGAGGTCTACGTCCTCTACCCGGACGACCGGATCGTCACCGAGCGCGAGAACATCGGCCCCAGCACCAAGGCCACCGTCACCGCCGAGATCAAGCCCGGCGACTACGCGATCGTCTGCAAGCCCGGCATGACGGGCGCGGGTATCCGCCGGCAGGTCAGGGCCACCGGCGCCGGCGCCTCGTCCGTCCCGCGCTCGCCCGGGATGGACGCCGCCGTCGCCGCCTACCGCCAGTACGTCCAGGCTCAGGCCGACGCGACCCTCCCCAAGGTGAAGGTCTTCACCGACGCCGTCCGCGCCGGTGACGTCGAGGCCGCGAAGAAGGCCTACGCCGAGTCCCGCATCGGCTGGGAGCGCACCGAGCCCGTCGCCGAGTCCTTCGGCGACATCGACCCCAAGGTCGACGTCCGCGAGGACGGCCTCGAAGCGGGTCAGGACCCGGCGAAGGACTGGACCGGCTGGCACCGCCTGGAGAAGGCGCTCTGGCAGGACAAGAAGATCGGCGCCGCCGAGAAGACCCTCGCCGACACCCTCGACAAGGACCTCGCGGACTGGGTAAAGCGGGTCGGCAAGGCCGAGATCACCCCGACCTCCATGGCCAACGGCGCCAAGGAGCTCCTGGACGAGGTCGCCACCGGCAAGGTCACCGGCGAGGAGGAGCGCTACTCCCACACCGACCTCGTCGACTTCAAGGCGAACGTCGAGGGCGCGCAGAAGTCCTTCGAGCTGCTCAAGCCGGTCGCCGTGAAGAACGACGCGAAGCTCGTCGCCGAACTGGACAAGCAGTTCGCCGCGCTGAACACCCTGCTCGACAAGTACCGCACGGACAAGAACGGCTACGTCTTCACCTCGTACGACAAGGTCGGCCCGGCCCAGCGCAAGGAGCTGTCGGACGGCGTCAACGCGCTGGCCGAGCCGCTCTCCAAGCTCGCCGCCGCCGTCGTCAAGTAGCCGAGCGTTCACGGAAGGACGGGGACATGTCCGAGGACGACAGGGAAGCCGAAGCCACCACGCCCTCCCGCCGTACGGTGATCGCGGGCGGTGCCGGGCTCGCGCTCGGTGCCGCCGCGGCCGGCGGTGCGGCCCTGCTGGCCGGGGACGGGGACACCCCCGTCCCGGTCGCCGACAGCGGCTCGGCCGTGCCGTTCCACGGCACGCACCAGGCCGGCATCGCCACCGCCGTACAGGACAGGCTGCACTTCGCGGCCTTCGACGTGACGACGGAGGACCGCGCCGAGCTCGTCCGGCTCCTCAAGGACTGGACGCGGGCCGCCGAGCGCATGACGTCCGGCGCCGAGGTCGGCGGCGGCGCGTACGGCGGGCTGCCGGAGGCGCCGCCCGACGACACCGGCGAGGCCCTGGGCCTCCAGCCGTCCCGTCTCACCCTCACCATCGGCTTCGGCCCCACGCTCTTCGACGGGCGCTTCGGACTGAAGGACAAGCGGCCCGGGGCCCTGGTGGAGCTGCCCAGGTTCCCCGGCGACAACCTGGATCCGGCGCGCAGCGGCGGCGACCTGTGCGTCCAGGCGTGCGCGGACGACCCGCAGGTCGCCGTGCACGCCATCCGGAACCTGGCGCGGATCGGCTTCGGCAAGGTCGCGGTGCGCTGGTCGCAGCTGGGCTTCGGCAAGACGTCGTCGACGACCCCGGACGCCCAGACCCCGCGCAACCTGTTCGGCTTCAAGGACGGCACCCGCAACATCGCGGGCACCGACACCGAGCGGCTCGCGAAGCACGTGTGGGTCTCCGGCAAGGACGCCGAGGGCGGGGCCGCCTGGATGGACGGCGGCTCGTACCTCGTCGCCCGCCGCATCCGGATGAACGTCGAGACCTGGGACCGTACGCCGCTCGCCGAGCAGGAGGACATCTTCGGCCGCGACAAGCGCGAGGGCGCCCCGGTCGGCAAGGCGAGGGAGCACGACGAGCCGTTCCTGAAGGCGATGAAGCCGGACGCGCACGTCCGGCTGGCCCACCCGGACAGCAACGGCGGGGCGACGCTCCTGCGGCGCGGCTACTCCTTCACCGACGGCACGGACGGCCTCGGGCGGCTCGACGCGGGCCTGTTCTTCCTGGCGTACCAGCGGGACGTCCGTACCGGCTTCGTCCCGGTGCAGACCTCGCTGGCCTCCGACGTCCTCAACGAGTACATCCAGCACGTGGGTTCGGCGCTCTTCGCGATCCCGCCGGGCGTCCGGGACAAGGACGACTGGTGGGGCCGTGCGCTGTTCTCGTGACTCCTCAGGTATCCCAGGGAGGGAACCGGCGTGTTCGGCAACTATCTGATCGGCCTGCGCGAAGGCCTTGAGGCCAGTCTGGTCGTCTGCATCCTCATCGCGTACGTGGTGAAGACCGGCCGGCGGGACGCGCTGAAGCCGATCTGGACCGGCGTCGGCGTGGCCGTCGGCGTGTCCCTGGCCTTCGGCGCCGGTCTCGAGTTCGGCTCGCAGGAGCTGACGTTCGAGGCGCAGGAGCTGCTCGGCGGCACGCTGTCGATCGTCGCCGTCGTCCTCGTGACCTGGATGGTCTTCTGGATGCGGCGCACGGCCCGGCACCTCAGGGACGAGCTGCACGGCAAGCTGGACGCGGCCCTGCGGATGGGTACGGGTGCCCTGGTCGCCACCGCCTTCCTGGCGGTGGGCCGCGAGGGCCTGGAGACGGCGCTCTTCGTCTGGGCGTCGGTACGGGCTTCTTCGGACGGCTCGTACGCGCCGCTGACCGGGGTCCTCCTCGGGCTGCTCACGGCGGTGCTGCTCGGCTGGCTGTTCTACCGGGGCGCGCTCAGGATCGACCTGGCGAAGTTCTTCACCTGGACCGGCGGGATGCTGGTCGTGGTGGCGGCGGGGGTGCTCGCGTACGGCGTGCACGACCTCCAGGAGGCCCGCTTCCTCGACGGCCTCGCGAACAAGGCCTTCGACGTCTCGGCGACGATTCCGCCGGACAGCTGGTACGGCACGCTCCTCAAGGGCGTCTTCAACTTCCAACCGAACCCGACGGTCCTTCAGGTCACGGTGTGGGCGCTGTATCTGGTCCCGACGCTCGCGCTGTTCCTGGCCCCGATAGGGTCGGGTCCGTCCGCGCGGGTGAAGAAGCAGAAGGCGACCGATGAGAAGGCTGACGCTGAGGCGAGCGCCGGGACGACCGCTTGAGCGGTGGTCGGCACGGCCTGTGAGGCTCCTTGCGGCGACGGCGGCCGCGACCGCCCTCGCCCTGACGGCGAGCGGCTGTGTGACGGTGCACGGCGAGCTCGCCCTGATGCCGCCGGCGACGAAGGCCGAGGCCGCACAAGCCCTCGCCGACTTCACGAGCGCCTACAACCGGGCCGACAAGGCGTACGACCCGGCCCTCGTCGCGGGCCGGGTCACCGGTCCGCTCGGGGAGATCAACCAGGCGGGCCTGCGCGCGGGGGCGGTCACGAGCCCGGGCGGCAACCCGAATCACCAGCCCCTCGAACTGACGGACGCGCGGTTCGTCCTGCCCCGCAAGGCGGGCTGGCCGCGCTGGTTCCTCGCGGACACCGACGCCAACCGGGACGCCGCGGGCTCCGAGGACCAGCGCTGGGTCCTGGTCTTCGTCCGCAACGGGCCGCAGCAGCTGTGGGAGGTCGCCCACCTGGTGATCCTCACCCCGTCGGAGGTGCCGGAGTTCGCCGAGGAGGACGGGTACGCGGTGCCGGTCGAGGCGGACAGCGACGCTTTCGCGGTCGCGCCCCAGGACCTCGGCGGGCAGTACGCCTCGTTCCTGAAGGACGGGCAGCCGGGGCCGTTCGCGGCGGGGCCGCACACCACGGTGTGGCGCGAGCAGCGGCAGAAGGCGGCCAAGCGGCCGGGGCTCGCCACCCAGTACCTCGACCAGGCCACGAACCAGGGCGACTTCGCGCCGCTCGGGCTGCGGACGAAGGACGGCGGCGCGCTCGTCTTCTTCGCGACCCGGTTCTTCGAGCGGCAGACGGCGGCGCCGGGCTACCGGCCCAAGGTCGATCCGGGCGTCAAGGCGCTGCTGACCGGCGAGGTCAAGAACACGGTCACCAAGGAGTGGGTGTCCGACCAGGTGGTCCTGGTGAAGCCGGCGGGCACGGACCGCGACGCGGTGACGGTCACGGGCCGGCTCCAGGGCGTGGTGGGCGCACAGGGCTCGTAGGGCCGCGGGGCCCGTCGATCCGTTGAGGCCCCGCAACGGTCCTGCGGGTCAGCGGGTCAGCGGGTCAGCGGGTCAGCGGGTCAGCGGGTCAGCGGCCAGGCGATCTCGTGGGCCGCCTGCCCTCCGTCCCCGTCCGCCTCGCGCTCCGCCGCGTGCCGCGCACAGGCGTCCTGGAGGGTGTCCAGGAGGTTCAGCGGGTCGGGCAGCGGGTGCTCGGGGCCGCGGAGCCAGGCGACGACCGGATGGGCGCTCTCGTCCCCGGGAAGCCGGGCGGGCGGTACGAGGACGTAGCTGCCGCGGCAGTGCCAGCGCAGCCCCGGGTGCTCGTCCATGGTCTCCGGGTGGCAGTCGAGCTCGCACGGCCACCACTCGTCCTCGTCCTCGGGGGTGCCGCGGGTGGCGGTGAAGAAGAGCATCCGCCCGCCGAAGGTGTCGGCGTCGGCGGACTCGGCGACGGGCCCGACCTCGACGCCGTCGGCGAGCAGGCGCTCCAGGGCGGCGCGGCCGGCGGCCAGCGGTACGTCGAGGACGTCGTGGACCATGCCGGTGGCGGTGACGAAGTTCGCCTCGGGCTCGTTGCGGGCCCAGCGCTCGATCTGGGCACGGTCGGTGGTCGACTGGGTCTGCCAGGCGAAGGAGACCGGGTGCCGGCCGGGAGTGGGACAGCCGATCCGCTCACAGGAGCAGCTGTAGCCGACGGGGTACGCGGCGGGGGCCAGGGGCAGCCCTGCGGCGGCGACGGCCAGGAGCAGCTTCTCGCGGTCGTTCTCGTCGTCGGCCGCGGTGCGTTTGGGGCGCCTGCGCAGCCACTGTGCGAGTTTGCTCTCCGTGCCGCGGTAGCGGCCGATGCCGTCGCCCATCTATCCCCTCACAGCTCATGCTCGCCCGTTCGGCTCTGCCCATGGTCCCACCATCCTGCGCCTCGGGTGACCGGAGTGTGGAACCGGGGTGGGGAACCGGTGTACGCGGGGAGGTCAGGGGCGGGGGGAGAGCCCGCGCAGGACCTGGTCGACGAGGGCGTCGGCGTAGCCGTGGGTGAGCGGCAGGGTGCGGTGCGCCCAGCGGTGGTGGAGGGGGCCGACGAGCAGTTCGAGGGCGATGCGGGGGTCGACGTCGGGGTCGACGTCGCCCGCGGCCTGGGCGGCCTCGATGCGGCGGGCGTAGTACCGGAGCTGGGGTTCGAGGAGGGCCTCGGTGAAGCGGGCGCCGAGGTCCGGGTCGACGATGCCCTCGGCGGCGAGGGCGCGGGTGGGGCGGTCGAAGGCGGGGTCGTTCATCTCGTCGACGGTGGCGCGCAGGACGTACTTGAGGTCGGCGGCGAGGTCGCCGGTGTCCGGGATCTCACTGTCGGCGGTGCCGCCCAGGGCCTCGTTGGCCCGCGCGGCGAGGTCGAGGAAGGCGTCGAGGAGGACGGCGGCCTTGGAGGGCCACCAGCGGTAGATGGTCTGCTTGCCGACGCCGGCGCGGGCGGCGATGCCCTCGATGGTGGTCTTGGCGTAGCCGGTCTCGGAGACGAGGGCGAGGGCGGCGTCGAAGATGGCACGGCGGGAGCGCTCGCTGCGCCGGGAGGCGTCGGGGGCCTTGGAGTCGGACATGGCCCCAATCTAACAGTGCCGAGACGGCACGTCTCGCCTGTGTGGGTGGTCCCCGAACCACCCGAACGGTCCACAGCGTACGGGGCTCCGAAGGCGGACCATGGGGTCCACCGATCTTCGGTTCTTGGACCGCCCGGCAATTGCCGGTCGGTCTTACGTCCGCCCGTCCGTGAGGAGCCCTCATTGCGCCCCACCCCGCGCTCGTCCTCGCCCCGCCGTTACCTGATGTGCCCACCCGCGCACTTCTCGGTGACGTACTCCATCAACCCCTGGATGGACCCCACGAAACCGGTCGACCTGCCGCTGGCCCTCACCCAGTGGGAGGACCTGCGCGACCGCTACCGCGCGCTCGGCCACACCGTCGAGCTCCTCACGCCCGACCCGGCGCTGCCGGACATGGTCTTCGCGGCGAACGGCGCCACCGTCGTCGGCGGCCGCGTCCTCGGCGCGAAGTTCGCCCACGCGGAACGCGCGGCCGAGGCCGGGGCGCACCTGTCCTGGTTCCGCGGAAACGGTTGGGCGGACGACGCCGTACGGGTCCCGGAGCACGTGAACGAGGGCGAGGGCGACTTCGCCGTCACCGCCTCCTGGATCCTCGCCGGACGCGGCTTCCGCTCCAGCCCGCTCGCCCACGGCGAGGCACAGGAGTTCTTCGGCCGCCCGGTGATCGGTCTGGAGCTGGTGGACCCGCGCTACTACCACCTGGACACCGCGCTGTGCGTCCTGGACGACGCCCGCGACGAGATCATGTACTACCCGGACGCCTTCTCCCCCGGCAGCCGCGCGGTGCTGGCCCGGCTCTTCCCCGACGCCCTGATCGCGACGGCCGCGGACGCGGCCGCCCTCGGTCTGAACTCGGTGAGCGACGGCCGCAACGTCCTCCTCCCGCAGGCGGCGGTGGGCCTCTTCGAGCCGCTGCGCGAGCGGGGCTTCGAGCCGATCGGCATGGACCTGGGCGAACTCCTCAAGGGGGGTGGCAGCGTGAAGTGCTGCACCCAGGAGCTGCGGCCCTAGAGCGGTCCGGCGGTCCGGCGGTCCGGCGGTCCGGCGGCCCGGCGGCCTGCCGGCGGATCGTCTCAGCCCTCGTCGTCCGGGGGCCAGAAGTCGCCCCACTCGGCGTCACGGGCCTGCTTGTACAGGGGCCCGTGGCGCTTGGTGACCGTCTCCCTGGCGAGCCCCTCGGGGCCGCACAGTTCGAGGAGCACCAGGCCCTTGCGGATCTGGGGCCTGCGGGTGATGCGGGAGACCGTCGGGGCCGCCGGTTCGCGGGTCGCCGCGACGTAGCTGTACTTCTCGTCCTCGTACGGCAGCGAGCCGCCCTTCACCTTCCGGTGCAGCGAGGACCTGCTCACCCGGGCAGAGAAGTGGCACCAGTCCGTGCCCGGCTCGATCGGGCAGGCCCCGCTGTGCGGGCAGGGGGCGGCGACGGTGAATCCCGCGTCGACGAGGAGGGTGCGGGCGGCGATGATCCGCTCGTAGCCGTCGGGGGTGCCGGGCTCGACGATCACCACGGTCCTGGCCGCGCGCGCCGCCTCGGCCACGAGCGCCGCCCTGTCGGTCTCGGTCAGCTCCTTGAGGACGTACGAGACGGTGACGAGGTCCGTGTCCGCGAGCCGGAGTGCGCCGCCGATCCTGGCCGTGCGCCACTCGGCGTCCAGGGTGCCGGCCGCGAGTTCGCGGCCGAGCGCGAGGGCCGGTTCCGCCCAGTCGAGGACGGTGGTGCGGGGCGGCGCGTCCTCCCAGGCCTCGGCGACGGCCCAGCTCGCCGCGCCCGTACCGCCGCCGACGTCGGTGTGGGTGCGGGGTTCCCAGTCGGGCATGGCCGCGAACAGCGCGCCGAGGGCGCCGCGTACCGCCTCGAAGGTCGCCGGCATCCGGTACGCGGCGTACGCGGCGACGTCGGAGCGGTCGCGCAGCACGGGGGCGTCCGTCGGGGTGGTGCCCCGGTAGTTGGCGATCAGCCGCTCGACGGCCTTGGCCGCCTGGGTGGGCGGCAGTCCGTCGAGGAGCCCGGCGAGGGCGGCGCGCAGGGACTCGGCGGAGGGAGGGGAGACGGGGGCGTTCACCGCGACATTCTACGTGGCCGCACCCTGCCTCCGGGGCGGGCGTGTGCCCTGGCCGCGAGGAGCCGCGCAGGGCCCGGGAGTTGGCCCCTCCCCGCGCGAGCGCCGCCCCCGTCAGACGCCCGTGGCCTCCTCGCCGGAGCGCCACGGGCGGCACAGGCCGAGGAAGCAGGTGACGGCCAGGACGGCGCAGGTGAGCTGGACGACCGCCATCGGGACGGCCGTGTGCTCGCCCGCGATGCCGACGAGCGGGGAGGCGACGGCGCCGATGAGGAACGACGTGGTGCCGAGGAGCGCGGAGGCGGACCCGGCGGCGTGCGGGGTGCGCATCAGGGCCTGGGCGTTGGTGTTCGGCATGGCGAGGCCCATCGCGGACATCAGGACGAAGAGTCCGGCCGCCACGGGCACGAGCCCGACCTCGCCGAAGACGCCGCTGGTCATGAGGAGCAGCGCGAGGGCGGCGAGGAGGATGATCCCGAGGCCCCAGCCGAGCGCCTTGTCGAGGCTGACGCGGCCGATGAGGAGCTTGCCGTTGATCTGGCCGACGGCGACGAGCCCGATGGAGTTGATCCCGAAGAGCAGGCTGAAGGTCTGCGGGGAGGCTCCGTAGATCTCCTGGACGACGAACGGCGAGGCCGAGATGTAGGCGAAGAGGGCCGCGAAGGCGAGTCCGCCGGTCAGCATGTAGCCGGTGAAGACCCGGTCGGCAAGCAGGCCCTTCATGGTGCGCAGGGCTTCGCCGACGCCGCCCTCGTGGCGCCGCTCGGGCGGCAGGGTCTCGCCGAGGAAGCGCCAGACGACGACGGTGAGCAGGACGCCGATCAGGGTGAGGACGTGGAAGACGCCCCGCCAGTCGGTGAGCCGCATGATCTGGCCGCCGATGAGGGGCGCGATGATCGGGGCGACGCCGGAGATCAGCATCAGGGTGGAGAAGAAGCGGGCCATCTCGACGCCGTCGTACAGGTCGCGGACGACGGCGCGGGCGATGACGATGCCGGCGGCGCCCGCGAGGCCCTGGAGCAGCCGGAAGCCGATGAGGAGTCCGGCGGTGGGGGCGAGCGCGCAGAACGCGGTGGCGACGACGTACACGATCATGCCGATGAGCAGGGGGCGGCGGCGTCCCCACTTGTCGCTCATGGGGCCGACGACGAGCTGCCCGAGGGCCATGCCGGCGAGGCAGGCGGTGAGGGTGAGCTGGATCGTGGCGGCGGGGGCGTGCAGTGCTCCGGTGACCTCCGGCAGGGCCGGCAGGTACATGTCCATGGAGAGCGGGGGGAGGGCGGTGAGCCCGCCGAGCACGAGGGTGACGAGCAGCCCGGTCCGTCGTGCGGCGGTCGTGCCGGCCGCCTTCGCCGTGCCGGCGGTGGCGGTCTCCGTGCCGGCGGCGTTCACCGTGCCGGTCGTGACCTCGGGCGCGGTATCGGTTATGTGTCCTTGTGTTGCTTTCTGGCCGCTCTCCGGCATCGACTGCTCCATTTCGTTGAAACCTTGCCTATGCTCTCAGCTCGATCGGCATGGTCGAGACCTCTGTGGGACGGGTGGGGAACATGAGTCAGAAGGTGCGCTGGGGAATCCTGGCGACGGGCGGCATAGCGGAGCGGTTCACGACGGACGTCACGACGCTCGACGGCGCGGAGATCGTCGCCGTGGCGTCCCGCACCGAGGCGTCGGCGAAGGCCTTCGCGGACCGGTTCGGGATCCCGCGGGCGTACGGGGAGTGGGCCGGGCTCTTCGCCGACGAGGGCGTCGACGTGGTGTACGTGGCCACTCCGCACCACGCCCACCGGGAGGCGGCCGGCCTCGCCCTGGAGGCGGGCAAGGCGGTGCTCTGCGAGAAGGCTCTCACGCTGAACGCCGGGGAGGCGGAGGAACTCGTCACTCTCTCCCGCGACCGTGGTCTCTTCCTCATGGAGGCCATGTGGATGTACTGCAACCCGCTCATCCGGCGGCTCGTGGAGCTGGTCCGCGAGGGGGCGATCGGCGAGATCCGCACCGTGCAGGCGGACTTCGGGCTCGCGGGCCCGTTCCCCGCCGACCACCGGCTGCTCGACCCGGCCGTGGGCGGCGGTGCGCTGCTCGACCTGGGCGTGTACCCGGTGTCGTTCGCGCAGCTGCTCCTCGGTGAGCCGGACTCCGTCCAGGCGCACGCGCTGCTCTCGCCGCTGGGCGTGGACGTCAACACCAGCATGCTGCTCGGCTGGTCGGACAAGGGGGCCTCGGCCCTGCTGTCCTGCTCGCTCGTCGCGGACACTCCGCTGACGGCGTCCGTGACGGGCACCCTCGGCCGGATCGAGGTACCGCGCGGCTTCTTCTTCCCCGAGCGGTTCACGCTGCACCGCAACGGCGAGGAGCCGGAGGAGTTCGTGAACGAGGACGATCCGCACTCCCTGCGGCACGAGGCCGCCGAGGTCATGCGCTGCCTGCGGGCGGGCGCGACGGAGTCGGCGCTCGTGCCGCTCGACGGCTCGCTCGCGGTGATGCGGACGCTCGACGCGGTACGGGACCGCATCGGCGTCCGCTACCCGCAGGAGGACCGGCGGGGAGAGCCTCAGGTGGCACTCGTCACGCAGGCCTGAGACCGGGGTCGCCGGCTTCCGTGACGAGGGAGCCGGCGGTGGCGACGGGGGCGCCCGGGGTCGTCACGTACGGGACCGTACGGAAGTCGGCCCGGGCGCTCTCCGTCCCGAGCGCCACCGTCACGTAGCCGCGCCGCCCGCTGTAGAGCTTCACGTGCGGGTTGGCCTGGGTGATCCGGTCGTAGTTGGACGGGCGGTCGGCGCCGTTCTTCCCGCTGGCGATCGAGGTGGTGACGATCTCGGTGCCGACGGTCCTGGACGCCGGGTCGCGGAAGTCGGCCTTGATGTCGAGGCCGATGCCGACGTGGACGTCGCCGGTGAGCACCATCAGGTTCTCGACGCCCGCCGCCTCGGCGCCCGCGAGGACCCGCCGCCGGGAGGCCGCGTACCCGTCCCAGGCGTCCATGGAGACCGTGTAGTCGGCGGTGGGCCGGTCGCGGCGCTCGGAGAACACCACCTGCTGCGGCAGCACGTTCCAGCGGGCCCGCGAGGCGCGCCAGCCGGCCAGCAGCCAGCGTTCCTGCTCGGCGCCGGTCAGGGTGCGTGCCGGGTCGTCGAGCTCGGGGCCCGGGACGTGCCAGCCGTCCCCGTAGGCCTGGTCGGAGCGGTACTGGCGGGTGTCGAGGATGTCGAACTGGGCGAGCCGCCCGAAGCGCAGCCGCCGGTACATCCGCATGTCGGGGCCCTGGGGCCGCTGCGGCGCGCGCAGCGGCTGGTGTTCCCAGTAGGCGCGGTAGGCGGAGGCGCGGCGGAGCAGGAACTCCTCGGGCGGGACGCCGTTCTCGGGGATCCCGCCCGCGTAGTTGTTCTCGGTCTCGTGGTCGTCCCAGGTGACGACGAAGGGGTGGGCGGCGTGCGCGGCCCGCAGGTCGGGGTCGGACTTGTAGAGGCCGTAGCGCAGCCGGTAGTCCTCCAGGGTGACCGTCTCGCGGTTGAAGACGGCCGGGAGGACGCGGTCGGTGTAGGCGCGGGCGCCGCCGGTGGCGTTCACGGCGTACTCGTACAGGTAGTCGCCGAGGTGGAAGACGACGTCGAGGTCCTCGTCCGCGAGGTGGCGGTAGGCCGTGAAGTAGCCGTCGTGGTACGCCTGGCAGGAGACGGCGGCGAGCTTGAGGCCCGTGGTGTGGGCGCCCGGGTCGGGGGCGGTGCGGGTGCGGCCGACCGGGCTGGTCCAGTCGCCGACGCGGAAGCGGTAGAAGTACACGCGGCCCGGGGAGAGGTGCTCGACCTCGACGTGTATCGCGTGGCGGAACTCGGGGTGGGCCGCGGCCAGGCCGCGTCGGGCGATCCGGGTGAAGCGCTCGTCGTGGGCGAGCTCCCAGCGGACCCCGACGCGGCGCGCGGGCAGTCCGCCGCCGGGCTCGAAGGGGCGGGGCGCGAGCCGGGTCCACAGGAGTACGGAGCCGGGCTGGGGGTCGCCCGACGCCACTCCCAGGCTGAACGGGTACTCGCCGACACGCCGGCCGTCGAGTTCGGCGGCGGCCGCGGCGCCGGCAGCGGGCAGCTGGGTGGCGAAGGCGAGCGCGGCCGCGGCGCCCGAGACGGTGAGGAACCGGCGGCGGCCGAAGTGGCGTGCCGCGGCGCGGAGTTCCTCGGAGTGGTGGTGTACGTCGTCGTGTACGTGGGTCATGTGCCCCTCCCCGGACGGATGTTGCGCTTCCGCCATTCGAGGGGGACGGGACGACCTCACGTTGTCGGGTACAGAACATCCACGTGTCGGGACAATGAGTTCATGGGGCACGCGTCTCGCGTACGCTGCGCGCCCATGAGCATCGCAGTGGTGACGGGAGCGGGATCGGGCATCGGCCGGAGCGTGGCCCTGGCCCTCGCGGAAGCGGGCTGGTCGGTGGCCCTGGCGGGGCGCAGGGCGCAGGCCCTGGAGGAGACGGCAGCGGCCCTCCCGGCCGGCGACTTCCTGGCCGTCCCCACGGACGTGACCTCGGCGGAGGAGGTGGCGGCACTCTTCACGGCGGTACGGGACCGCTACGGCCGCGTCGACCTGCTCTTCAACAACGCCGGTACGTTCGCCGGCGGCGGCGTCCCCGTCGAGGACCTGGACCCGGACACCTGGCGCGCGGTCGTCGACGTCAACCTGACGGGCGCGTTCCTCTGCGCCCAGGCGGCCTTCCGGGCCATGAAGGAGCAGGACCCGCAGGGCGGCCGGATCATCAACAACGGCTCGATCTCCGCCCACGTGCCGCGCCCGCACTCGATCGCGTACACGGCGACGAAGCACGCGATGACGGGCCTGACGAAGTCCCTGTCGCTCGACGGCCGCCCGTACCGCATCGCCTGCGGCCAGCTCGACATCGGCAACGCGGCGACCGAGATGACGGCCCGCATGCAGACCGGCATCCTGCAGGCCAACGGCGAACTGGCGGCGGAGCCGGTGATGGACGCGGCGGACGTGGCGGCGACGGTGGTGCACATGGCGTCCCTGCCGCTGGCGGCGAACGTCCAGTTCGCCACGGTCATGGCGACGACCATGCCGTACATCGGCCGGGGGTAGGGCCCCCGGCCGACGGGCCGGGCGTCAGGCCTGTCCGGTCTCGAAACGGGCGATCCTGCCGTCCTCGACGGTGAAGCGCCAGCGGGTCCGCATCTCGCCCCAGGTGTCGTTGCGGTAGCGGGCGACGAGGTCGCGTCCGTCGCCCTTCTCGGACTCGATCTCCATGTGCCCGCGCGAGGCGAAGACCTCCTTCTCCGTCCACTGCTCCACGTCCCGCTCGGACCCGTCGTCGGACATGGTCGCGCCGGGCACGAGAGCCGCCCGGAAGGCCTCCTCGTCGTTCGCGTTGAGGGCCGTGACGAAGGCGCGCACGGCGGGGTCGCTGAGCTGGTTCACAGGAATCGTCATGCCCCACCCGTACACCCGACGGCCCGCCCTCCCCGGGGAACCCGGCCGTACGTGCCCGCGTGTCAGCGGCCGGGCTGGGCCACCTGGACGAGCACGGGCCCGCCAGGCGGCCGAGCGCCCGTCACGTCGTCCGGCACGTCCGCCCGCCCGTCTGTCCGTCCGTCATGACCAGTCGCAGGCCTTGCCGTCGCCGTCGCGGTCGAGGCCCGAGCGGTAGCCGGGCTGGCCCCGGTAGATGGGGGCCCTGCCGGCCGCGCGGACGGCGTCGCAGTTCTTGTAGTACGCGAGGCCGCCACCGGAGCCGGAGCCGGAATCGGAGCCGGAGTCCGAGCCCGATCCGGTGCCCGTTCCGGAGCCGTGCCGGTCCGGGTCGGGGTCCGGGTTCAGCCGGGCGTACTCCTCGCTCGGGCAGGCGAGTCCGGGCCGGGCGAGGGAGAGCCGTACGGACATGTGCTCCGGCCGTTCGACGTCCTCGCCGGCCTCCGGGTCCTGGAAGCAGATCCGCCAGTCGTCGTGACCGGCCGCCAGGTCGACGTCCGTGTACACGCTGGTGCCCGTGATCCGGGTGAGACCCAGCTTCCGGAGCACCGCCGAACCGTTCGCGAAGGTCTTGCCGACGACGTCCGGCATCTTGGGGAACACCACGGCCTCGCCGTCCCGCGCCGGGCACGGGCTGCTCTTCTCGACGACGGCGAACTCGATCCTGCTCCGCCGCCCCTCCTCCGCCACGACCGTCCCACCGGCCGCCGGCTCCTGGAAGCAGACCTTCCAGTTGCCGTCCACGAGCTGCATCTTGTCGTCCTCGGTCGCGTCGTGCGACCGCGTCCTGAAGCCCGCCTCGTACGCGGCCCTCGTCGCCGTCTCCAGGTTCTGGCCCGTGTAGTCGGCCACGACCCGCCGCACGGTCGGACGCGGCGTGGGCGCGGGCGGGGTGTACCGGCCGTACGGGGCGCGGGCGGTCGGAGACGCGGTCACCCGGGACCCGGCGGCGGCCGTCGCGGGCTCCTCGGCCGACGGCTCGCTCGTCCCCACCGCCACGAACCACACCCCTGACAGGACGGTCGCGACCACCTTCCGGCCCGGCGTCCACCGGGTCCGCCAGGCGAGCACCATGCCGGCCGGGGGCATGAGGACCAGACAGAGGACGACGAACCCCGGCCGCCGCCACCACCGTTCCCCTGGCGGCCCCGGGGCCGGCGCTCGCTCTTTGTCCAGGGACACACCGGCCGGGCCGATCGGCCCCCAGTCGCGCCGCCTCTGTTCCCGCCCCTGCTCCCGGCCCTGCGTCCGGTCCTGCGCCCGGCCTCGCTCCCGGTCCTGCTCCCGATCGTGCTCCACGGCGTGCGGAACCTTCCCCTCCCTGACGACTGCCCAGCACCGCGCAGCCTATGACCTGCGTGTTCGCTGGCCTCACCCAGGCCCGACCGGGCACTATCGCCCCAACTGCCGCAATCAGCCCAGGAGGACAGATGTCAGACACCGGCAAGGTCGTCAAGCTGTACGCGAAGGGGGCCCCGGTCGGAGTCGAGGACGGAGCCCTGGTCGGCTTCCTCGTGGACCAGGGGCACTCGGCGGAGTGGGTGGTCACCCGGGAGGGTCAGGGCTTCCGCTTCACCGCCAAGGGCACCGAGGAGACCATCGTCGCGGAGGGCACCGACCGCGCCCCGGTGGGCGTCCGGGGCGACGACTCCCCCGCCTCCGTCTGGCGGATCCAGCGCGTCGACGACGACGGCACCGCCACGGTCACCTCGCTCGCCGACCTCCGCACCGGGACCTACACGATCGACCAGCAGGGCCTGGCCCTCGGCCGCGACCTCTTCGAGGACCGCTCCCTGCTCCCCAAGCGGATCTTCGTCCGTACGGACGACCGGGACCCGCAGTGGACGATCGAGGTCCTCGACTGACCGTCGTCCGCGGCGCCCGCGCCGCTCAGCCGGCGACCCCCGGCACGACCAGACCGGACTCGTACGCGATGACGACCGCGTGAGTCCGGTTCTGGGCGCCGAGCTTGGTCAGCACGTTCCCGACGTGCGTCTTCACCGTCTCCAGGCTGACGGTGAGGGTCTGCGCGATCTCCGGGTTGGACAGGCCGGTGGCCATCAGCCGCAGGACCTCCTCCTCCCGCCCCGTGAGCGCCGCGCTCGGCAGCGCGTCGGCGGAGTCCCTGGGGCGGGCGGCGACCATCCGGCGCAGCGTCGCCGGGAAGAGGATCGCCTCCCCCGCCGCCACGACCCGTACCGCCTCCGCGATCTGGCGGACCGGCAGCCTCTTCAGCACGAACCCGCTGGCGCCCGCGCCGAGCGCGGCCGTCACGTAGTCGTCGTTCTCGAAGGTGGTGATCACGACGACCTTCGGCGGGCCGGACGCGCGGGACGACCCGGCTGCCCCGGCCGCACCGGAACCGTCCGCTTCGGCGAGGAGGTGCCGGGTGGCCTCGATCCCGTTGCGGCGGGGCATCCGTACGTCCATCAGGACCACGTCGGGCCGCAGCCGCCGCGCCTGCTCGACGACCTCGACGCCGTCGGCGGCCTCCCCGACCACCGTGATCCCCGGCTGCGCCGCGAGCAGGGTGCGCAGGCCGCTGCGGGTCACCTCGTCGTCGTCCGCGATCAGGAGGGTGACGGGTGCCGCGCTCGCCCCGCTCATGCCGACGGCCGTACGGGAAGCCGGACCGCCAGGCGCCAGTGCCGCGGCCCGTCCGGACCGGTCTCGATCTCCCCGTTGAGCAGCCGTACGCGTTCGGCGAGACCGGACAGGCCGCGCCCGGACGAGGGGAAGGCACCGGGTCCCTTGCCGCCGTCCGCCGTCCCGTTGACCACTCCGAGCTCCAGTACCTCCGCCCCGGCCCGCACGCGGACCGTGATGGGCCCGCCCGCTCCGTGCCGCATCGCGTTCGTCAGCCCCTCCTGCAGGATCCTGTACGCGGCCCGGGACAGCGTCCCCTGTACGTGGGCCAGGTCCCCCGAGAGGTCCGGCTCCACCACCGCGCCCGTGTGCCGTACCCGGTCGAACAGCTCGGGCAGATCGGCAAGGGTGCGGGTCGGCGCCGTCTCGGCCTCCCGTTCCCGCAGGACGCCGAGCACGTAGTCCAGGTCCTCCAGGGCGGCCCTGGCCGACTCCTCGATGCTGCGCAGGGCCGCCCTGGCCGCCACAGGATCGGCGGCGAGCACCTCGCCGGCGACCGCCGCCTGGATCGTGGTCGTCGTCAGCGTGTGCCCGATGGAGTCGTGCAGCTCGTGCGCGAGGCGGTTGCGTTCGGCGAGCCGCAGTTCCCGCTCGGCCGCCGACGCGAGCCGCTCGGCCGCGGACGGCCCGAGCAGCCTGGGCGCCGACCACCGCAGGATCCTCGTCACCAGGACGCACACCGCCCCCGCGAGGAGCAGGCAGCCGAGCCCGGCCGCCCAGCTCTGCCAGCCGCCCTCCACCCGTACCGACCGGCCGAGGAGACTCAGACCCAGCTCGGCGTCGAGCCATCCTCCCGGCAGGGTCAGGCCCACGAAGAGCAGCAGACCGCTCGCCAGCGCACCCGTCCAGCCGACCGCCACGTGCAGCAGCAGCCAGAGCGGAGTCCGCCAGCGGCCGGCCCGGGACCCGGCGGCGCGTACGGCGTCGGCATCGGGCAGCGGCACCTTCAGCAGCCGCCGCGCGGACAGGACCAGCACCCGCCGGGTGGTGCGGGCGAGGCCGACCAGGCCGATCAGCACCGCCCAGAGGAGCAGGGCCACGCCGATCTGCACGCCCTCGGGAGCGGACCGCCAGACGAGGGCCGGGAGCAGCGCGAAGGACAGCAGGGGAAGGCTCGCCAGGACGGCGCCGTAGCCGAACAGCGCACCCGAGTACGTGGAGCGCCGCAGCAGCGGCCGCATTGCCTTGATCATGATCAGCCAGTATGGACGGGCGGCTCACGTCCGGCCTCCCCCGATCGGGGGAGCGTCTTCTCCCGATTTCCCGCGATGCGCGCCGGAGCCCCCGGAACCCATGATCGTGTCCTGCCCGGTCGAAGGGCACGAACGACCACCGTCACACGGGAGTTGACCGTCCATGCGTGAGCAGACAGCACACCGTCCCCGATCCTCCGAGCGCCGCCGGCGCGGAGCCCTGGCGGCCGCGGCCGCGGTGGCCCTCGCCGTCGTGGCCACGGGTGCCCTGGCGCCGCCGACGGCCTTCGCCGCCGCGCGGCCGGACACCGTGCAGCAGGGCCTGGAGGTGCTGGTCCGCGACGGGCAGCCCGCCGCGCTGGCGACCGTCCAGGACCGTGCGGGCCGCAGCCGTACGTACACCGCGGGGGTCGGCGACCTGGCCACCGGGGCGAAGGTGCCCAGGGACGGCCAGATACGGATCGGCAGCAACACCAAGACCTTCACGGCGGTGGTCGTCCTGCAGCTGGTCGGGGAGGGGAAGGTCGACCTCGACGCCGACGTCGACACCTACCTGCCGGGCCTCGTCCGCGGGGACGGCATCGACGGACGTCACATCACGGTCCGTCAGCTCCTCCAGCACACCAGCGGACTTCCGGAGTACGGGACGCACATCCGCGACGACGAGATGGTGCACCGGTACTTCGAAGCCCGCGACCTGGTCGACATCGCCCTCCGGCACAAGGCCGAGTTCGCCCCGGGAAAGAAGTGGTCGTACAGCAACACCAATTACGTGCTGGCAGGTCTGATCGCCCAGAAGGTCACCGGCCGCCCGCTCGCCGAGGAGATCGACCGGCGGATCGTCCGGCCCCTGGGCCTGCGCCACACCTACTTCCCCGCGCCCGGCGACAAGACCATCCGGGAACCCCACCCCCGGGGCTACCACCGGCTCACCACGGAGGAGCCGCTGCGCGACTTCACCGAGATCGACCCGTCGGCGGGCGGGGCGGCCGGCCAGATGATCTCCACCAACTCCGACGTCAACCGCTTCTTCACCGCCCTCCTCGACGGCGAACTCCTCCCGGCCGCCCAGCTCGCCCAGATGCGCACCACGGTCCCGGTCGGGAACACCGGCGCCGGCTACGGCCTGGGGCTCATGAGCCGGCCGCTGACGTGCGGCGGGGTCTACTGGGGGCACGGCGGGGACATCGCGGGGTACGAGACCCGGGGCGGCGCCACGGACGACGGCCGCGCCGTCAACATCGCGGTGACGAGCATCCCGGTCGAGATCGCGGGCACGCGGCGCGTCGAGGCGGTCGTGGACAAGGCGCTCTGCCGCTGAGTCGGGCCGCCCGGGGCGGTCCGGGGGCAGGGCGTCAGTCGAGACAGAACTCGTTGCCCTCGGGATCGGTCATCACGATCCAGCCGGTGCCCATCGGGGGCTCGGGCTCGAAGCGGCGCACCCGCTTCGCGCCGAGGGCGACGAGCCGGTCGCACTCGGCCTCCAGGGCCGCCATCCGCTCGTCGCCCTCGAGTCCGGGCGCGACGCGGACGTCGAGGTGGACGCGGTTCTTGGCGACCTTGTCCTCCGGCACCTGCTGGAAGAACACCCGCGGGCCCTGCCCGTCCGGGTCCTCGATGGCGGACCGCGTGTTGCGCTGCTCCTCCGGTACGCCGATCCGCGCGAGGAAGTCGTCCCACGCGGCCAGCGGGTCGGCACCCCCGGGCAGCTCGACCCCGGGCGGTCCGGGGTGGACGTAGCCCAGGACGTCGCGCCAGAAGGACGACAGCGCGCGCGGGTCGTGGGCGTCGAAGGTGACCTGGAAGTGACGGCTCATCGTGCCGCTCCGTTCGTTACGGGGGTTCCTCGTCCGGCAAATCCACCCTGACATCCATGGCGGACAGAAGCGGTCCGCCATGCCAGGGTGGCTCCGTGAACGCATCGACCGGCGCCGAACGCGGCACCACCGAACGGGTGCTGACCCTGCTCGGACTGCTGCAGCAGCGCCGTACCTGGAGCGGCCCCGAACTCGCCGACCGGCTCGGGGTGACGGCGCGCACGGTCCGGCGCGACGTCGAACGGCTCCGCTCGCTCGGCTACCCGGTGCACGCGGGCCAGGGCGTCGGCGGCGGCTACCGGCTCGGCCCGGGGCGTGACCTGCCGCCGCTGCTCCTCGACGACGAGGAGGCCATCGCCACGGCGGTGTCGCTGCTCGCCGGCGCGGCCGCAGGCCCCGGCGACGCGGCGCTCCGGGCGCTGACGAAGCTCGACCGGGTGCTGCCCACGAGGCTGCGGCACGAGGTGCGCGCCCTCTCCGGCTCCGTGGAGTTCTTCGGCCGGGGCCGTACGCCGGTCGACCCGGAGGTGCTCACCGCCCTCGCCGGGGCCTGCCGCGACGAGGTCGAGGCGGGCTTCGACTACCCGTCCGGGGGCGAGGTGCGCCGTCGGCGGGTCGAGCCCTACCGCCTGGTCGCCTCCGACCGCCGCTGGTACCTCCTCGCGTACGACCTGGACCGTGCCGACTGGCGCAGCTTCCGCGTCGACAGGATGACGGACGTGTCCGCCAGGACCTGGCGCTTCCGCCCGCGCGAGGCACCCGACGCGGCGACGTACGTGCAGGAGGGGGTGGCCGGCCGGGTCTACCCCCACCAGGCGCGGTTCCTCGTGCATGCCCCGGCCGACACGGTCCGCGCGCAGGTCCCGGCGTCGGCGGCGGTCGTACGGCCACGGGGGGACGACCGCTGCGAGGTGCTCAGCGGCGCCGCCGGCCTCGACGCGCTGATCCTCCACGTACTCCTCCTCGGGCACGACTTCGAGCCGCTCGACCCGCCGGAACTCGCCGGCCGCTGCCGTGCGCTGGCGGAGCGACTGCTGAAGGCCGGTGCGACGCCCGCACCGGACGGGGAAGACCGGACAGGGCCGCGGGGCACGGGATGACGGGCGGGGCGGGATGACGGGCTGGGTCGGGGCGGGCGTACGCGCGCGGAGTGGCTGGACAGCCGCTAGCGCCGGGCAGCACGCCGTCCGAAATGCGCCAGCGCAGCGGCGGCTCCCGCGCGAGCCTGGCCCCATGAGCACCGAAGCCATCCACCTCACCACCGCGTACCTCGCCCGCCCCATCGCTCCCTCGGCGCTGGCCGAGCTGCGCGCCTGCGACGACGCCGGGCGCCCCTGTGTGCCGCGGACGGACACCGACGGCGGCGACCCGCTCCGCTGCTGCCTGCGCCCCTCCGCCCCCGGCGAGCGGATCGCGCTCGTCTCGTACGCCCCGCTGCGCCGCTGGGCCGCCGAGACCGGGGCCGAGCCGGGCGCGTACGACGAACAGGGTCCCGTCTTCATCCACCCCGAGGACTGCGGCGGCCCCGCCCCCTCGGAGGCGTACCCCTTCACCCGCCCCGGAGCGCTCCGGACCCTCCGCCGCTACGACGCGGCGGGCCGCATCGTCGGAGGCCGCCTCCTGGAACTCCCGGAGGCACCCGACGAGGGCCTGGACGCGGCCCTCACGGAGGCCTTCACCGACCCGGTCGTGGCCCTGGTGCACGTCCGGGCGGTCGAGTACGGCTGCTTCCACTTCGAGGTGCGACGCCCCTGACGGCCACGAGAAAAGGGCCCCTGACCAGGTGTGCACCTGATCAGGGGCCCTTCCGCGTGGGCCGGCAGACGAGTCGGGCTGTACGCCGGGTTCTGTGCCCCGGGACCTCGCGGTCGTCGGGGCGACGGCCATCCATCTAGGACCGGCGTTGCCACCGGCCTCCTGCGGTCTACCCGCGAACTCGGGCGAGCAGCCCTCGAACGTCCGCGCAGGGACACCGAGGTGTCCCTTCTTGACCTTGCTCCGAGTGGGGTTTACCTAGCCGCCTGAGTCACCTCAGGCGCTGGTGGTCTCTTACACCACCGTTTCACCCTTACCGAGGACCGAGGTCCCCGGCGGTCTGTTTTCTGTGGCACTGTCCCGCGGGTCACCCCGGGTGGCCGTTAGCCACCACCCTGCTCTGTGGAGCCCGGACGTTCCTCGGGAAGATCCGAAGATCTCCACGCGGCCGTCCGCCCGGCTCGTCTGCCGTGCCGACCATGCTACCCGCCGATGGGGAGGGAGCCGCCCTCAGAGGAACTCGGCCGTCTCCAGGTCGAAGCCGAAGGGGGCGGGGAGGGCGAGGGACTCGCCGAAGGGCACGAAGCGCCTCCTCCTGTACGCGCCGTCCTCCGGCTCGCTGAAGAGAGTCACCGTAGAGGCGTCGCGGTCGACCAGCACGTAGAGCGGGATTCCGCCCCGTGCGTAGCAACGGCGCTTGATCTCACGGTCGACTTCCGGTCGACGGGAGGTGACTTCGAGCACCATCTCGACGCCCTGGCAAGGCATCCACGAGTCCGCCCCCCGGAACAGGCGCCGTTCCCGCAGGGCGAAAACCGTGCTCTTCGTCCTCGGGCTGCACGCCGCTTCCGCGACCCGTCCGCACACGCTCACCGGGGACGTCCTGCGGCTGCGGCAGGCCGTGCACGTCGACGTGCGCGTGCCGCTCGACCGGATCGCGGCGGTCCGCCAGGAGCTGCTGTTCACGCACGAGAAGGCGGAGGGCGAGCTGAACCTCGCGGTCGGCTCCCAGACCTCCGTCACGATCGAGCTGGCCGAGCCGGTCGACGTGCCGCGGTTCCTGAGCGGCACGCCCCGCCCCGTACGGCTGATCCGGGTCCACGCCGACGACCCTCGCGCCCTGTACGGGCAGCTCACGCGGGCCCTCACGCAGGACGTCACTCGGGACGTCACGCGGGACGTCACGCGGGCGCGAACAGCACCTTCGCCGTCCCAGGGTCCGCCGCCGTCAGTCTGACCCGCAGCCACTCCCCCAGCGGCAGCGGGCGGTCCCCTCCGGCGACGGGGGCGACGACCGCCGGGTCGTCCAGGTGGACGGTGCCGACGGCCGGATCGCGTTCCTTCACGTCGATGACGTACGCGTCGAAGACCTCGCCGACCCGTTCGCCGAGGAGGGCCGCCTCGACGACGTCGACGCTCTCGCGCTCGACGGTGTTGGCGCGGCGGGTGCCCATGGCCATCTCGTCGGGGAGCGTCGGCAGGGCGGCCCGTACCCACTCGGGCGGTTCGTCGCCCGCCACCGCCGCCACGCACAGCTCGCCCGCGTACCGGTCGACGAGCCGCCGCAGCGGGGCGGTGCAGTGGGTGTACTCGTCCGCGACGGCGGCGTGCACGGCCGGGGTGGGGACGAGTCCGTCGGTGAAGACGGTGTACCCGGCGCCGCGCAGCAGGGTGGTGCACTCCTGGAGGAAGGCGGCGTGGCGCGGGTTCGTGGGGTCGGTGGCGCGGACGACGTCCGCGTACGAGACGTGGTGCGGCCAGTCGACGCCGAGGGCCCGCGCGGAGCGGCGCAGGCGGGCGACGGCGCCGTCGGGGGCGGTGGGGAGGGTGCGCAGGATGCCGGTGCCCGCGGCGGTCATGAGGTCGGCGGCGGCCATGCCGGTGAGGAGGGAGATCTGGGCGTTCCAGCCGTCGGCGGGGAGCGGGGCCCGGTAGGCGAGGGAGTAGCTCCGGCCGTGCGCGACGATCTCCTGTTCGGGGACGTTGAGGGAGATCCCGCCGCGTTCGGCTTCGAGGGCCTCGCGGAGCCGGCCGATGTCCCGGAGGAGGGCGACGGGCTCCTCCGCCGTCCCGGTGTCGATCTGCCGCTGCACCTCCTCGTAGTCGAGTTTGGCGCGGCTGCGGACCATGGCGCGGCGGACGTCGGTGGCGACGCGGCGGCCCTCGGCGTCGAGGTCGATCCGCCACAGCAGGGCGGGGCGGGGGTCGCCGGGGAGGAGGCTGGCGACGCCTTCGGAGAGGACGGCCGGGTGGAGGGGGATCCGGCCGTCGGGGAAGTAGAGGGTGAGGACGCGCCGGTGGGCCTCGGCGTCGATCGCGCCGCCGGGGGTGACGAAGGCGGCGACGTCGGCGATGGCGTAGTGGACGCGGTAGCCGCCGTCGGCCCGCCGGGCCAGGTGCATGGCCTGGTCGAGGTCGGTGGAGGTGGGCGGGTCGACGGTGAAGAACGGCAGGTCGGTGGCGTCGTGGGCGGGGAGCCGGGGGTCCTTCGCGGCGGCCTCGGCCTCGGCGAGGACGGCGCTCGGGAAGTCGTCGGGGATCGCGAGCTCGGTACGGAGTGCGCGCAGGGCGGCCCGCAGGGGAGTCTCGGCTGCGCCGGTCACGTGAAGGGGTCGGCGGGGCATGGACCGAGCGTATGGCGGGGTCCCGGGGACGGCACCCCGGAGGCCGTACGGCGGGGACGGGGGCTCGCGCTTTGTAGTCTTGACGGCCGGGGCCGCACCCCCGATCCCGTACGTATGAAGGAGAACCGCCGTGCTCGTGCTGTTGCCGCCCTCCGAAGGCAAGGCCTCCTCGGGGCGCGGGGCGCCGCTCAAGCCGGAATCGCTGTCCCTGCCGGGGCTCGCGGAGGCGCGGGCGGCGGTCCTGGACGAGCTGGTCGAGCTGTGCGCGGCCGACGAGGAGAAGGCGCGCGAGGTGCTGGGCCTGAGCGAGGGCCTGCGCGGCGAGGTCGCGAAGAACGTGGAGCTGCGGACGGCGGGCGCGCGTCCGGCCGGCGAGGTCTACACGGGCGTCCTGTACGACGCGCTGGGTCTGGCGACCCTGGACGCGGCGGCCAGGAGGCGGGCGGGGCGGTCGCTGCTCGTGTTCTCGGGGCTGTGGGGCGCGGTGCGGGTGACGGACCGGATTCCGTCGTACCGCTGCTCGATGGGGGTGAAGCTGCCGGGGCTCGGCGCGCTCGGTGCGCACTGGCGGGGTGCGATGGCGTCCGTTCTTCCCGAGGTGGCCGGGGACGGTCTGGTCCTGGACCTGCGCTCGTCGGCGTACGCGTCGGCGTGGAAGCCGAAGGGGGAGGTGGCGGCGCGGACGGCGACGGTGCGGGTGCTGCACGCGCCGACCCGGAAGGTGGTCAGCCACTTCAACAAGGCGACGAAGGGGCGGATCGTGCGGAGCCTCCTGGAGGCGGGCGCGGGGCCGCGGTCGCCCGAGGAGCTGGTGGAGGCGCTGCGGGACCTGGGGTACGTGGTGGAGGAGACCGGGAAGGCGGGGTCGCTGGACGTCCTGGTGGACGAGATCCACTAGATCGCGTTGCATCCTGCGCAACGATCGTTGCGTAGTCCGCTCGTCGTGGCCAGGATGAGGCCATGACGAGCGTGTTCGACCTTGCCGAGCTGGCCGGCCTCGCCCCTGAGGCCGCTCCCGTCCCCGTCGTCCCGGTGGTCGTGATCGAGGACGCCGCCGACTCCGTACCCCTGGCGCGGGCGCTGGTGGCGGGCGGTCTGCCGCTCATCGAGATCACCCTGCGCACCCCGGCCGCGCTCGACGCCGTCCGGGCCGTCGCGGCCGAGGTGCCGGACGCGGTCGTCGGCGCGGGGACCGTCGTCTCGGCGGCCGACGTCGCGGACGCGGTCGGCGCCGGTGCCCGGTTCCTGGTCAGCCCGGGGTGGACCGAGCGGCTCCTCGGCGCGATGAGGGACTCGGGCGTGCCGTTCCTGCCGGGGGTGTCGACGGCCTCGGAGGTCGTGGCGCTGCTCGAACGGGGGGTGGACACCATGAAGTTCTTCCCGGCCGAGGCGGCGGGCGGCGTCCCGTACCTGAAGTCCCTCGCGGGGCCGCTCCCCCGGGCCCGTTTCTGCCCGACCGGCGGCGTCTCCCTCGCCTCCGCCCCGGCCTATCTGTCCCTGCCGAACGTCGGCTGCGTCGGCGGTACGTGGATGCTACCGCCCGACGCCCTCGCGGCCCGCGACTGGGCACGGGTCGAGTCGCTGGCTCGCGAGGCGTCCCGCCTTTCGCGGGTCAGCGCAGGTGCGAGGTGTCGTTGAGGAGTCGTACGGACGCGTTGCCGTCGGCGTAGTAGGCCACCGCCGAGATCGACGCGGCCGACAGCTCCATCCGGAACAGGGACTCCGGCGGGGCGCCGAGCGCGAGCCGGACCAGGGTCTTGATCGGCGTGACGTGGGTGACGAGGAGGACGGTGCGGCCCGCGTGGGCGGCGGTCAGCCGGTCGCGGGTCGCGGCGACCCGCCGGGCGACGGTGGCGAAGCTCTCGCCCCCGCCGGTCGGCGCGGCCTTCGGCGAGGCCAGCCAGGCGTCGAGGTCCTCCGGGTACCGCTCCCGCACCTCGCCGAAGCTCAGGCCCTCCCAGGCGCCGAAGTCGGTCTCGCGCAGCCCCTGGTCGATGCGTACGTCGAGTCCGAGGCGGGCGGCGACGGCGGCGGCGGTCTGCCGGCAGCGGGTGAGCGGCGAGCTGACGATCTCCTGGATCGTGCCGCGCGCGGCCAGTGCCTCCGCGACGGCCTCGGCCTGCCGCAGTCCGGCCGCCGAGAGCTCGGGGTCGGTGCCCCCGCTGCCGGAGAAACGCTTCTCGGGCGTGAGCGCGGTCTCCCCGTGCCGCAGCAGGACGAAGGTCGCGGGCGCGCCCATGTCGGGCCCGGTCCAGCCCTGCGGGGCGGGGGCGGTCACCGGCTGCGCGGGGACGGCGGGCGGCGGCACCGGCAGAGCGGCGGCCTCGGTGTCGCCGACGGCCTCGGCGGGCGGGGCGGCGGGCGCCGTGAGCGGCGATCCGGCGGCTCCGGCACGCGTGCCGGCGGCGCGCCCGGCGTGGCCCGTCGCGGACCTCGTGCCCGCCTCGGCCTCGAAATCCCCCGTGGCCTCGAAGTCGCCCGGGGCCCCGAGGGCCTCCGCCGTGAACAGGCCCTCGTCCGGCAGGTCGCTGGGGGCGGACGGTCGGGACGCCGTGCTCGGCCAGGCGGCCGTTCCGGTCCCCGTCACGCTCGTGCGGGTCCCGGCGGCCGGCCGTGCCCCCAGCGCCGCCCTCGCGCGGGCCGCGCCCGCCGTCGCGTCACCCGGCGGACCCGCCGGAGTCGCGGCGTTGCGGGCGGCCATGGCGTCGAGGCCGGCCGTCGAGGCGGACGGCTCCCACCGGCGACCCAGCTTGCCCGCGTCCATCGCCTCGTTCGCGAGCCGGTCCGCGTGCTTGTTGCGCTCGCGCGGGATCCACTCGTAGCGGACGCGGCCCGCCGGGAAGACCCGGCCGGCCTCGGCGGCGAGCGGCTTCATGTCCGGGTGCTTGATCTTCCAGCGGCCGGACATCTGCTCGACGACCAGCTTGGAGTCCATGCGGACGTGGACGGTGGCGTCGGGGAACAGCGCCCGGGCCGCCTTCAGGCCCGCCACCAGGCCCTTGTACTCGGCGACGTTGTTCGTCGCCACGCCGATGTACTCGGCCGCCTCCGCGAGCGTCTCGCCCGTGGCGGGGTCCAGGACGACCGCCCCGTAGCCGGCGGGCCCCGGGTTGCCCCGGGAACCCCCGTCGGCCTCGACGATCAG
Organism: Streptomyces griseoluteus; assembly: GCA_000717735.1. GTDB lineage: Bacteria > Actinomycetota > Actinomycetes > Streptomycetales > Streptomycetaceae > Streptomyces > Streptomyces griseoluteus_A. The sequence goes on along the minus strand of JOBE01000009.1, from coordinate 76,028 downwards.
CTCTCGCGAAGACGGAGGGACGGACATTACAGACCGGACTCCGAGGTGCGGACGAGGATCCGGCGGCAGTTCTCGCAGCGGACGACCGCGTCACGGGCGGCGGCGCGGACGTCGTTCAGCTCGGTGATGTTGAGCTCGATGTGGCAGCCCTCGCACTTGCGCTGGTAGAGCCGGGCCGCGCCGACGCCGCCCTGCTGCTCGCGCAGCTTCTCGTACAGCTTGAGCAGGTCGGCCGGTACGGAGCCCGCGATCAGCTCGCGCTCCTTGGCCACGGAGGCCTCCTCGGCGTCGAGCTCCGCCTCGGCGGCGTCGCGCCGGGCCGTGGCCGCGTCGGTCTTGGCCTGGACGGCGGAGACCCGCTCGGTCAGCTCGGCCAGGCGCTCCTGGATGGCCTCGCGGCGCTCCATGACCTCGAGGACGATCTCCTCCAGGTCGCCCTGGCGCTTGGCGAGCGAGACGATCTCGCGCTGGAGGTTCTCCAGGTCCTTCGGGGAGGAGACGGCGCCGGAGTCGAGGCGCTGCTGGTCGCGCGTGGCGCGCTGGCGGACCTGGTCGACGTCCTGCTCGGCCTTGGTCTGCTCGCGGCCGCAGTCGCTCTCCTGGGTCTGCGCGGCGACGAGGAGGTCGCGCAGCTGGGTGAGGTCCTTGGAGAGCGACTCCAGCTCGGCGTGCTCGGGCAGCGAGCCGCGCTTGTGGGCGAGCTGCTGGAGGCGGACGTCCAGGGCCTGGACGTCGAGAAGGCGAATCTGGTCGGCGGGCGCGGCGTTCAGTTGGGGGCTCCAGGGGAGGTGTGGTGGAAGGACCAGGGGTCGGTGACCGTCTTCGAGACGTGGACGCGCAGGTCCCAGCCGTGACGGTCGGAAATCTCGTCGAGCTGGGCGGCCGCCTGCTCGCACCAGGGCCATTCGGTGGCCCAGTGGGCGGCGTCGACGAGCCCGAGGGGAGAGTGCTGGGTGGCCTCGGAGACGGGGTGGTGGCGCAGGTCGGCGGTGAGGAAGACGTCCACGCCCGCGGCCCGCACGGCGTCGAAGAGGCTGTCGCCGGAGCCGCCGCTGACGGCGACGCGGCGCACGGTCATGCCGGGGTCTCCGGCGACCCTGATGCCCTGCGCGGTGGCGGGCAGCCGCGCGGCGGCGCGGGCGGCGAACTCGGCGAGAGTCTCGGGGCGGTCCAGCTCGCAGATCCGGCCGAGGTTGTTCTCGGGCACGAGAGGGCCGGTGACGCGGAGGTCGAGGGCACCGGCCAGGGCGTCGGAGACGCCGGGGTCGGCGGTGTCGGCGTTGGTGTGCGCGACGTGGAGGGCGATGTCGTGCTTGATGAGTCCGTGCACGACGCGGCCCTTGAAGTGGCCGGCCGCGACCGTCGTCGTACCGCGCAGGTAGAGCGGGTGGTGGGTCACGATCAGGTCGGCGCCGAGGGCGACGGCCTCGTCGGCGATCTCCTGGACGGGGTCGACGGCGAAGAGCACGCGGGTGACCTCGGCGTCGGGGTCACCGCAGACGGTGCCGACGGCGTCCCACGACTCGGCCCGCTCGGGCGGCCAGAGGGCGTCGAGCGCGGCGGTTACTTCAGACAGACGGGGCACGGAGGAAAGGCTACCTTCCTCACGTGCCCCACCGTTCTGGCCTGTGGATAACCCACCGGCCAGGGACTACTTCTTGACGAGGTCCGCGCGCAGGTCGTCGAGGACGCTGTTCGCCGCGGTCACGCCGAGGCCGAGGTACCAGGTCTCGTCCGGGACGTCCTTGGCCTGGCCGGCCTTGACCGCCTTGAGGTTCTTCCAGAGCGGGTTGGCCTGGGCGGTGTCCTTCTTGGTGGCCTTGGCGTCGCCGTACACGCCGGTGAAGATCCAGTCGGCGTCGGCCTCGTCGATCTTCTCGGGGCTGATCTCGGCGGCCAGCTCGTCGACCTGCTGGTTCTCGGGCCGCGGCAGGCCCGCGTCCTCGAGGATGGTGCCGATGAAGGACGCCTTGGCGTAGAGGCGGATCTTGCCCGGGAGGTAGCGGACCATCGAGATGGTCGGCTTGTCGGCGCCGATGTCGGTGCCGAGCTGCTTCGCCTTCGTCTCGTACGCGGCGAGCTTCTCCTTCGCCTCGGCGGTCTTGTCGAGCGCGGCGGCGTTGAGGAGGTAGTTCTCCTTCCAGGTGAAGCCCGGGCGGATGGAGAACACGGTCGGCGCGATCTTCGACAGCTCGTCGTACTTGTCCGCGGCGCGGAGCTGGCTGCCGAGGATCAGGTCGGGCTGGAGGTTGGCGATGGCCTCCAGGTTGAGGTTGTTGATGGTGCCGACGGACTTCGGGGCGCCGGCGTCCTTCTTGAGGTAGCCGGGGATGCCGTCGTCGCCCTCGGAGGGGGCGTAGCCGACGGGCTGGATGCCCAGGGAGACGACGTTGTCGAGCTCGCCGACGTCGAGGACGACGACCCGCTTGGGGGCGGCCTTCAGTTCGGTCTTGCCGAGCGCGTGCGTCAGGGTGCGGGGGAACTGGCCCGCCGTGGCGTCGGTGCCCATGGCCGCGGTCTTGGCCGCCGCGTCGCCGAAGTCCTTGCCGCCGGTGGCGACGTCCTTCTTCTTGGTCGTGTCGCCCTTGGCCGTGTCCTCCTTCTTGGAGGAGTCGGATCCGGTGTCGCCTCCGCCGCAGGCCGCGAGCGAGAGCGCGGCGGCGAGGGCGACGGCGGCGGCGGTGCCGCGGCGGCGGAGGGACATGAGAAGGCTCCTGTACGGGTCCTGGCGGGGATTCGGGCACGACCGGCCGGAGCCTGAGACTCCGTTTAGGTTCGCCTTACCTTACTCATCACGGGAAACTCCAGCACAACCACCCCCCACCCCTCAGCCGAATCCGCCCACGGCCACCCTTATGTGTGAAGTGACCCTGCTCGTGTTGTTCGGCTGGAAGTGCGAAAACTAGCTTCGTGGCCGGAGGTGACGAGTCGATGACAGCGTGTGCCATCGAGACGGCGGCCGAGGACGACGACCGCGAGGGACACCGGGACGGGGCGCGCCCCGGAGACGCCGGGTGGCCGACGGGGTTCACGATCACGGCGAACGGCGCGTACGCGGCCCGGCTCGCGGGCGCCGGTGACGCCCTGTACGTGGAGAGGTGGACGCTCGACGGCCCGGAGCCGTACGCCGTGCCGCTCCCCCTCGACCAGCCGGAGGAGCCGGGCACCCGGCTGCTGCCCCTCGCGGACGGCCGCGTCCTCGTCGCCCGCCGCGTGGACGGGCGGCGGAACACGTTCTCGCTGCTCTATCCCACAGGACCGGCCACCGGCGAGCTCCAGCTCGGCGCGGTGGAGGCCCCGGGGTCCGAGCACCTGGTGCTGCTGCCGCCCTCGCCGGACGGCATCTGCGCGTACGCGATGTGCGTCGGCCCCGACACGACGACGCTGTGGCTGGTGGCGGGCGGCGCCTTCGGCCCCGAGCAGGTGGCGGAGGTCAGGGGCCGCTGCACGGGCGGGGTGTGGCTCGACCGTACGGGCCGGATGCTCGCGCTCGACCGGCGGCTCGGCGACGGTCCCGTGAAGGCCGTCGCAGTCGACCTGGAGCGGGGCGGGGAGGTGACGCCGCTCCTCCAGATCACCGAGGAGAGCAACGACCGGCTGCTCCTCGCCGACCCGGACAGCGGGCTGCTCCTGATCCGCTCCGACGCGCCGTCGCCGGGACACGACCGGCTCGGCTGGGGGGTGCTCGGGAGTCTGCTGCCGGTGCGGTTCCCGGAGTGCCTGCGGCTCGACGACGCGGCGGTGACGCCGTTCGCGGTGCAGCCGGGGCAGGTGCTGATGCCGGAGAGCTGCTCGGTGGCGCTGCGGATCGACGCGGCGGGCGGCAGCTGGGTGGGTGTCTGGCGGCCGTCGGCACGCCGACTGGGCCATTTGGCGGCCCCCGCCGGCTGGCTGGCCGGTGCCGGCCTGTGGACGACCGGGGGCGTGCTGCGGCTGCCGTACGTGACGGCCGGGGCGCCGTGCGGGCTCGCGGACATGGAGCCGCCGCCGGAGCCGGAGCCGGAGCCCGAGCCGGCGGTGACGGTGGCGGCGGTCGCCGAGGAGCCCCGGGTGTGCCGTCCGGTGCCGTTGCAGCAGGCGCCTCTCACCGACCGGAGACCCGCTGGCTAGAATCTCGGGCTGCACAGCAAGACCGATGTCAACGGGGTGAGTTCGACCATGTCGGAAAACAACACGCACGGGCAGGAGCGGAACGGCTCCGGCAAGCACCGCGGTGAGGCCTCGCCGGCGGAGGACTCCGCGTCCTCCCCGCACGGCCGCCACCGCCGCGAGCCGGAAGCGCAGTGACGCGGTAGGTCCGGCGACGGAGCCGGTCCAGTGACGCGAGGGCCCCGGGTATCCCCGGGGCCCTCGTCCTACCCCACCGCTGACCGTCCTCGTCCGACGGCCCGTCCTCAGCCCTTCTTCAGCCCCAGCACCTCCGCCGCGGCGAAGGTCTCTCCCGCCGGGCGGGACGCGTAGTGCGGGGTGAGCAGGCCGTCCAGTTCCTCGTACGTGAACGCCTCCTTGGCCGTGTCGAACTTGGCCGAAACCCGCGGCCGGTCCACGACCGCCACCATCCCGCCGTGCACGACGAGCAGCTGGCCGTTGACCCCGGACGCGGCCGGGGAGGCGAGATAGCCGACGAGCGGCGCCACGTGCTCCGGGGACAGCGGGTCGAGCTCCCCCTCCCCCGGCTCGCCGAAGCCCGCGAACACGTCCTCCGTCATCCGCGTCCTGGCCCTCGGACAGATCGCGTTGGCCGTGACCCCGTACCGGGCGAGCGCGAGCGCCGTCGAGGTGGTCAGGCCGACGATGCCGCCCTTGGCCGCCGCGTAGTTGGGCTGACCGGCCGAGCCCGCGAGGAAGGCCTCGGAGGAGGTGTTGACGATCCGGCCGTAGACGCCGGTCTCCCCGGCCTTGGCGCGGCCCCGCCAGTGCACGGCGGCGAAGTGGGTGGTGTTGAAGTGACCCTTGAGGTGGACCCGTACGACCGAGTCCCACTCGTCCTCGCTCATCGAGAAGACCATCCGGTCGCGCAGGATGCCCGCGTTGTTGACCAGGACGTCCAGTTTCCCGAACTCGGCGACGGCCAGGTCGACCAGGGCCCGCGCGGTCTCGAAGTCGGAGACGTCGCCGAGGTGCCCGACCGCCCGGCCGCCCGCCGCGCGGATCTCCGCGGCGACCTCCTCGGCGGGCGCGGCGGAGGCGGCACCGGAGCCGTCGCGGCCGGGCTGTCCGTAGTCGTTGACGACGACGGCGGCGCCGAGCCGGGCCAGTTCGAGGGCCTCGGCGCGGCCGAGACCGCGCCCGGCACCGGTGACGATCGCGCTCAGTCCTTCCAGGGGGAGTGACATCGCGTGGGGTCCTCTCAGATCTCGATGCAGGTGCGGAGCGCCACGCCCGTGCGCATCTGCTCCAGGGCCTCGTTGATGCCCGCGAGCGGCACGCGGTGGGTGATGAGCGACTCCAGGTCGATGCGGCCCGCCCGCCAGAGCGCGATGGCCCGCTCGTACGACCGGAGCACGTCCCCTCCGCCGTACATGGACGGCAGGATCCGCTTCTCGTCGAAGAACAGCTCGAACATGCTGAGCTGGAGGTAGTCGTCGAGGGCGCCCGCGCCGACGACGCAGAGGGTGCCGCCGCGGCGGGTCGTCTCGTACGCGGTGCGGGCGGTGGCGGACTTGCCGACGACCTCGAAGACGTAGTCGAAGCCCTCCCCGCCGGTGATCCGCTGCTTGGCGTCGGCGAGCGCGTCCGGGGCGACGGCCTCGGTGGCGCCGAAGCGCAGCGCGGCCTCGCGGCGCGACGCGACGGGGTCGACGGCGACGACCTGGGCGGCGCCCTGGAGCTTGGCGCCCTGGATGGCGGAGATGCCGACGCCGCCGCAGCCGATGACGGCGACCGACGAACCCGCCTCCACCTTGGCGGTGTTGATGGCGGCGCCGAGGCCGGTGGTGACGCCGCAGCCGATGAGGGCGGCGATCTCGAAGGGTACGTCGTCGGGGATCGGGACGGCGCAGCCGGCGTCGACGACGACCTCCTCGGTGAAGGTGCCGGTGCCGGCGAAGCCGAAGACGTCACCGCCGGGGCGCTTGAAGTTGGGCGTGCCGGCGTTCATGAAGCCGGCCAGGCACAGCTGCGTCTGGCCGCGCTTGCAGGCGGGACAGCTGCCGCAGGCGGGCAGCCAGCAGAGCAGCACCCGCTGGCCCTGGTCGAGTCCGGTGACGCCGTCGCCGACGTCGAGGATCTCGCCGGCGCCCTCGTGGCCGGGGATGAAGGGGGCGGGCTGCGGGAGGACGCCGCTCATCGCGGACACGTCGGAGTGGCAGAGGCCGGTGGCCCGGACCCGGATCCGCACCTTGCCGGGGCCAAAGCCCACCGCCTCGACGTCGTCGACGACTTCGAGTTTGTCCTGGCCGATCTCGTGCAGTACGGCTGCGCGCATGGTGCGGCTCCCTCCGGGACGGATCTGACGGATCTGACGGATCTACGAGTGTTCGACGACCGTGTCGGCGAGTACGGGGGCGTCGTCGCGCTCCACGGCGGTGACCGTCACCTGGACGCTGTCCTCGCCCGCCCACATCCGGACGCGCAGGGTCTCGCCCGGGAAGACGATCCCGGCGAAGCGGGTGCGGTACGAGCGGACGCGGGTGACGTCCCCGCCGAGCACCGTGTCCACCACCGCCTTGAGGGTCATCCCGTACGAGCAGAGGCCGTGCAGGATCGGCCGGTCGAAGCCGGCGAGTTTCGCGAACTCGGGGTCGGCGTGGAGCGGGTTCCAGTCGCCGGAGAGCCGGTAGAGCAGGGCCTGTTCCTCGCGGATCGGCCGTTCGACGGTGACGTCGGGCGCGCGGTCGGGGAGGGCGAGGCGCTCGGAGGGGCCGCGGTCGCCGCCCCAGCCGCCCTCTCCGCGGACGAAGATCTGGGCGTCGCTGGTCCAGAGGGGCCCTTCGGCGTCGGCGGCCTCGGTGCGCAGGACGAGGACGGCGGCCTTGCCCTTGTCGTACACGGCGGCGACGCGCGAGGTGGAGACGGCGCGGCCGGCGACGGGTACGGGGCGGTGGAGCGTGACCGACTGGCCGCCGTGCAGGACGGCGGCCAGGTCGATGTCGATGCCGGGCGCGGAGAGTCCGCCGACGACGCCCATGCCGGCGCCCGCGACGGTGGCGAAGCTGGGCAGGACGTGGAGCCGGGATTCGAGGGTGTAGCGGAGCTCGTCGGGGTCGGTCGCGGGGATGCCCGCCCCCAGGCCCAGGTGGTAGAGCTGGACGTCCTTGTGGTCCCAGGAGATCTCGGCGCTGCGGGGTTCTGCGGCGACGGCCTTTGCGGGGTCGATGGGCATCGGCTGCTGCTCCTCGTGCGGTGGAAGACCTCGGCGCGGCCGTCCGCACCGTCGGCCGCACCGAGGCCGTGCGGGGACCGTCCCGTACGCGGCCGTTCTAGAACGCGTTCTAGGTCGGTGGTCCCCATGTATAGCCGAGGCGGCAAGCGTTGTGAACCCTCCCGGGCCGCCATACCTGACGATACGTCAGACGAGGTGTCGGCACGTCCCCCGGGAGCGCGTCCGGGCGAGCGGTCCGCCGCCGAAGGCCGCACCCTTGACTCGGGACGACCGCACGAGGGGAGCCGACGGCGATGATCAGACTGCTGCTCGCCGAGGACCAGGGCATGACGCGCGGGGCGCTGGCCCTGCTGCTCGGCATGGAGCACGACATGGAGGTCGTGGCGCGGGTGGGCCGCGGTGACGAGGTCGTGGACGCGGCCCTGCTCTCCCGGCCCGACGTGGCCCTCCTCGACATCGAGCTGCCGGGCCGATCGGGCCTGGACGCGGCGGCGGACCTGCGGTCGGAGGCCCCGGACTGCCGGGTCCTGATCCTCACGACCTTCGGCCGGCCGGGCACTCTGCGCCGGGCGGTGGAGGCCGGCGCGGCGGGATTCCTGGTGAAGGACGGGCCCGTGGAGGAGCTGGCCGAGGCGATCCGCAGGGCCTTGCGGGGCGAGACGGTCATCGACCCGGCCCTCGCCGGGCCGGCCGGGGAGCCGGCGGCGGGAGACGGGCCGGGCGAGAGGCCCTAGGGCCTCTCCACCTGCGCCCCGCCGCGGCCCGCCGGCTTGGGGAGCCAGAGGTGCATCAGGACCGCCGCCGCGATCAGGACGGCCGTCGAGACGCGGAAGGCCATCGCGTAGCCGGGGACCAGGTGGTCGGAGGACGGGACGCCGAAGTCGGGGGCGACGGGTCCGGCCGTGGCGACGGCGACCGTGGAGAGGACGGCGAGGCCGAGGGCGCCGCCCATCGTGCGGGACGTGTTGACGAGGCCCGAGACCAGGCCCGCGTCCGAGGGGGAGGCGCTGGAGGTGGCGAGGGCGGCCAGCGGGGTGGTGGCCAGACCGAGTCCGGCCATCATCAGGACGCCGGGGCCCAGGATCGTGCCCAGGAAGGTGCCGTCGGACGTGAGGGTCGACTGCCAGGCGAAGCCCGCCGCGGCGACGAGGGTGCCGAGCACGGCCAGGTTCCGCGCGCCGACCGCCGGCATCAGCCGGGGTGCCAGCTTGGAGCCCACGATGACGGCGACGGAGCTGGGGACGAGCGCGACACCGGCCTGGATCGGGGTGTAGCCGAGGACGCTCTGCGCGTACGTCGTCATGAAGAACCACATGCCGAAGGAGCTCGAACCGCACATCAGGATCGCCACGTTGGCCGCCGTGACCGCGCGCGTACGGAAGATCTTCAGCGGCATCAGCGGCATCAGCGGGGCCGCCGTCCGGGCCTCGACGGCCACGAAGACGGCGAGGAGCAGTACGCCGCCGAGGAGCGTGAGCAGGGTCGCCGGGTCCGTCCAGCCCGCCGCCTCGGTCTCGACGATGCCGTACGCGAGGGTGGCGAGACCGGCGGTGACGAGGACGGCTCCCGGCAGGTCGAGGCGGCGGCCCGCGCCGGTGCGGGACTCGCGCAGCCAGAGCAGTCCGCCCGCGAGGACCAGGACGCCGACGGGGACGTTGATGAGGAGGACCCACCGCCAGGAGAGCAGCTCGACGAGGGCGCCGCCGACGAATCCGCCCGCCGCGCCGCCGGCCGCGCCGACCGCCGTCCAGGTGCCGATGGCCCGGGTGCGGGCGGCTCCCGCCGGGACGGCGCTGGTGACCAGGGTGAGGGTGGCCGGGGAGAGGACGGCGGCGCCGAGGCCCTGCGCGGCGCGGGCGGCGACGAGCTGGCCGCCCGCGGCGGAGGCGGCGGTGAAGAGCCCGAGCCCGAGCAGGAACATCGCCTTCCGCCCGTAGAGGTCGGAGGCGCGTCCACCGAGCAGCATGAAGCCGGCGAAGGCGATGGCGTACGCGTTGAGCACCCTCCCCCTACGCCCAGGGGCGTGGGGGGACCCCCAGCAGCCCGAGGGCCGAGAGCCCGAGGTCGGTCCGCATCGACGGCAGTGCCACGTTCACGACGGAGACGTCGAGGACGACGAGGAACTGGCCCGCGCAGGCGGTCAGGACGACCTTCCACGGGTGGGCCGGGGGTATGGAGGGGGTGGGTGAGGTGTTCGTGGCGGAGTCCGTCTGCGACATGGATGTCATGGTCGCAGACCCCCTCCGCCCCGTACATACGCCGTGAGTCCTACGGCTTGCGCAGCAGGGAGCGGCGGGCGTCCGCGGCCGCTACGGCTTGCGCAGCAGCGTCACCACCGCCGCCCCGCCCAGGCCGATGTTGTGCGCGAGTCCGACCCGCGCGCCCGCCACCTGCCGCGCGCCGGCCTCGCCCCTGAGCTGCCAGACCAGTTCGGCGGTCTGCGCGAGGCCCGTCGCGCCCAGCGGGTGGCCCTTGGAGATGAGGCCGCCGGAGGGGTTCACGACCCAGCGCCCGCCGTACGTGGTGGCGCCCGACTCGACGAGCTTGCCGGAGGCGCCGTCCTCGCACATGCCGAGGGCCTCGTAGGTGAGGAGTTCGTTGACGGAGAAGCAGTCGTGGAGTTCGACGACGTCGACGTCCTCGATGCCGAGTCCGGAGCGCTCGTACGCCTGGCGGGCGGCGGCCCGGGACATCGGTCGGCCGACGGCGTCGATGCAGGAGCGCGAGGCGAAGGACTCCTCGGTGTCGGTGGTCATCGCCTGTCCGGCGATCTCCACGGCCCTCCCCCGCAGGCCGTGCGCGTCGACGAAGCGTTCGGAGACGACGAGGGCCGCCGCCGCGCCGTCGGAGGTGGGCGAGCACTGGAGCCTGGTGAGCGGCCGGTGGACGGACTTCGCGGCGAGGATCTCGTCGACGGTGTAGACGTCCTGGAACTGGGCGTGGGGGTTGTTCGCCGAGTGCTGGTGGTTCTTGGCGCCGACGGCCGCGAGCTGCACCTCGGTCGTCCCGTACCGCTCCATGTGCTCGCGGGCGGCGTTACCGAAGATCTGCGCGGTGGGCGGACTCGCCTCGAAGCCGTGGGCGGCGGCCATGATGCCGTAGTGCCGGGCGACGGGGGAAGCCGAGAAGTCACCCGCCCCCGATCCGCCTCCCAGCGCTCCCCGGCTCATCTTCTCGAAGCCGAGGGCGAGGACGCAGTCGGCGATGCCGCCCTCGACGAACTGGCGGGCGGTCATGAGGGCGGTGGAGCCGGTCGCGCAGTTGTTGTTGAGGTTGTAGACGGGGATGCCGGAGAGCCCGAGTTCGTACACGGCGCGCTGTCCCGCGGTGGAGGCCTGGAAGCAGTAGCCGACGGCGGCCTGCTCCACGCGCGCGTAGGGGACGCCGGCGTCGTCGAGGGCGGCGGTGCCGGCCTCGCGGGCCATGTCCCAGTACTGCCAGTCGCGGGTCTCCGGCTTCTCGAACTTCGTCATTCCGACGCCGACGACGTACGCCTTGCCCATCTTCGGTTCCCCCTCAGTCCCTCGGCAGGCCGAGCAGCCGCTCGGCGACGACATTGAGCTGTACCTGGGTGGTGCCGCCCGCGATGGTGAGGCAGCGGGACATGAGCAGTCCGTGGACGGCCCGTTCGCCGGGACCCTCGCGCACGGCGCCTTCGGGGCCGAGGAGTTCGAGGGTGAGTTCGGCGACCTTCTGCTGGTGGAGGGTCTGGACGAGCTTGCGGACGCTGGCGCCCGCGCCCGGTTCGAGCCCGGACACCTGGAGCAGGGTGGTGCGCAGGCCGATGCACGCGAGCGCGTGCGCCTCGGCGAGGAGGGCTCCGATCCGTACGCGCACGGAGTCGTCGTGCGGCGCGGCGCGTTCGATGAGGGCTTCGAGGCCGGTGTCGAAGGCGACCTGGTCGGCCATGTGGACGCGTTCGTTACCCAGGGTGTTGCGGGCGACCCGCCAGCCGTCGCCGACCTCGCCGACGACGGCGTCGGCCGGGAGGACCGCGTCGTCGAACCAGACCTCGTTGAAGAGGGACTCGCCGGTGATCTCCTTGAGCGGCCGTACGTCGATCCCGGGGGTGTTCCGCATGTCGACGAGGAAGTAGGTGAGCCCCTGGTGCTTGGGGGCGGCGGGGTCGGTACGGGCGAGCAGGATGCCGTGGTGGGCCCACTGGGCGGCGCTCGTCCACACCTTCTGGCCGTTGATCCGCCAGCGCCCGCCCTCGGTGCGTTCGGCGCGGGTACGGAGGGAGGCGAGGTCGGAGCCGGCGCCGGGTTCGGAGAAGAGCTGGCACCAGAGGCGTTCGCCGCGCAGGGTGGGGCCGAGGTGCTCGGCCTGCTGGGCCGGGGTGCCGTGGGCGAGGAGCGAGGGCACGACCCAGGTGGCGATGCCGAGCCCGGAGACTCTTATGCCCGCCTCGTCCATCTCCCTCTGGACGGCGAGCTGCTGGAGGGGTCCCGCGCCGAGCCCGTACGGCTCCGGGAGGTGCGGGGCCGCGTACCCCGTGGGGGCGAGGACGCGCCGGGCGGCGGCGGGTTCGAGCCCGACGGCGGGGGCGAGGGCCTCGCGGGCGGCGGCGCGGTACGCGTCGGCCTCGGGCGGCAGGTCGAGCCGGAGCCCGCGGCGGACGCCGGCGGCGGCGTGCCGGAGGGCGGCGAGGCGGTGGTGGTCGCCGGTGCCGAGGAGCTGGCGGGCGACGACGGCTCGGCGGAGCAGGAGGTGGGCGTCGTGTTCCCAGGTGAAGCCGGTGCCGCCGAGGATCTGGATGCAGTCCTTGGCGCAGGTGTACGCGGTGTCGAGGGCGGTGGCGGCGGCGAGCGCGGCGGTGAGCGACCGGGCCTCGCTCCGGGTGGCGCGGGCGGCGTCCCAGGTGAGGGCGCGGGCCTGTTCGAGCCGGACGAGCATGTCGGCGCAGAGGTGTTTGACACCCTGGAACCGTCCGATGGGCCGGCCGAACTGTTCGCGGGTACGGGCGTGTTCGGCGGCGGTCTCGACGGCGCGGGCGGCGGTGCCGCAGGCGTCGGCGGCGAGGAGGACGGCGGCGAGGTCGTGGACGAGGGCGGGGTCGAGGGTGAGCCGGCGAGCGGCGGGGACGGGGACGGCCCTGGCGGTGACCTCGGCGGTGGGCCGGGTGGGGTCGGCGCCTGCGTGGGGCCGTACGAGGAGCCCGGCGGCGTCCACGGCGAGCCAGACGGCGCCGCTGTCGGAGGCGGCCCGCAGGATCACCAGGTCGGCCTGGGCGCCGCCGAGGACGGGGGGCGCGGTGCCGTCGAGGAGGTACCCGTCGGCGGTACGGACGGCGGTGAGGGAGCCGGTGTCCGCGAGGTCCACGGCGCCGATCCGCTCGCCGGAGGCGATCTCGCCGGCCAACTCCCCGAGGCCGCCCCGGTGAAGCACTTCGGCGGCGAGCACGGAGGGGAGGTACGGCCCCGGGAGCAGCGCCCTGGCGGCTTCCTCCACGACGACGGCCAGGTCTCCCGGGTCCCCGCCGCCTCCCCCGTACTCCTCGGGCAGGTGGAGCCCCAGGAGGCCCTGTCCGGCGAGGGTGTCCCAGTACCCGGGCCGGCCGGTGGCGGGCTCGGGGGCGTCGAGTTCCTTGCGGACGTCCTCCGGGGGGACGGCGCGGGCGAGCAGGCCGCGGACGGATCGGGCGAGCTCCCGCTGTTCGTGCGTGATGGCGATGCCCATGCCGCGCAGACTAGAACACGTTCCATTCTGACGGAAGGTCAGATTCGTATCCGTTGCCTGCGCCACGCGAACGCGCAACGAGAAGCCCCGCCGGTCCGTGCGGACGGATCGGCGGGGCTCAGGCTTCGTGTGGCGCTCCTCAGCCGGGCGGCAGTCCCCCGACGAACGCGGCGATCAGCTTCGCCACCAGCTCCGGAGTCTCCAGCATCATCGGATGGGTGGCGTCGATCCGGTCGACGCCGATCGTCGGCCGGTCGCGGGAGAGCGCGTCCAGCTCGTCGGAGACCTCGCCCGCCCACCGGGTGCTGAACTCGTCGAACCACTCCATGCCGGGCGTGGGCGCCGGCCGCCGGGCGGCCTGGACCACGTACAGCGGCCGCTCGACGCCGCCCAGCCAGGCGGTGACGCCGAGCTCGCCGAGGTTGTGGAGCTCGTCGACGAGCTCCAAGGCCGTCTCCCGGCGCGGCAGCGTCTGCCAGCTGCCGTCGGGCAGCGGGCGGGCGGCGGCGCGGGCGGCGGCCTCCGCCCGGTCGGCGGGAATCCCGGACCGGGCGGAGTGGGCGACCTGGCCCTCGATGTACCCGGGCGGCGCGACGACCCCGGCCCTCGCGAGCAGCCCCTCGGTCACCTGCGCGCCGCCGGGGCGGTCACGCGGCCACCAGAAGCCGTCGAGATCGACGGCGGCACGGGCGCGGGCCCGGTCAGGGTCGGCGCGGGCGTACTCGACCGCGACGATGCCGCCGAGGGAGTGGCCGACCACGACGGCCTCCGGCACGCCGTGCGCGTCGAGGGTGTCGGCGAGGTGCTCGACCACGGTGGACAGGGTCCACGGTGAGATCGAGGGCGAGCCGCCGTGCCCGGGGAGGTCGACGGCGAGGACCCGGTGACCGGCGGCGGCGAGCAACGGAGCCGCGGTGTCCCAGTCGTGGAGCGAACGTCCGTATCCGTGCAGAAGGACCAGCTGGGGGCCATCGCCCCCGAAGTCGTGTGCGCGTAAGGGAGTCATCGCACGCCACCCTAGGTGAAATGTGCCGCTTCGCTCACGGATTCGAACGGACTACTGCTCCCAGGCCGCCGCGCCGCGCAGCAGATGGTGGTCGGACATGCCCGGCGGGCAGGGCAGCGCGTCCCCGCGCACGGTCTTGAACCACTCGTAGCTGAGGAAGACGTAGTCGATCTTGGCGGTTCCGGTCGTGTGCGACGAGCAGGTCGGGCTGGCCGTCGCCTCGCCGCTGCGGCAGCGGTCCGCCGTCTGCGGGCAGTCGACGGCCGTGAAGTGCTCCTTGTCGTTCTCGTCGACCTCCTGGAACCGGCCGGTGGAACTCGTCCCATGGTTGTAGAGGGTGTTCATGTCGGCGTGCCCGGGCACCTGGTTGAAGTCCCCCGCCAGGACCACGGGCTCCCCCGCCTGCCTGCCGGCCTCGACGAGCTTCGCCACCTCGGGGACCTGCACGGCCGTGGCCGCGTCACTGGGGTCGATGTGGGTGTTGCAGGCGCGGACCACGCGGGCGTCCAGCCCGGCCCGGGCGCAGAGCAGGATGCGGTCCTCCGTGTCCTTCGCGGGCGCCTCGGGGAGGAACGTGACGCTCCGCGTCCCCGCGACGATCGAGCCCGCGCCCTTCGAGAAGATCGCGAGCCCGAATCGCCGGTCGACCGGATCCCACTGGCCGCAGCCGGAGGCGGAGGCCAGCGACGCGCCCCACACGGTGTCGTAGGAGTCCTCGCCGGTACGGCCCACCAGGGCGTCGCGGATCAGCTTCCACTGGCCGTAGCACAGCTCCTGAAGCATGATCAGGTCCGTGTCCCAGGCGTCGATCTCCTTCACCAGACCGGAGACCCACGCGGACCTGCCCGCGTCGGTGGCCTCCGGCAGCGGGCACTTCGCGCCGCACACGTTGTACGAGACGAAGCGCAGCTCCGGTGCGGTCTGCGGGGTGACCTCGTCGGCGTGGGCCGGTCCGGTCCCCGCACCGAGGAGCAGAACTGTCGAGAAGAGCGCGGCGAGCAGCGCTCTGAACGACGCGCGCATGGGCACGTCCTTTCATGATCGGCAACGGACGGCGCATCCTCGCACAGCCCGCATGACCGGGCCTCCCCTGTGGCAGCATCGTCGCGGGGAACGAGCCGTACGCAGGGGGGCACATGAGCGCGAGCTGGACGGCACTGCTGATCGCCGTGGTCGGCGTGGCGGGAACACTGGGAGCGGCGCTCCTGACACAGGTCCGTGCGGACCGCACCAAGCGCATGGAGCTCCAGGCCGCCGCCGAGCAGCGGCGCGAGGAACGCGGGCACGCCGAGGAGTTGCTCAGGGCGGAGCAGGCCCGGCAAGGGCAGCGCGAGAGCCTGGAGCGCCGACGCGCCTGCTACATCACGTTGAACACCGCCTCGCGCCAGTACCTGACGGAGATGACCAACCACCTCCACGCGCTCCGGCGCGGTGACGGCGTCGCCGCGTCCCTGGAGAACCTGGAGGCGGCCCGGCTGGCCTACCGGGACAGCTACGCGGAGTCCCAGATGATCGTCCCCGAGACGGTGTCGCGCGCTACCAGCGCGACCAAGAGACGCTTGAACGAGGCGTACGGAAAGCTCCGGAAGTACGCGGAGGAGCCCTCCCTCTACGCGGCCGAACTGGAGGCGATGAAGGACGATCTCCACCAGGACGTCTGGCCCTACGTGGGAGCGATGAAGAAGGCCATGCGCGCGGATCTGGGCGTCGAGGACTGAGCGGCGGGTCCGTTGTCAGTGCCGCCTGTCACGCTCTCCTTGGATCTGGACGACGGAGAGAGTGAGCACACCATGGGCACCTGGGACATCGGCCCCTTCGACAACGACACCGCCGCCGACTTCTCGTACAGGGTGGACGAGGCACCGGAGGAGAAGAAGGCGGACGTGCTCCTCACCGCGTTCCGCGAGGTGACGGGGACGGGCGACGACTACCTGGACTCGGATCTGGCCGTGGAGGCCATCGCGTCGGCAGCCCTGGTCGCGGCGCAGTGCCCGGGCGGCGACCCTGTCACCACCGCGTACGGCCCGAAGAAGCCGCTGCCCGTGCTTCCGGCGGAACTCCGCCCGGCGGCCGTCGAGGCCCTGGACCGGGTGCTCGTCGAGCCGTCCGAACTCCTCGAACTCTGGGAGGAGTCGGCCGGCGAGGAATGGAAGGCGGGGGTACGGAAGCTGCGGGCGGTCCTGGCGGGAAGCTGACCTGTCAGGTCAGTCCATCGGGTCGGGTCGTGCGCGCTCCGGCGGGCCTGTTCCTGAGGGCGAGGACGACGCTCGTGACGGTCGCGGTGACGGCAGTGGCCGCGAGGACGAGCAGTCCGGGGTTGACCCACCACGGGACGATCTCCTCGCCCGCGCACACCAGGCTGACGGGAAGCGCGCCGCTGGAGTCGGGGACGCTCTTGTAACCCGCGTTGAACCAGCACGCGTCCTCCGGGAAGAGGAACGGCAGGTACGACATGCCGTACACGTGCAGCGCGCCGCCCGCGACGTACGCGAGTCCGGCGACCCAGGCCGCCTTCTTGGCCGGTGTGCGGCGGGGGCGGGGCAGGTCGGGCTGCGGGAGGTCGTTGCCTCGCCGGGCGCGGACGAGGCCGACGTAGGTGATCCCCGCCCAGGCCGGCAGGGCGAGGGCGAGGATCATCATCCCTATGAGGGTCGCCACGGTCAGCGACCGATGTGCCCCTCGGCGGCGGCCCGCACGAACGCCGTGAAGGCGGCGGGGGCGGTGAGGAAGGCGGGGCCTTCGGGGTTCTTGGAGTCCCGGACGGCGACGTGCGCGGTGAGGTCGGCGACCTCGACGCACTCGCCGCCATCGGAGCCACTGAAGGACGACTTACGCCAGGACGCCGTGCCGAGCGGGGCGCACTCGACGCAGTCGCCGCCGTTGGGGCCGCTGTACGACGACTTACGCCATCGCAGGTCCTGGCTGGTGCCCATACCGCTCCCTCGTCACGCGTTCGATCCGCTCCGCCGAGGCCTCCCGGGAGAGGGCCGAGGCTTGCAGCCGAGCGTAGCCGACGGACCGCTCCCGAATCGCCTGAGAATTGGCGGTCATATGCCCCGAGTCGTAGCTCTCGGTGTAGAGGATGTCCGGGTCCTCCTCGAATCGCAGAAGATTGAACGAGCCCAGCAGTCCCGGATGCTGGCCCACGTGGAAGGGAAGAACCTGCACCTGAATCCACGGATGGTCCAGGAAACCCAACAAGTGGGCGAGTTGGTTCCGCATGACCTCGGCGCCGCCGATCTCCCGGTACAGCACCGCCTCGTCAAGCACGACACACAGCACCGGCGGATGCTCTCGCTCCAGGATCCGCTGGCGCTCCATCCGGGCCGCCACCAGCTCCTCCAGCCGCCCCGGGTTCTCGACGCTCAGCACCGCGCGGGCGTATTCGGGCGTCTGGAGCAGTCCATAGACCAGCTGCGACTGGTACGTCGAGATGTACGTGGCCTTCGCTTCCATCTCCGCGTACGCCTGGAACCACGTCGGCAGCTGGCTCTTCAGCACAAGCCCCACCAACCGCGTGAAGACCCCGCCCGTCAGCAGTGCCGCGTCCAGCCGTTCCGAGAACTGGCGCGTCGGGACCTTCTTCGCCGTCTCTATCTGACCGATGAGCGAGGCCGTGCAGTAGAGGATCGAACCCAACTCCGCCTGACTGAGGTTCGCCTCCTCTCTCAGGCGACGAAGTTCGGATCCGTAATAGTCCAGCGGCGAGGCGCTCGGATCCAGGTTGCGGATGTTGACCACGGCGAGGTCACCCCCAAGCTCACGCGGTGAGGCGTTGCGTTCAGTCCGTAGCCGAGCGTAACGAAGCGACCCCACTCTGGTGGCATGAATCAGGCAACAGACCTCTATCCCCCCGTACTTGCGACGAGCTACCGCATGGGATTCACCGTCGGTGAGCACTCCGCCGGTCACATGCGCCGCATCCTCCGCATGTTCCTCACCCGGTGGGAACTCGACCGCCTCGCCGACCCGGCGACCCTCGCGCTCACCGAGCTCGTCGCGAACGTCGTCCGGCACGTGCCGGACCGGCGGTGCTCCGTCCTGATGCTGCGCGAGCCGTACGGGCTGCGGGTGGAGGTCGCGGACGCCATCCCTGGGGCCCTGATCGCGAAGCTCGCCGGTCCGCTGCACGGGAGCGGGCGGGGGCTCGCGCTCGTGGAGGCCGTGACGGACCGGTGGGGGGCCGACGAGACGGCCGGCGGCAAGACGGTGTGGTTCGAGTGCGACGCGTAGAGCGGGCGTAGGGCACGATGGGCGCTCGTACCCGCGTACCCGCCAGTAGGAGTCACCATGTCCGTGCCCGCGCCCGAGATCCTTGCCGCCTTCGAGGCCGCGAAGGGGTTCATGCCCGCCGGGGAGGGCCTCGCGCTGTACGAGGCGGCCGCCGAGGCCGCGAAGCTCGGGCTGCCGCTCCTGGAGGTCGGCACGTACTGCGGGCGCTCGACGATCCTGCTCGCGGACGTGGCCCGGCAGACGGGGACGGTCGCGGTGACCGTGGACCACCACCGGGGCAGCGAGGAGCAGCAGCCCGGGTGGGAGTACCACGACGAGACGGTGGTGGACCCGGAGGTCGGGCTCATGGACACCCTGCCGACGTTCCGCAGGACGCTGCGCAAGGCAGGCCTTGAGGAGCACGTCATCGCCGTGGTCGGGCGGTCGCCGCAGGTCGCGAAGGTGTGGGGCGGGCAACTCGGCCTCGTGTTCATCGACGGCGGGCACACCGACGAGCACGCCACGAACGACTACGAGGGCTGGGCCCCCAAGGTCGCCCCCGGGGGCCTGCTCGTCATCCACGACGTCTTCCCGGACCCGGCGGACGGTGGCCAGGCCCCGTACCGGATCTACCTCCGCGCGATCGGGTCGGGCGACTTCGAGGAGATCTCGGTCACCGACTCGATGCGGGTGCTGCGCCGCCACTGAGGGCGGGAGGTCAGTACAGCGAGGTCACGTACAGGCAGTTGGTGTAGGAGTAGCCCGGTTCGATCTTCGCCTTGCTCGACTTCGTGTCACCGGCCGAGGACGTGCCGGCGGCCCGCTTCTGGAGGAAGTGGTAGTTGCCGGCGGGGAGCAGCAGGGTCGCCTTCGGGTACTTCGAGGCCGGTCCCGTGCAGGCCTTGATCTTGGGCGAGTTGACCAGCAGCGGGGTCTTGTACTTCGTGCAGGTCCCGCACGCCTTCAGGGTGACCTTGCCGGTCATCGGGCCCGTGTAGAGCAGCTCGACCTCGCCGGGGCCGTCGTTGCTCACCACCATCACCATCCGGGCGCCGCCGGGGACGTCGGCCGGGGGCAGCTTCTTCCCGGCGTCGGCCTCCTCTTCGGCGATCTCGGCGGCGATGGCGATGGAGCGGGCGTGCGCGGCCTGCGGGCTCGTCGGGTAGTCCTTGGCGTACGCCGTCATCGTGTCGAGCGCGCTCTTGAACTCCTTGTCCTTGAACTGGTCCGTCCCGCAGGCGAAGTCGCCCTTCTGGACCGCGGCGGCGACCTGGTCGCCGGCGTTTTCCAGGGAGGGGTCGGGCATGCCGTCGACGGAGGCGCGGATCACGCGCAGCTCCTCGGTGGTGTCGCAGGGCTCGGCGCTCCCGGCGAGGGCGGACGACCGGGTCTTGATCGACGCCTCGACGGCCGGGGCGACGCGGGCCGCGTGGCTCGACTTCGGGAAGTCGCCGAGGAGCTTGTTGAAGCTCTCCCTGGCATCCGGCGCGGAGGTCGCCACGCCGAGCGCCGCCGCCCCGCACTCGTAGAGCGAGTGGGCCAGCGGCTCGTCGGTCTTGGCGGGCCGGGTGCCGAGGAGGGTCTTGTCGACCGTGTCCGGGAGCCCCCGCAGGTGCGTGAGCTGCGGGACGGCCGCGCAGTACTTCTTCTCGGTGTACGGGGCGGAGAGCGTCTCGTAGTACGTGTCGAGCCGCGCGGGTACGAGCTTCCCGGCCCGCGATCCCGCGTACTTCGTCCCGAGGTCCTCGTAGGCGGTGAGCGCCGTGCGGAAGGTCGGCTCGGCCTTGTCGAAGGGGAGGCCTTCGGCGGACTTCACGAGTGCGTCGGCGGCGGCGAGCTGTTCGAGCAGGGCCTGCTCCTTCGCCTCGTCGCGGGCCGCCCCGTACGCGAGCGAACCGCCCGCGGGCACGACGAGCAGCACGAGCGCGAGCGGCAGCGCCAGGCGGCGGAAGGCGGCGCCGATCCGCAGGGTCGCGCGCAGCCCGCGCCTGGCCCCGTCCGCGGCGACGGCGAGCAGGAAGACGCCGTAACCGACGAGGAGCCCGAGGGGCACGCCGTCGACGTCGGCGGGGAGCGCGATCACGAGCAGGGCGGCGGTGGCGATCCAGCAGAGCGCGGCGCCGACCCAGTTGCGCAGGAGGACGTAACCGAGGCCCAGGCAGGAGAGGTTGAGCAGGCCGATCATGGCGGCCTGCGCCGGGTTCGCCTCCCCGCGCGGCTGGGCGGGCGGCTGCGCGGGCGGCTGACCGCCGTAGCCGGGGGGCGGACCGTAGCCGGGCGGCTGACCGCCGTAACCCTGCGGCGGACCGTACCCGGGCGGGGCGCCGGGCGGCGGCGTGGCCCCTGCTCCCGCCCCCGCCTCCGCCCAGCCGGGACCGGCCGCGGGACCGGGCACGGGCTGGGGTACGGGGCCGGGCGCGGCGCCCTGCGGGGCGGCGGCCGCGGCGGCCGCGGCGGCCGGCGCCCCGAAGGCGAGCGTGGGCGGCCCGGCGACCGGGGCCGGAGCCACGGGCGGGGCCGGAGCCACGGGAGCGGGCGGTGCAGCCGGAGCAGGCGGTGCAGCCGGAGGCACCGGAGCAGCCGGAACGGGCGCGGCCCAGGGACGGTCATCGACCGGCCCAGGACGGGCGTCGCTCGGCCCAGGACGAGCATCCGTCGGCTCGGGCCGGGAATCATTCGGTTCGGGACGTGCGTCGTTCGGTTCGGGACGTGCGTCGGTCGGTTCTTCCCCCACCACGGTTCCCCCTCGTGGTCCATGCGCGGTGACACCCCACCGTCGCCTCCTCCCGCCTACCCTTCACCGTTCACTCACACGCGTCCATCGAATCGTCAATCCGGTGACCAACCTGCGACCTACCGTTCCTAATCAGTTCCCAGGAGTGACAGTTGCTGCCATCTCCGGGTACTGCACGCATCCCGAACGGTGTTGGATGCACTGGGTTCCCGCGTTCGCTGTATCCCCGTCCGGCGACGTACATCCTGTGCACGCTCCGTGACGGGTGGGCGGGTTCCCTCACGCCCTGGGGTGCTCGGTCCGGCCTGGGCGGTCCGATGCCCACGACGATCACTCCGGTCGTCGTGGGGCGGTGCCGTCCGTCGCCGGATCGGGTGCCCGAGGGCGCGTCGCCCGATCGCGACGCTCGCGGCGTCGTGTCGGGACATCTTTCGCTTGTTGCTGGTCAGGGGCTTGCGCCAGTGCTCATCGCCCCACATTGACGTGTACGCCGGATCGACGGCGACGATCGACAGGCCGTGCTCGGCCGCCATGGAGACGAGCCGGGCCTTGAGCTTGCCGGTGGGGATGCCGGAGATCAGCTGCCGGAACCGCTTCTTACGACCGTGCTTCTCGCGGGTCTTCTCTGCGGTGAAGTCCAGGTCCTCGAGCGCGATGGCGGCCACACCGCACCTTTTCGCCCAGTGCAGGAGGCGGGTGATGGCGTGCCGGATCTGTGCATCGCGGTGATCCGCGCTGCCGGACAGGTCGTAGTAGAAGCGCATCGGGTCGCCGACCGGGTTGCCATGCCCATCGAGGTGGTAGGCGGCGAAGTGATCGGCGTTCGTATCGACGCCGATCATGCCCTTGGCCCGTGCGGCCTCCAGCGGGACTGTCTGGACGACGGGGCGTTGCCAGGAGGCGGTGAGGTACCAGCGGCCGCGCTCCACGTCCAGATGGATGCGGTAGGCGACCGCCCGGTCGTCGGTGACACGGTCGGCCCATTCCTGGCCCCGGTGCGCGAACGCGACACGGGAGGTGAGGACGTAACGGCCGTGCTTGGCGTTGGCCAGGTGTGCCAGCGGGGCGGGCAGCTTGATGCTGACCGTGCCGTCGGGGGTGACGCGGATCGTCTCGTTCCCGAAACGCTTCCCGGACTCCCCGTCAGCGGCCAGGAACCATCGCTCCGCCTCCCACCGCTGCCGCCACTCCACCTCGGTGAGCTGTGCGACAGAGAGGTTGTGCCGGGTGTTGAGCAGGCGCCGACTGCCGCGCACGACGTGCACGACACCGGCCTCACGCTCAGCACGAGCGACACAGAGCCGATGCTCCAGGAGGTGCAGACGCCGCGACTTCTGGAACCACTCCCCCTTGGACCGGTAACCGCCCGCAGCCCGCTTCGAACCCTTCTCACCGAGCGGCAGGGACAGCCGGTGCATCAGCGTGCGCACACCCGCCTCAAGGGCCTGGATGTGCGCGAGCTGACAGCGGCGGGACAGTGCCCACTGATCGTGCGTGGCCTTCGTGATCGACCCCGCCCACCGCGAGGACGACTCCGCCGTCAGCCCCTGCTTACGAGCCGCCCACGTATCCGAGGTGTGGTCGCCCGCGTCAGCGCACCGGGCCTTGAGATCAAGCGAGGCGAGCCTGCCCAGATGCCCGCCGACCAACCGCAGAACCCCCTCATCCTCAGGCGTAAGCCCCTTGAGCCGGTCGCGAACCGCCACACCCGACGGCCCCAGAGCAACGAACGGCCCTTCGATCACACGCAGTTGTCTCTCCGCGTCCCCCCGCACCACGCCCCCCTCTGCGGCCACACCCCGAACCTACCCACCGCCACCGACAATCCGACCCCCCACACCCTCACGGTGTGATCCAGGGCACATCTACACATTTCTGCGTACACTCCTGGACACCCACCGAGCAGCAGCTCCCTACCCCTGCGTGGTTTCTCCTTTCCAAGGCCCTAAAGTCGCGGGCGTGCCGTACGACCACCGGAACACCGCCCGCCGTACCCTCGCCCTCGCGCTCGCCGCCACGGGCTGCTGCGCCGCGCTCGCCGGGTGCGGGGCCTCCCCGGCCTCGCCGCCGACGGGGAAGTCCGGGCAGAGCCCGCAGTCCCCGGAGACCGGGCACGTGGGCGCGACGCAGTCGCGACCCCCTCTGGCCTCCGCCTCGCCCCAGCCGGCTCGCTCCCTCGCCGGACGGACCGTCGTCATCGACCCCGGTCACAACCCCGGCAATTTCCGTCATTCCACGGAAATCAACCAGAAGGTGAACATCGGGACCAACCGTAAGGAGTGCGACACCACCGGCACCTCCACGAACGCGGGATACACCGAGGCGTCCTTCACCCTCGACGTCTCCCACCGGCTCCGCGACCTCCTCACCGCCCGCGGCGCCACCGTCGTCCTCACCCATGACGCCGAGCGCCCCTGGGGCCCGTGCATCGACGAGCGGGCGCGGATCGGCAACGAGGCACGCGCCGACGCCGTCGTCTCCGTCCACGCGGACGGTTCCGCCGTCGGCCACCGCGGATTCCATGTGATCCTTCCCGCATCCGTGCGCGGGGGTTCCGCCGACACGGCGAAGATCGTCGGCCCCTCCCGTGAGCTGGGCGAGCGGATCGCCGACCGGTTCGCCCGCGCCACCGGAACGGCGCCCGCCAACTACCTCGGCGACGGTACGGGGTTGGACGTCCGCGGCGATCTCGGCGGACTCAATCTCTCAACCGTCCCCAAGGTGTTCGTCGAATGCGGCAATATGCGTGATCCGAAGGATGCGACGCTGCTCACGTCGGCGACGTGGCGGCAGAAGGCGGCCCAGGGGATCGCGGACGGCATCGCCACCTACCTCAAGGGGTAGAACCGGCGGGCGATAGATTCGCTCCGTACGATGGGGCCTCCCCCGTGCCACGAACCTTGAGCGCCACCCCGACGCGACGACCGACGACCGACGAAGGACTTCTTACGTGAATATCCGCTCCCTCACCCGAGGCGATGGCGTGCTGATCGGTGCAGCGGTGGTGCTGTTCATCGCCTCGTTCCTCGGCTACGCCGGCTGTGACGGCCCGGCGTCGTTCTGCGACGGCTTCGACTCCCCGAACTCGTGGGAGGCGTCGCCGCTCGGCTGGGGCTCCTTCTTCCTCGGCATCGCCGGCGTGGCGCTCGTCGTCGCCTCCCGCGCCCTGCCGCAGCAGCGCAAGGTGGCCGGCCTCGAGCTCGGCCAGGTCGGCACGGCGTTCACCATCGCCTCGGCCTGGACCCTGCTCATGTGGATCTTCGAGGCGAACAGCGCCGGCGCCGGTCTGATCCTCGGCCTGATCGCCTCCCTGGTCGCGGCCGGTGCCGCCGTGGCCGGCCCGCTGGTCCCCGCCCTCAAGGCCCCACTCCTCCCCGCGCCCAAGCCGCAGACCCCGCAGCCCTACGGCATGCAGCCCGGCCAGCCCGGCCAGCAGGGCGTCCCCGGCGGCTACGGCTACCCGGGCGCGCAGCAGCAGCACCAGCCGTACGGCGGTCCGCAGGATCCCTCGCAGGGTGCGGGCCAGCCGTTCGGCGCGCAGGCCGGCGCCCCGCAGCAGCAGGCCCCGCACCAGCCGGAGCCGCAGCAGCAGGCCCCGCAGGCGCAGCCGGCCGGGGACTTCGCGCCGTTCTGGTTCGCCGTCCCGGTCGCCCGCCCGCTGTACGCGGAGGACGGCTCGCAGGCGCCGATCGCCGAACTGGCTCCGGGTACCTGGTACCTGGCGGTCGAGCAGCGCGGTGCCGCCCTGGTGGCGCAGACGCAGGACGGCCGCCGCGGCGTCCTCCAGGACGCGACGGGCATCCAGCGCGGCTGATCCCGCCGTACGTACGCACGGCCCCTCGTCCGGAATCCCTTCCGGGCGGGGGGCCGTTGCCGTACAGTCCCCGCAACACCCGAACTGACGTATCGTCAGAAAGGATGCGGGGCATGCGACTCGGACTCGCCCTCGGCTACTGGGGCCGCGGCCCCTCCCCCGCCCATCTCGACCTCGCCCGCGAGGCCGAACGGCTCGGCTACGACTCCGTGTGGACGGCCGAGGCCTGGGGCTCCGACGCCTTCACCGCGCTCACCTGGATCGCCGCCCACACCAGCCGCATCAGGCTGGGCACCGCCGTCGCGCAGATGGCGGCCCGCGCCCCCACCACCACCGCGATGCACGCCCTCACGCTCGACCACCTCTCCGGCGGGCGGGTCCTGCTCGGACTCGGCCTGTCGGGGCCGCAGGTCGTCGAGGGCTGGTACGGGCGCCCCTTCCCCCGCTCCCCGCTCACCGCGACCCGCGAGTACGTGGACGTGGTCCGCCAGGTCCTGCGCCGCGAGGGCCCCGTCCGGCTCGACGGGCGCCACCACTCCCACCCGTACACCGGGACGGACGGCACCGGCCTCGGCAAGGCGCTCAAGCCGATCACCCATCCGCTGCGGTCCGACGTCCCCGTCCTCCTCGGCGCCGAGGGCCCCAAGAACATCGCGCAGACCCTCGCCATCGCCGACGGCTGGCTGCCGCTGTACTGGACGCCCGACCGCTGGGCCGAGGTGTACGCCCTGCCGGAGGCGCTCCCCGAGGGCTTCCTCGTCGCGCCCATGGTCCGCGCCCAGCTCTGCGAGGACGTGGCGGCCGGGCTGCTGCCGGTCAAGGCCATGCTCGGCTTCTACATCGGCGGCATGGGGCACACGGCCCGCAACTTCCACGCCGACCTGATGGGGCGGATGGGGTACGAGAAGGAGGCCCGGCGCATCCAGGAGCTGTTCGCGGCCGGGCGGCGCGAGGAGGCCGTACGCGCGGTGCCGGACGCCTTCGCGGACGAGATCTCCCTCGTCGGCCCCCGGCGGCGGATCGCCGCCCGCCTGGAGACATGGCGGCGGGGCCCGGTGACGGACCTCCTCGTCACGTCACCGGACCCCGCCACGCTCGGCCTGCTTGCGGAGCTCAACGCCTGACCGGTCAGCCGCCGCTGAGCTGCGAGGCGCTCGGCACCTTGTCGACGACCTCGGCGCCGGCGCTCTTCCCCGCGTCCTTGACGCTGTTGATGACGCCCTCGAAGGCGCCGACGTCCGCGTCGCCCACCTCGCCCTTGCGGAGCTTCGTCCCGAGGTCCTTGAGCGACTCGATCCCGGCCGTGAGCGGCGCGACCGCCTTCGAGAGCAGCGGGTCGCCCTTGGCGTTGTTCGTCGCCGCCTTGAGCCGGTTGTACGTGAACGCGCCCGCGAGGCCCGCCTTCACCAGGGCGAAGGTGCGACCGTCGGCGCCCTTCTTGAACTTGCCCGCGCGGTACGGCTTCACGATCCACTGGTACGTGGCACCCGCGGCCAGACCGGCGTTGGCCACGAACCGCGTCTTCGCCAGCTTCTGCTGCTCGAAGCTCGCGGACGCCGTCGGGGTCGGGGCGCCGCTCACGCTCTGGGCCTCGCCGTCACCGCCGCAGGCGGCGGTGGTCAGGAGCAGGGTGCAGGACAGCAGCAGCGCCACGACACCGCGCGAAAGACTTCTGGGCACGACGGGACCTCCCTGGGGTGATGGCGTCAGCCTCACCCGGGGCCCCGGGGCCCGCCACCCGGACGGCTCCGTACGGGTGCGGGCACACGTAAAGGCATGGGCGCCCTCGCGCGCTCAGGCGTCGCAGCAGTCCGGTTCGAGGCCCGTGGGGAGGCGTTCGCCGCCGAAGACGGCGCCCGTGGCCTCCTCACCGCCCAGGGCCGCCACCGCGAGCAGCAGGGAGCCGGCGGTCCAGCTGGTCTGCTCCTCGGGCCAGACGGCCTTGTCGGCCTCCGCCTCGCCCTCGAAGACGTACCCCGTCCAGTACATGCCGTTCCCGGCCCGGAGGTGCTGGATGTCCTGGAGGATCGTGAGGGCGCGGTCGGACTCCCCCATCGCCCAGAGGGCGAGGGCGAGTTCGCAGCTCTCGCCGCCGGTGACCCACGGGTTGGGGATGACGCACCGGACCCCGAGGCCGGGCACGACGAACGCGTCCCAGTCGGCCTCGATCCGGGCCAGCGCGTCCGCTCCCGTGACCGCGCCGCCGAGAATCGGGTAGTACCAGTCCATCGAGTAGCGGGACTTGTCGAGGAACCGCTCCGGGTGGCTGCGGATCGCGTGACCGAGCGCTCCGGCCGCCAGCTCCCAGTCCGGCTGCGGCTCCTCGCGGGTCTCGGCGATGGCGAGGGCGCAGCGGAGCGCCTGGTGGATCGACGAACTGCCGGTGAGCAGCGCGTCGTTCACCGGGGTGCCGTCGGCGTCGCGCTTCCAGCCGATCTGGCCGCCGGGCTGCTGGAGCCCGAGGACGAACTCGACGGCGGCGTAGACGACGGGCCACATCCGGTCGAGGAAGGCGTCGTCGCCGGTCGACAGGTAGTGGTGCCAGACGCCGACCGCGACGTAGGCGACGAAGTTGGACTCCCGGCTGCGGTCGGTGACGTCGTCCGGGTCGCCGTCGCGGTAGGCCGCGTACCAGGAGCCGTCGCCGTTCTGGTGCCGGGCGAGCCACTCGTAGGCGCGGGTCGCGGCGGCGTGCTCGCCCGCCGCGTCCAGGGCCATGGCGGCCTCGGTGTGGTCCCACGGGTCGAGGTGATGACCGCGGAACCACGGTATGGCGCCGTCCTCGCGCTGGACGGCGAGTATCGCGGTGACCGTCTCGGCGGCCTGCTCGGCGGTGAGGACTCCGGGCAGCACGAGGTGCTCGGCGATCCGCTCGGGACTCGTCACGCCTGCGCCTTGGGCAGGTGGGGCTTGGTCGCGTACGCCACGAAGCTCTTGCCGACGACCGGGTTGAGCAGCTGCTCGGCGACCCGGGTCAGGGCGGGCTTCTTCATGATGTCCCAGACCAGGAGCTTGTGGTAGGCGCGGACCGGCAGCGCCTTGTCGTTGTCGACCCCGAAAGCGCACTTCAGCCACCAGTACGGGGCGTGCAGCGCGTGCGCGTGGTGGGTGCCGTACGGCCTGAGGCCGGCCTGCCGGATCTTGCCGAGGAGCTCGTCGGCCTTGTAGATGCGGATGTGGCCGCCCTCGACCTCGTGGTACGCGTCGGAGAGCGCCCAGCAGACCTTCTCGGGGCCGTAACGGGGCACGGTGATCGCGATCCGGCCGCCGGGCTTGAGGACGCGGACCATCTCGGCGAGCACGCCCTTGTCGTCCGGGATGTGCTCCATGACCTCGGAGATGATGACGACGTCGAAGGACTCGTCGGGGAAGGGCAGGTTGAGGGCGTCGCCCTCCATCGCGGTGGCGGTCGCGCCCGCGGGGGCCTCCCCGGCCTCCTTCATGGCCGCGAACCACTTGGCGACCTCGCGGATCTCCTCGCCGTTCTGGTCGAGGGCCACGACCTGGGCGCCGCGCCGGTAGCACTCGAACGCGTGCCGGCCCGCACCGCAGCCCAGATCGAGCACACGGTCGCCGGGGGCGAGCGGGAAGCGGGTGAAGTCGACGGTCAGCACGGGGTCGTCCTGCTTTCGGTGTTGACGGAACGTTGTGGGCAGGCGCGAGGGGTCACCTTGCGCCTCCGCGCACACCGGCGCCCTGCGCGGCGACCGCCTCGCGGTACAGCTCGGCGGTGCCCTGCGCGGCCCGCGCCCAGGTGAACCTGGACAGCACCCGGGCGCGTCCGGCGGCCCCCAGTCGGGCCCGCAGCCCCGCGTCGCCCAGCACCCGCCCCAGCGCGGCGGCAAGCGCCCCCGCGTCACCCGGCGGCACCGCGAGGCACGTCTCGCCGTCGGTCCCCGCGACCTCGGGGATGGCCCCGCCGGTGGTGGCGACGAGCGGGGTGCCCGTGGCCATCGCCTCGGCGGCGGGCAGCGAGAACCCCTCGTACAGCGAGGGCACGCAGGAGACCTGGGCCGAGCGGACCAGGTCGACGAGCTCGGCGTCGCTGATGCCCTTGACGAACTCGACGGCGCCGTCGAGCCCGTACCGCTCGATGGCCGCGGCGACCGGCCCGTCCTCGGCCCGCCTGCCGACGACGACGAGGTGCGCGGCCGGGTTCTCGGTGCGGAGCTTGGCGAGCGCCTCGATCAGGTGGATCAGGCCCTTGAGGGGGACGTCGGCGCTGGAGGTGGTGACGATCCGGCCGGGCACCTCGGCGACGGCCGGGTCGGGTGACCAGAGGTCGGTGTCGGCGCCGATGTGGACGACCCGGATGCGGTCGTCGCGTACGCCGAGGTGGTCGACGATCTCCTGCCGGGAGGTGCCGGAGACGGTGAGGACCGACGGCAGCCGGCGGGCGACGCGCTTCTGCATGCGGGTGAAGGCGTACCAGCGGCGGACCGAGGCACGGCGCTTCCAGTCGGCGGCGGCGTCGAGTTCGAGCTGCCGGTCGACGGTGATGGGGTGGTGGATCGTGGTGACGAGCGGCGCGCCGATCGCGCGCGGGCCGCCGAGGAGCCCGTACCCGAGGGTCTGGTTGTCGTGGACGACGTCGAAGTGCCCACGGCGGGCGGCGAGCATGCGCCGGGCCCGCAGGGAGAAGGTGAGCGGCTCGGGGAAGCCGCCGGTCCACATGGTGGCGACCTCGAGACCGTCGATCCAGTCCCGGTACTCGTCGCGCTTCGGGGTCCGGAAGGGGTCCGGCGAGCGGTAGAGGTCGAGACTGGCGATCTCGGTGAGCGGGACGCCCTCGTCGAGGGTGGGGTACGGCTGCGAGCCGATGACCTCGACGTGGTGGCCGAGGCGGGCGAGTTCGCGGGAGAGGTGCCGGACGTAGACGCCCTGACCGCCGCAGAAAGGGTTTCCCTTGTACGTGAGGAGAGCGATCCGCAGCGGAGCGTCACCGGTCGCGGTGACGCCCTGGCGGGGGCCTGCCTCTATGGCCTCAGCGGTCATGCGCGACCCCCTTCGAGCGTGCGTTTCGCCGGAGCGTAACCGCTCGCGCTAATCTAGAACAAGTTACAGACTTGATCGTTCTTGATCTTCTGGCCTGATCTTCTTGATCCTTCAAGGAGGACAGAATCTACCGGCAGGTAGCCCCGTGGTGAGAGCCGGAACAGGTGATTCGCGCCACGGCGCCCACCCCGCCATACTGTCGCTCCCCACCGCACGGAACGGGACCCCATGACCGCAGACAACAGAGCGGACCACAGACCCGCGTCGCCGCCCCTCACGGAGCGCCAGGAGGCGCGGCGGCGCCGCATCCTGAACGCCAGCGCCCAGCTCGCGGCGCGGGGCGGCTTCGACGCCGTGCAGATGCGGGAGGTCGCCGAGGCGGCCGGGGTGGCCCTGGGGACGCTGTACCGCTACTTCCCGTCCAAGATCCACCTGCTGGTCGCGACGATGCAGGACCAGCTCCAGCACATGCACACCACCCTGCGGAAGCGGCCGCCCGCGGGCACCGACCCGTCGGAGCGGGTCGCGGAGACCCTGATGCGCGCCTTCCGCGCGCTCCAGCGCGAACCGCAGCTCGCCGACGCGATGGTGCGGGCCCTGACCTTCGCCGACCGTGGCGTGAGCCCCGAGGTCGACACGGTCTCCCGGCTGACGACCGCGATCATCCTGGACGCGATGGGGACGGAGCACCCCACACCGGAGCAGCTGTCGGCGGTCCGGGTGATCGAGCACACCTGGCACTCGGCGCTGATCACCTGGCTGTCCGGGCGCGCCTCGATCGCACAGGTGAAGATCGACATCGAGACGGTCTGCCGGCTGATCGACCTGACGGCACCGGAGGCCGGCGGCAGGCGGGACTGACGTACGCCGCCCGCGCCCCCCGCGGTGGGGGCGCGGGGGGCGCGCCGGCTCAGGGCTTCTGGTGCTTCGCGTTGTCCTTCGCGATGAGCGCGGCGCACGTCGGGCTGCTGTCCGCGCCGATGAACATGACCAGCTTGACCGGACCGGTGGAGTGGTCGCTGGCGTTGAGCTGCCAGCCGCCCTTCTTCAGGGACTTGATCACCGAACCGTTCTGCTCGGTGCTCCGCTCCTCCTGCCAGCCACCCTTGGTCAGGGCCGTGATCGTGGCCGCGTAGGACTTCTTCGGGTCGGCGGCCTTCTCGACGTCGACCGACCAGCTGACCATGCAGTCCTTGAGCTCCGGCGGCACCTCGTCGCCCGAGGAGTCCTTCGTGAACCCGGCCGCCGTGGCCGCGTCCGTCAGCTCCTTGGTGACGGCGGCCCCGTCCAGCTTCGCGTCACTCGACCCGCCGGAGCCCCCCGCGCCGCCCGTGGCGGCCGAACCGGCGGAGGACGAACCGCCCTTGTCCGTACCGCCCTCACTGCCACAGCCCGCGACCAGCAGCACCACACCGGCGGCCGCGGCCACCCACTTCAGCTTGCGCACAACACTCCCAAAACGGCCCGCACGAAGACCTCTTGCCCCCGCTGACAAGGGCACAGTTTTGCACGTGGGAATGAACGGCGTACGCAAAGACGCGTCGCGTCAGGGCTGTTAGGCGCCCGCGCTGAACAGCTGGTCCAGCTCCTCCTCGGTGAACTGCTCCATGCACACGTCCTCGGTCGCCATGAAGAAGAGGATCTCCCCCATGGAGCCGCCCCCCATGGCGTTGTAACTGGCGATCAACGTCCAGCCACGCTTCTTCAGTGTGACGCGCACGATGATGTCGTCGCTGCGCTTGCCACCGACCTTCTCCTCGGGCTTCCCGGCCGTCCAGCCCTTCCAGATAAGGGTGTCGACCACCTTGTCGAAACCGTCGCGCGTCCTGTCGCCCGGCGGTACCGCGGCGGACCAGGCAGCGGTGCAGGCCATGCCGCGCTCCTGCAGCCGCTGCTCCTCCGTGGAAGGCGTGGGGGAAGGGCCGGAGTCCGGGCCACCGATCCCCGGCAGCTGGGTGTCCGGCAGTTCCGCGGCAATGGCGACCTTAATGATCTCGTCGTACACCGCCCTCTGGTCGAAAACAGTGGGGGTGGTCGCGGCGACGGAGGTGGTGGGAATGGCCGAAGAGGCCGTCCCACCCGTCCCCGTCCCGCCCCCGCACCCCGTCGCCAGAAGCGTCGCCGCCATCGCGCCCGCGACCGCCACCCACCGTGTGTTCCGCATGCCTTCCCCACCCTGATCGAACTGCTGTTCCCGGGGAGTGTCACACAGCCGGTACGACGGCCGGCGGGCGGGCGGAGGCTCGGCTTCCTCCCCGGTCACTCCTCCGGTGGGAACACCGGCTCGCCGCCCGCCGCCAGGGTGATCTGGATGGCCTCCACGGGGCAGCCCTCCGCCGCCGCCAGCAGCAGTTCGCCCGCGTCGGTCTCCGCCTCGCGCGGGTGGGACTGGCGGGCCGTGTCGAGACGGAAGCCGTCCGGGGCGTGGTTGACGCACATGCCGGAGCCGATGCAGACGCCCCGGTCGACCTCGACGTGCCAGCGGTCGCCCATCACACGTCCCCGTAGCCGGCCGGCAGGTGGATCATCTTGTGCTCCAGGTACTCGCCGAAGCCCTCGGGGCCGAACTCGCGTCCCAGGCCGGAGTTCTTGTAGCCGCCGAACGGCCCGAGCATGTCGAGGCTGAAGGTGTTGACGTTGAAGGTGCCGGTGCGCACCCCGCGGGCGAAGTCGATGCCGTGCTCGACGTCGCCGGTCCAGACGCTGCCGCTGAGGCCGTACTCGGAGTCGTTCGCGATGCGGAGGGCCTCGGTCTCGTCCGCGTACGGCAGGAGGCAGATGACCGGGCCGAAGATCTCCTCGCGGGCGATCCGCATGGAATTGTCGACGCCGCCGAAGAGCGTCGGCTCGACGTACCAGCCGCGGTCGAGCCCGGCCGGCCGGCCGCCGCCCGCGAGGACCTTGGCGCCTTCCGCCTGGCCGATGCCGATGTAGTCGAGGGAGCGCTGCCGCTGGCGCCTGGCGACGAGCGGGCCGACCTGGGTGGCCGGGTCGAGCGGGTCGCCGACGACGAGCGCGCCGGCCGCCGCGGCGAAGGCCTCGGCGATCTCCTCGTACCGGGAGCGGGGGGCGAGGATACGGGTCTGGGCCACGCACGCCTGGCCGTTGTTCATCCAGGCGGCGGGGACGATCCCGGCGACGGTGGTGTCCAGGTCCGCATCCGGCAGGATCACCGCGGCCGACTTCCCGCCGAGTTCGAGGGTGACGCGGGTGAGGTTGCGGGAGGCGACCTCCATGACGCGCCTGCCGGCCGCGACCGAGCCGGTGAAGGAGACCTTGTCGACGCCGGGGTGGCCGACGAGGTACTCGCTGACCTCCCGGTCGGCGGGCAGGATGCTGAGCACGCCCTCGGGCAGACCGGCCTCGGTGGCGATCTCGGCGAGGATGTACGAGTCGAGGGGCGTCTCGGGCGAGGGCTTGAGGACCACCGCGCAGCCGGCGAGCAGCGCGGGCCCGAGCTTGGCGGCGGCGGTGAACTGGGGCACGTTCCACGGGACGACGGCCGCGACCACCCCGACCGGCTCGCGCCGGACGAGCAGCGGCCCGAGGACGCCGCCGCGCCGCTCCTCGTACACGAAGTCGCGGGCGACGGTGATCGCCGCGTCCCAGACCATCATCGCGCCGAGCGCCTGGGCGAGGACGGACCAGGAGTACGGGGAGCCGTTCTGGGAGCTGATGGAGCGGGCGATCTCCTCGTACCGCGCGGCGACCCCGTCCTTGATGCGGGTGACGACGGCGATCCGCTCCTCCACCGCCATCCGGGGCCACGGCCCTTCGTCGAAGGCCCGGCGGGCGGCGGCCACGGCCCGGTCGACGTCGGCGGCGGAGGCGTGCGGGACGCGCCCGATGACCTCCTCGGTGTGCGGGGAGACGACCTCGATGACCTCCTCGCCGAGCGGGTCGGTCAACTCGCCGCCGATGAACAGCTTTCCGTGCTCCACAAGCTCGGTCATGACCGCCGCCTCCAGAGGAGAAGGAATTCTCTGACGATGTATCAGTACTGACACTCAGAACTGATACCAGTTCTAGTTATGATGGGCAACGGTCGGGCAAGCTCCGTACGGTCTTGGAGAGATGAGGGCACATGACCCAGGTGACCGAGCACGGCGGAGGCGTCTGGTCGCTCCGGGTGCCCATCCCGGACAACCCGCTCGGCCACACCCTGGTCCACGTCCTCGACACCGACCGCGGTCCCGTCCTCGTCGACACCGGCTGGGACGACCCGGCCTCCTGGGCCGAACTGGCCGGCGGGCTCGGTGCGCTCGGCCTCGGGGTGGCGGACGTCCACGGGGTCGTCATCACCCACCACCACCCCGACCACCACGGTCTCTCCGGACGCGTCCGCGAGGAGTCCGGGGCCTGGATCGCCATGCACGCCGCCGACACCGCCGTCGTCCGCCGCACCCGCGCGTCCGATCCCGGCACCTGGCTCGACTACCTCGCCCGGAAACTCGCCACCGCCGGCGCCCCCGAGGACCACCTCGCCCCGCTCCGGGCCGCGCGCGCCTCCGGCCGCATGGCCACGCTCCCCGGGCTGCGCTCCGCCCTCCCCGACCGCGAGATCGTCCCCGGTGAGCTGCTCGACCTCGCCGGTCGGCGACTGCGGGCGGTCTGGACCCCCGGCCACACCCCCGGCCACGTCTGCCTCCACCTGGAGGAGGAGCACCCCTCCCGGCTGCCCGGCCACGGCCGGCTCTTCTCCGGCGACCACCTGCTGCCCGGGATCTCCCCGCACATCGGCCTGTACGAGGACCCCGACGACCACACCGAGACCGATCCCCTCGGGGACTACCTGGACTCGCTCGAACGCGTGGGCCGCCTCGGCGTCGCCGAAGTCCTCCCCGCCCACCAGCACGCCTTCGCGGACGCCGCCGGCCGCGTCCGCGAGCTCCTCGACCACCACGAGGAGCGGCTCACCGGACTCCTCGGCCTCCTCGCCACCCCGCTCACCCCCTGGCAGCTCGCCGAGCGGATGGAGTGGAACCGCCCTTGGAACCAGATCCCCTACGGCTCCCGGAACATCGCCGTCAGCGAGGCCGAGGCCCACGTCCGCCGCCTGGTGAAACTGGGCCGCGCCGAAGCGGTGACGGGCACGGACCCCGTGGAGTACGTGGTCGTGTGAGGCACCTCCCACCCCCGGGTGGAGCGCCTGCGGGCCGGTAGAGTGGGCCCACGTCGTCATCATGCCCGTACGGGGGGAAGCCGGTGCGAATCCGGCACTGTCCCGCAACCGTGAGCCGCCTCCCTCCGGGGAGCGGCGAGTCGGAATGCCCCGTCCGGGACGTGACCGCCGGCACCGTCGAGGAATACGGAGCCGGAGCCTGGTGCCCCTGAGGCGTGCCGGTGCCCGGCCGCACGAGAGGGCCCCATGAACACCGTCCGTCGCGGCGCCGCCGCGCTCGCCGCCGCCGTCCTGCTCGGCACCGGAGCAGCCGGTGCCGCCACCGCCGCGCCTTCGCCCTCCCCCTCGGCCGGCACGGCCCCGGCCGGTCCCTACGGCACGAAGGACCCGACGTACGACGGTGTCTGGCGCCAGTCGCTCGCCTTCCTCGCCCAGCGAGCCACCGGCTTCCAGCCCGCCGACCAGGCCGTGGACTGGCTGCGCGGCCAGCAGTGCGAGGACGGCTCCTTCAGCTCGTACCGCGCGGACGCCACGAAGCCCTGCGACGCGAAGACGATGCGCGACACCAACGCCACCGCCGTCGCCGTGCAGGCGCTGCACGCCGTCCGCCGCCAGGCCGCCGAACCGGAGAAGCTCGACGCCGCCGTGAAGGCGGGCACCGACTGGCTGCGGTCCGTGCAGAACAAGGACGGCGGCTGGGGCTACGGCGCCGGTGGCGCCAGCGACGCCAACTCGACCTCCGTCGTCATCGGCGCGCTCGCCGCGACGGGCGTGAAGCCCGGCTCGTTCACCTCCGCCGAGGGCCGTACGCCCTACGACGCGCTCCTCACCTTCGCGCTGCCCTGCTCGGACAAGGACGGCGCGGGCGCCTTCGCGTACCAGCCGGACAAGGCCGGCAAGCTCCTCGCGAACGCCGACGCCACGGCCGCGGCCACCCTCGCCGGACTCGGCAAGAGCGTCGTCGCCACCAAGGCCTCCCCGGAACGGCCCCCGGCCTGCACCGACCTCGCGAAGCCGACGATCGACCGGGCCGCGCTGAACGGCGCCTCCTACCTGACGAAGGCCCTCGCGAAGACCGGCCACCTGACCCTGCCGCCCATGCCGGGCGCCACCGACACCGCCGAGAAGCCCGACGTCGGCAACACCGCCGACGCCGTCGTCGCCCTCGCCGCCTCCGGCGCCGCGAAGGAGGCGAAGCCCGCCCTGGAGTGGCTGGAGAAGAACTCCGCCGCCTGGGCGAAGGAGAGCGGCCCCGCCGCCTACGCGCAGCTGATCCTCGCCGCCCGCGCGATGGACACCGACCCGCGCGAGTTCGGCTCGGCGGACCTGGTGGAGCAGCTCAACGCCACCGGTCCCGCGCCCAAGGCCCCCGACACCTCCGCGTCCTCGACGACCGAGGACGAGGGCCGCGGCTTCGACGTCTGGTGGATCATCGGCATCGGCATGGTCGTCGGCGTCGGCATCGGCTTCCTCGTGAGCGGCCGCAAGAAGTGACGACCGTGAAGGCGGCGGCCGGGAGACGCCGCGCCGCCCTCGCCGCGGGTGCCGCGGCCGGGGCCCTGCTCACCCTGACCTCGGTCGCGGCGGCTCCGGCGCAGGCCGCCGGCTACCGCTACTGGTCGTTCTGGGAGAGCTCGGGCGGCAAGCCGTGGGCGTACGCCACGCAGGGGCCGGCGACGGCCCGTCCCGCCGAAGGGGACGTGATCGGCTTCCGCTTCGCGATCAGCAACGGCACGGCCGACACCTCCCTGCCCTCCGGCGCCCCCGACTTCACGGGGATCTGCGGAGCGGTGGAGAAGAAGGACGGCTCCAAGCGGGTCGCGGTCGTCGTCGACTTCGGCGGCCCGGCCGACGCGCCGCCCGGGGAGACCCCGCCGGCGAAGCCGGTCGTGGTCGGCTGCGCGCAGGTCCGCGAGG
Organism: Streptomyces griseoluteus; assembly: GCA_000717735.1. Taxonomy (GTDB): domain Bacteria; phylum Actinomycetota; class Actinomycetes; order Streptomycetales; family Streptomycetaceae; genus Streptomyces; species Streptomyces griseoluteus_A. The sequence continues at coordinate 39,225 of JOBE01000009.1, read as the reverse complement.
ACGCGACGGGCGCGGAGGCGCTCGCCACGGTGGCGAAGCCTCTGCGGTACGACGGCGCGGCCATGCTGTGCGGGATCGCCGGCTACCCGGCGCGGGGCTGCGGCGAGCAGGTGGCGGAGGACGCCTCGAAGCCGTCGGCCGCACCCTCCGCGTCCTCCGCTCCGGCCGCCTCCACCGCCGGGGAGGAGCGCGGGGGCCCGTCCTTCGGCGTGCTCGCCGGCGGGGCGGCCGTCCTGGCCCTCGGCGGGGCGGCGATCTGGAAGGCCCGCCGCCGCGGATGAGCGCGGCGAGCCCGGCATGATCCAGAAGACAGGCCCTGGCCTCAGCACGTTCACGGCCCCCGAGGCGAGCCGGGCCAACGCCCTGCACGCCGGCGCCTGGTGGCTGTGGGCGCTCGGCCTCGCCGTCGCCGCGTCCCGGACCACCAACCCGCTCCTGCTCGGGCTGCTCGTCGGGGTCGCCGGCTATGTCGTGGCTGCCCGCCGTACGGACGCGCCCTGGGCGCGCTCGTACGGCGCGTTCGTGAAGCTGGGCCTGTTCGTCGTCTTCCTGCGGGTCGTCTTCTCGCTGCTGCTCGGCTCCCCGATCCCGGGGACGCACGAGCTGTTCACGCTGCCCGAGGTACCGCTGCCCGACTGGGCGCAGGGGGTACGGATCGGGGGGCGGGTGACGGCCGAGCAGCTGGTGTTCGCCCTGTACGACGGGGCCAAGCTGGCGACCCTGCTGATCTGCGTGGGCGCGGCGAACGCCCTCGCCAACCCGGCGCGGCTGCTCAAGTCGCTGCCGGGGGCGCTCTACGAGGCGGGGGTCGCCGTCGTGGTGGCGATGACCTTCGCGCCGAACATGGTCGCCGACGTGGCCCGGCTGCGCACCGCCCGCCGGCTGCGCGGCCGCCCCACCGGCGGCGTACGGGCGGTCCTCCAGATCGGCCTGCCTGTCCTGGAGGGCGCGCTCGAACGGTCGATCGCCGTCGCCGCCTCGATGGACGCGCGCGGGTACGGGCGGACGGCGCTGGTCCCGGCCTCCGTACGGCGCACCACGAACGTACTGACCCTGGGCGGGCTGCTCGGCGTCTGCGCCGGCTCGTACGGGCTGCTCGCCGCCGAGGGCGCGGGGTACGGACTTCCGCTGCTCGGCGCCGGGCTCCTGGCGGCCATGGCCGGGCTTCGGCTCGGCGGACGCCGGACGGTCCGCACCCGCTACCGGCCGGACCGCTGGGGCCCGAGAGCCTGGCTGGTCGCCGGTTCCGGGGTGGCGGTCGCCGTCCTGATGATCTGGGCGAACGCGTACGCCCCGGAGGCGCTGCACCCCGGGGTCGTCCCGCTGGAAGCCCCGGAGCTTCCGCTCTGGCCCGCCGTATCGATCCTGGTGGGGTTGCTGCCCGCGTTCGTGGCCCCCGCTCCGAAGGAGAACGCGTGATCCGCTTCGAGAACGTCTCGGTGAGATACGAGGACGATACGGAACCGACCCTGCGGGGCGTGGACCTCACCGTCCCCGAGGGCGAGCTGGTCCTGCTCGTCGGCCCGTCGGGCGTCGGCAAGTCGACCCTCCTGGGCGCGGTGTCCGGGCTCGTCCCGCACTTCACCGGCGGCACGCTGACCGGCCGCGTCACCGTCGACGGCCGCGACACCCGCACCCATCCGCCGCGCGAGCTCGCGGACCTGGTGGGCACGGTCGGCCAGGACCCGTCCGCGCACTTCGTCACCGACACGGTCGAGGACGAGCTGGCGTACGGGATGGAGTCCCTCGGCCTCGCGCCCGCCGTCATGCGGCGCCGCGTCGAGGAGACCCTCGACCTCCTCGGTCTCGCCGAGCTCCGCGACCGGCCGATCGCCACGCTCTCCGGCGGCCAGCGCCAGCGGGTCGCGATCGGCTCCGTCCTCACCCCGCACCCCAAGGTCCTCGTCCTCGACGAGCCGACGTCCGCGCTCGACCCGTCGGCGGCGGAGGACGTCCTCGCGGTCCTCCAGCGGCTGGTGCACGACCTGGGCACGACGGTGCTGCTCGCGGAGCACCGGCTGGAACGGGTGGTGCAGTACGCGGATCAGGTGCTGCTGCTGCCGGAGGGTGTGATGGGGTCCCCCGCGGAGATCATGGCGGTGTCGCCGGTGCATCCGCCGGTGGTGGCGCTGGGACGGCTCGCGGGCTGGGAGCCGTTGCCGCTGACGGTGCGGGACGCGCGACGGAGGGCGGGCGGGTTGAAGGAGCGGCTGGAGGGGCGGGACCCTGCGGGGCGCCTTCCCCACCCCGCCCCTTCCCGAACTGGGGCTGCGCCCCAGGCCCCGCTTTCGGGGCTCCGCCCCGTACCCCGCGCCTCAACCGCCGGCGGGGCTGGATTTCCAGCCCGTACGAGACTCAACCTCAGCCTCTTCCAACGGCGCCGCACCGAACCCGAGACCCCCACCCCTCTCCTCCACGTGGAGGCCCTCGCCGTACGACGCGGCCGCGTCGAAGCCCTGCGCCACATCGACCTCCAGGTCCACGCCGGCGAGACGGTCGCGCTCATGGGCCGCAACGGCGCCGGGAAGTCCACCCTCCTCTCGACCCTGGTCGGCATGCTCGCCCCGACCTCCGGCACCGTCCGCGTCGCGGGGCGGGCCCCGCACACCACCGCCCCCGGCGAGCTGATCCGCCAGGTCGGCCTGGTCCCGCAGGAGCCGCGTGACCTGCTGTACGCGGACACCGTCGCCGCCGAGTGCGCCGCGGCCGACGCGGACGCCGGCGCGGCGCCCGGGACCTGCCGCGCGCTGGTGTCGGAGCTGCTGCCGGGGGTGGCGGACGGGACGCATCCGCGGGACCTGTCCGAGGGGCAGCGCCTGACGCTCGCACTGGCCGTCGTCCTGACCGGCCGCCCGCCCCTGCTCCTGCTCGACGAGCCGACGCGCGGTCTGGACTACGCGGCGAAGGCGCGTCTGGTCACCCACCTCCGCTCCCTCGCGGCGGACGGGCACGCGATCGTGCTCGCCACGCACGACGTGGAGCTGGCAGCGGAGCTGGCGCACCGGGTGGTGATCGTCGCGGACGGCGAGGTGGTGGCGGACGGCCCGACCGCGGAGGTCGTCGTCTCCTCCCCGGCGTTCTCCCCGCAGGTGGCGAAGATCCTCGCCCCGCAGCACTGGCTCACGGTCGAGCAGGTGGAGGAGGCGCTGTGAGGACGAGAAGCTCACGCCCTGTCCGCCTGGGACCCCGCTCCGTCACCGCCCTCGTCCTGGTCTCCCTCGTCGGGATCATCGCCTTCTGCTGGCCGCTCTTCGCGGACGCGGATTCCGCCGTCACCTCGCACGCCGGGGACGCCCCGTGGCTGTTCGCGGCGCTGCTGCCGCTCCTGGTCGCCGTGGTCGTGGCGACGATCGCCGACTGCGGGATGGACGCGAAGGCGGTGGCGATGCTGGGGGTGCTGGCCGCCGTGGGCGCGGCCCTGCGGCCGCTGGGGGCGGGGACGGCCGGTCTGGAGCCGATGTTCTTCCTGATGGTGCTGAGCGGCCGGGTCCTCGGGCCGGGCTTCGGTTTCGTCCTGGGCGCGGTGACGATGTTCGCGTCGGCCCTGCTCACGGGCGGTGTGGGGCCGTGGATGCCGTTCCAGATGCTGTCGATGGGCTGGTTCACGATGGGTGCCGGTCTGCTGCCGGGCCCGGACGGGCTGCGGGGCCGGGGGGAGCTGCTGATGCTCTCGGCGTACGGCTTCGTGGCGGCGTTCGCGTACGGGACGGTCATGAATCTGCAGGGCTGGGTGCTGCTGCAGGGCCTGAGCAGCGGGATCTCGTTCCAGCCGGGCGCTCCGCTCGACGAGAACCTGGTCCGTTTCCTCGCCTATGTGGTGGCGACCTCCCTCGGCTGGGACCTCGGCAGGGCCGCCCTGACCGTCGTCCTCACCCTCACGATCGGCGGCACGCTCCTGAAGGCGCTGCGGCGGGCCACGCGACGGGCGAACTTCGAGGCCCAGGTCACATTCGGGGGTCCGGAGGAGGCCGCCCCGGGTGAGGCGCCCCACAGGACCTACGTCACGTACGACGCGGAATAGTAGACGGCGAAGCCGCCCAAATCACCCCACATACCCCCACGACCTGCGGAAACACCCCAAGACCTACCCCGGGACCTTCCCCCGCGAGTCCGAACCTCCCTCGTACAGGGGGTCGTTGCATCGGCGTCCCAGCCCTGCTTGTCTGGTGGACGTCGCCAGGCAGCCGGTGCTCACCGCAGCGCCTCGGACGGCCGGTTCCCCCCAGTCCCCGGGTCCCCCGGGCTCTGGTTCCGGCTTGCCGAAATCGCCTGGCGCGGCCCTTGTTCCCGACGTTAGGTCGATACGTTGTTCCGCTCGCTCACCACTCGTGTCTCTGCCCGCAACAAGAAGATCGCCGCCTCCGCAGCCGTGCTGCTGGGCGCGTCCGGTGCGGTGCTGGGCACGACGGGCACGGCTTCGGCCGCCAGCCCGCAGGAGCTCGCCCGACAGATCGTTCCCGCTTCGCAGTACGCGTCCTTCAGCAAGATCGTCTCGCACGAGTCCGGCTGGAACCACAAGGCCACCAACTCGTCCAGCGGCGCCTACGGCCTGGTCCAGGCCCTGCCGGCCACGAAGATGTCCTCCGCCGGTTCCGACTGGAAGACGAACCCCGCCACCCAGATCAAGTGGGGTCTCGACTACATGAACGAGCGCTACGGCTCCCCGAACGCCGCCTGGGCGTTCTGGCAGGCCAACGGCTGGTACTAAGAGTCACCCGCCGCACAGCGCACCCGCAAGGCCCCGCCTCCCGCACTGGGAGGGCGGGGCCTGCGGCGTTTCCGGGCCGCTCCACCACACAGGCGCTGAGCGGCCGCTACAGCCGCTGGATGATCGTCCCGGTCGCCACGGCCCCGCCCGCGCACATCGTGATGAGCGCGAACTCCTTGTCCGAGCGTTCCAGCTCGTGCAGGGCGGTGGCGATGAGCCGCGCCCCGGTCGCGCCGACCGGGTGGCCGAGGGCGATGGCGCCGCCGTTGACGTTGACCTTCTCCAGGCCGTCCAGGTCCCGCTCGAAGACCTGCGCCCAGCTCAGCACCACCGAGGCGAAGGCTTCGTTGATCTCGACGAGGTCGATGTCCCTGAGCGACATCCCGGCCTTGCCGAGGACGGCGCGGGTGGCGTCGATCGGCCCGTCGAGGTGGAAGTGCGGGTCGGCGCCGACGAGGGCCTGGGCGACGATCCGGGCGCGGGGGCGGAGCTTGAGGGCGCGCGCCATGCGCTTGGAGGCCCACATGAGGGCGGCGGCGCCGTCGGAGATCTGGGAGGAGTTCCCGGCCGTGTGGACGGCGGTCGGCATGACGGGCTTGAGGCGGGCGAGCCCCTCCATGGTGGTGTCGCGCAGGCCCTCGTCCCGGTCGACGAGCCGCCACATACCCTGCCCCGCGGCCTGCTCCTCCTCGGTGGTGGGGACCTGGACGGCGAAGGTCTCGCGCTTGAAGCGCTCCTCGGCCCAGGCGTTCGCGGCCCGTTCCTGGGAGAGCAGGCCGAGGGAGTCGACGCGCTCGCGGGTGAGACCGCGGTGGCGGGCGATGCGTTCGGCGGCCTCGAACTGGTTGGGGAGGTCGACGTTCCACTCGTCGGGGAAGGGCTTGCCCGGCCCGTGCTTGGAGCCGGAGCCGAGCGGCACGCGGGACATGGCCTCGACGCCGCAGCTGATGCCGACGTCGATGACCCCGGCCGCGACCATGTTGGCGACCATGTGGCTCGCCTGCTGCGAGGAGCCGCACTGGCAGTCGACGGTGGTGGCGGCCGTCTCGTAGGGGAGGCCCATGGTGAGCCAGGCGGTGCGCGCCGGGTTCATGGACTGTTCGCCGGCGTGGGTGACCGTACCGCCGACGATCTGCTCGACGCAGTCGGCGTGGATGCCGGTGCGGCCGAGGAGTTCGCGGTAGGTCTCGCCCAGGAGGTAGGCGGGGTGGAGGTTGGCGAGCGCGCCTCCGCGCTTGCCGATGGGGGTGCGAACGGCTTCGACGATGACGGGTTCCGCGGCCATGAGCTCGTCCTCTCCTCGACCGGACGGGGCGTCCCGGCAGCCCGTCGGTCGGCGTCACGGGGAACTAGTACGCGTTCTAGTTCTCTGTGCAGTCTTATGACTGCTACCGCGGGTACGCAAGGGTCCGGGAGACAACACTTCCCGTTCTGCCTCTTGCTACTTGTAGAACTCGTTACTAACTTCCCAGACACCTCCTGACGGTCCATCAGATATGGAGTGTGTTGCCGATGCCCTGTCCCCATCTCCCCGAAGGGTTCGACGCCACCGACCCCGATCTGCTCCGCGACCGCGTCCCCCTGCCCGAGTTCGCCCGGCTGCGGCAGACCGCACCCGTCTGGTGGTGCCCCCAGCCGCCCGGCATCACGGGCTTCGAGGACGCCGGGTACTGGGCCGTCACGCGCCACGCGGACGTCAGGTACGTCTCCACCCACCCCGAGCTGTTCTCCTCGAACGAGAACACGGCCGTCATCCGATTCAACGAGCACATCACCCGGGACCAGATCGAGGTCCAGAAACTGATCATGCTCAACATGGACCCGCCCGAGCACACCCGGGTCCGCCAGATCGTCCAGCGCGGCTTCACCCCCCGGGCGATCCGGAACCTGGAGACCGCGCTCCGCGACCGCGCCCACGCCATCGTCGACGAGGCGAAACGCGGCGCGGACGCCGACGGCACCTTCGACTTCGTCACCGAGGTCGCCGTCGAACTGCCCCTCCAGGCCATCGCCGAACTCATCGGCGTCCCCCAGGAGGACCGCTCCCGGATCTTCGACTGGTCGAACAAGATGGTCGCGTACGACGACCCCGAATACGCCATCACCGAGGAGATCGGCGCCGAGGCCGCCATGGAGCTCATCGGCTACTCGATGAACATGGCCGCCGCCCGCAAGGAATGCCCCGCCGCCGACATCGTCAGCCGGCTCGTCGCCGCCGAGGGCCAGGGCAACCTGTCCTCCGACGAGTTCGGGTTCTTCGTCCTGCTGCTCGCCGTCGCCGGCAACGAGACCACCCGCAACGCCATCAGCCACGGCATGCACGCCTTCCTCACCCACCCCGAGGAGTGGGAGCGCTTCAAGCGGGAACGGCCGGCGACCGCCGCCGAGGAGATCGTCCGCTGGGCCACCCCCGTGGTCTCCTTCCAGCGGACCGCGACCCAGGACACCGAGCTCGGCGGACAGAAGATCGCCAAGGGCGACAGGATCGGCCTCTTCTACTCCTCCGCCAACAACGACCCCGAGGTGTTCACCGACCCCGAACGCTTCGACATCACCCGCGACCCCAACCCGCACCTGGGCTTCGGCGGCGGCGGCCCCCACTTCTGCCTCGGCAAGGCCCTCGCGATCAAGGAGATCGAGCTCATCTTCAACGCCGTCGCGGACGCCCTGCCCGACCTGACGCTCGCCGGCGAACCACGCCGGCTGCGGGCCGCCTGGCTGAACGGCGTGAAGGAACTCCGGGTCCGCGCGGGAGGCGGCGCTTCCACCTGACGACCGGCCCGGAACCGGACACCGGCCCGGAGCCCGAGACCGACCAGGAACCGGACACCGGCCCGGAACCGGAAGGCCACGGGGGACGTCCCACCCCGCATGCGGGGGACACACAGATTCCTGACCACCATCGTCGCGCTGCTCGCGCTCCAGCTCGGTTCGCTCGTCGCACCGGCGTACGCCTGCGGCTGCGGCGCCATGATCCCGTCGAAGTCCGAGCGCATCGGCGTCGACCGGGAGGAGTCGGCCGTCCACTGGGACGGCCGCACCGAGACGATCGTCATGCGCTTCAACGTCCACGGCGACGCCCGGCACGCCGCCTGGATCATGCCGGTGCCGAGCCGGGCCGACGTCGCCCTCGGCGACCCGGCGCTCTTCGACGAGATCGAACGCCTCACCGAGCCCGAGCAGCGCGACCGCTTCCACTTCTGGCCGCGCGAGGACGACTGGCCGTTCGCGGGCGGCCGCGGCGACGGGGCCGGCGCCCCGCCGCCCGGCAAGGGCGCCGGCGTCGGGGTCGTCGGCCGCGAGCGGCTCGGCCCCTTCGACGTCGCCCGGCTGACGGCCACCGACCCGGAGGCCCTCGGCGACTGGCTGCGCACCCACGGCTTCGAACTGCCCGACCGGCTGACCGGCGCGCTCCAGCCGTACGTGCAGCGGAAGTGGGAGTACGTCGCCGTCCGCCTCGCACCCGCGGAGAAGGACACCGTCCTCCAGGGCGAACTGACACCCCTCCGCATCACCTTCGCCTCGCCCGAACTCGTCTACCCCATGCGGCTCTCCCGCCTCGCGGCGAACTCCCAGACCCTCGGCCTCTCCATCCTGGCCGACCACCGGATGGAACCCCGCTCCGCCATCGGCGGCGACCGCCCCGAGGTGACCTTCGCCGGCCGGATCGAACGCCCCGAGGGCGCCCTCGCCGGACTCGCGGGACAGCGCCCGGTGCATCTGACGGTCATGGAGCAGGAGTTCCCCGATCCGGCGCGGATCGACGACGACCACCGTCTGAGGACCGTCGCGGACACCCCGTACCGCCAGGTCGAGTACACCGACCGGCTGATGACCGTCGCCGGCGGCATCCCGGTGTGGCTCCTGACGGTGGGCGGCGGTCTGCTGCTCGTGGTGGTCGCGGCACTGCTGCTCGTACGCGTGGCACGGCGCCGTCCGGCGGTGGACACCGGTGTACGTTCCCATGACATGACGAACCCTCAGTGGAACGCGGTCGACGACTACTTCAGCCGGACCGTCGCACCGGCCGACGACGTGCTCACGGCCGCGCTCGCCGCCTCCACGGCGGCCGGCCTGCCCGAGATCGCCGTCGCCCCCAACCAGGGGAAGCTGCTCCACCTGCTCGCCCTGATGCAGGGCGCCCGGAGCATCCTGGAGATCGGCACCCTCGGCGGATACAGCACGATCTGGCTGGCCCGCGCCCTGCCCGCCGACGGCCGGCTGATCACCCTGGAGTACGACCCCGCCCACGCGGACGTCGCCCGCGCCAACATCGCCCGCGCCGGCCTCGACAAGCTCGTCGAGGTCCGCACGGGCGCCGCCCTGGACACCTTGCCGCAGCTGGAGGCGGAGGGCGCCGGCCCCTTCGACCTGGTCTTCGTCGACGCCGACAAGGTCAACAACCCGCGCTATGCCGAATGGGCCCTGAAGCTCTCCCGCCCCGGCACGGTGATCATCGTCGACAACGTGGTGCGCGGCGGCAGGGTCGCCACCCCGGACCCGGACGACCCGGCGATCACCGGCACCCGCGAACTGTTCGAGTTCGTCGCCCGCGAACCCCGGCTGGACGCGACGGCCCTCCAGACGGTCGGCGCGAAGGGCTACGACGGCCTGCTGCTCGCCCGGGTCGTCAGCTGACCGAGGGCGCGCTCTGCCGCCAGCCCGTGAACAGCGGCACCTCGCCCGAAGCGTCGAGGACGACCACCCCGAAGGGCCGGTCGAAGGCGATGCGTTCCACCACCTTGTGACGGGGCGCGGCGGCGCTGCGCGTCATCGTCACCTGGGTGACGGCCGCCGCCTCCACCCCCTCCTCGGCGACCTCGACCACCGCCTCCTGCACGACCTTGGCGATGTACAGGTCCGCCGGGGAGAGACCCGAGAAGTCGGCCCCGCGCCGCAGCGCCCCGGTCAGGCCGAGCGCGGCGAGCTGCTCCCTCGCGTCGGTCTTCGTACGGAGGGTGAAGCGCGGCAGGCCGAGATCGGCCGAATCCGCGACGAGCGGCCGCCGCGCGTCGACCCCGGCCCAGGCGGCGGGCAGCACGTCGCCGGGCCCGTCGGCCTCGGCCCCGAGGACGAAGCGGACCCGTACGCCCCCCTCCCCCGCGCAGGGCAGTTCGACGACGGTGACCCCGCCCACGTACCAGACCCAGCCGGCCGGGATCCGCTGCCGCATGGTCGGCACGGGCCGGGTGTCCCCGTATCCGTCGGTGAAGGGCTCGTCACGGGTGAGGTGCCCGGGGAATGCGGTCAGCCAAGAGGCCTTCAGCGCGAGGGCGTTGAGGAGTACCAGATCCTCGGAGCCGTCCAGATCGAGGGGCAGCCGCGTGATCCGCCCTCCGGTGGCACGGCTCACCCAGGCGTCGAGCTCCTCCTGGGCGTCGGGCATCTCGCCGAGGGACATGTCGTCCGTCGCCCCGAAGACGTCATCGGGCAGCGCGGACCACACCGCCCCGGGCAGCGGCCCGAACCGCACGTCGGGCAGCCCCGCCCGGAAGGCGTCGAGCACCGGCACCCGGCTCCACACCCCGGTCGCCACCGCCACCCCCGGCGCCTGCCCGAGCCACCGCCCGCCGAGGGTCACGGCCTCGGCGGCCGCCTCCCCCTCGACCCCGAGCAACTCCCCCATCTCCTCGCCGGTCCGCCCCCTGGCCCCGGAGGCGACGGCCCCAAGGGCCAGCCAAAGCCCGACGGGCGAGACGACGAAGTCGTCGTCCCCGAGCAGCGGCAACCAGCGCACGGCCAACTCCCGTACCGCGTCGGCCCGGGGGGTGGTGGGGGTCTGCGTCATGTCGTGCCTTCCATGAGCGTTCGTGAGGAGGAACGGGAGCACCGAGCGACTCGTACGAAGCCTCACATGGGAGCCACGCCGGAGTCGCCCCCCTGGCCAGGAAGCCCGCCGCGCGGGGCCGTCGTCATCGCGCCACGGGCGTTGCCCGCCGGGCGTCCTCACGCCGCTTTGACCGGCGGATGTAGGAGACTGCACAGGCGTGATCAAGGCGGGGTGCGGTGCCCGGCCTGTGCTTCCCGAGAGGTGTCATGTGCCCAGCGTGGTAAAGATCAACGTCCTGACCGTTCCGGCCGAGCAGCGCGAGGTGCTGGAGCAGCGTTTCGCGTCCCGCGCGGGGGCCGTCGAGGGGTCCGACGGTTTCGAGTGGTTCGAGCTGCTGCGCCCGCTGGAAGGCACCGACCAGTACCTGGTGTACACCCGCTGGCGCAGCGAGGAGGACTTCCAGGCGTGGATGAACGGCTCCATGAAGGCCGCTCACCAGGGCGGCGGCCAGGGCGGCGGTGAGCGGCCGAAGCCCGCCGCCTCCGGGTCGACCCTCTGGTCGTTCGAGGTCGTCCAGCAGGCGTCCCCCAAGAACTGAGCCGCGCCCCGGCCGCCCCGGCCGGGGAAACGGAGCTGCGCCCCGGGTCGTGCGCGCCGCACAATGGCACGCATGACCTGGACCTTCTCCCCCGAGCACGTCGACACCCCGGACGCGACGGCTCTGCGCCGTGACTACTACGACGACGTCGCCAGCCGCTACTGGAAGCGCCCGGCGACCGAGGCGGAGATCGACGAGGGGCTGGCCGGTGACGGCGTCGAGCTGCTGACCCCGCCGACCGGGCAGTTCCTCGTCGGGCGCTACGAGGGAAAGCCCGCCGCCTGCGGAGGGGTCCTGCTCCTCGACGGGGAACGCGCCGAGCTGACCCGGGTCTTCCTGCGTCACGCCTTTCGCGGCCTCGGCGGCGCCGGCGTCCTGATGGACGGCCTCGAGGAGGCGGCCCGCGCGCTGGGGGCGCGCCGGATGGTCCTCAACACGCGTCTGGACCTGGTCGAGGCGCGCGCCCTGTACACGCGGCACGGGTACGCGGAGATACCGGCGTACTGCTCCGGTCCGTACATGGACGTCTGGTACGGCAAGGACCTCTGACCCGCCGGGGCCCGTCGCGGTCAGCCGCTCCAGACGACGATGTCGAAGACCCCGGTCATGTCGCTCGCCTGCCCGGTCAGTTCCTTCACGGTCAGCCGGGCGACGCGGCCGTCGTTCGTGCGGGCGCAGAGCGCCAGGCCGGTCTTCATCTTCATCGTCGTCGTGGTTCCCAGGGTGTCGACGACGCCCGCGCAGTCCGCGCGCGTGGGCGCCTTCGTGGAGTCCTTCCACACCAGCGCCTTGGCCCCGCTGTCGGGGCTCAGCATGTGGCTGGTGCCGAAGGGGTGGACGGAGAAGTCGTTCTCCTCGTTGATCTCGGACTCCACGGGGGGCGTGGAGTCCAGGTCCTTCGCGTCCGCGTACGTGATCGCCAGGGCGCCCTGCCACTGGACGGTGTCGGCCGGCTTCGCGGGCGGGGTCCCGGCGGTCTCGGGGGCCTGCGGTTCCGGGGACTGCGAGGTGTCCGGGCTCTGCGACGCGTCCGAGGGAGCCGTCTCGCCGCCCGGGGCGCCGGCCGTGGTGGCCGAGGGCGCCGGGCCCTGCGCGGGGGGCGGTGCGGGCTTGGCGTTGCCGCTGGTCACCACGTACGTACCGACGACGCCGATCACGGCCGCGAGGAGGGTGGCTCCCGCGCCTATCCAGGCCCCTCGGTGGGAGGCCGGGCGGGCGGGGGCGGGCTGCGCGGGTGCTCCGTAGCCGCCGGGGGCGCCGGGCGCCCCGTAGCCGGGCTGCCCGCCGTACCCGCCCTGGTGTGGCTGTTCGCTGCTCATCCTGCCCATCCCCCTGTGACGTGATCTTGGAGGGGACAGCGTACTGACGGCATCTGAGTGCTGGTCACAGAGGGTTTGGGTCCGGGAGTTGCGCCTGGCGGCGGCCCTACGCGTGATGGTCGCGAGGAGGCTCCGGGTCGTGCGGCCGCTCCCCGTCCGAGCCGGACAGTTCCGCCGTCAGCTGCTCCACCAGCTGCACCAGGTCGGTGGGCCGGTCCGGGTCCCACCAGTCGCCGAGGAGTTCGGCGAGCGACTCCTCCCGGGCGGCCGCAAGCCGGGTCGCCACCCGTACGCCCTCCTCGGTGAGGATCAGCTGGAGCCCCTCCCGGGTGGCCAGGTGCCGTTCCTCCACCTGCCGGGACGCCTCCGTGATCGCCCGCAGCGGTACGGGCACGGTCTCGGCGAGCCGGGCGGGCTCGACCGTGCCGTGGCGGCGGATGCGGAGCAGCAGCCAGCTCGCGGCGGGCAGCAGGTCGAGGCCCGCGCGGGCGGTGATCTTCTCGTAGATCGCCTTGCGTCCTTCGCGGGAGCCGAGGACGGAGAGGGCGCGGGCGCATTCGTCGTACGAGGAGCGTTCGACGGGGTTGGAGGCGAGCGTCTGGCTGGTGTCGGGCGCGGTGACCGAGGCCCGCAGCTTGTCCTCCTTGAGGAACCAGGCGACGACGAAGGCGACGAGGACGACGGGGGCCGCGTACAGGAAGACGTCGGTGATGGAGGTGGCGTACGCGTGCAGGACGGAGGGGCGCAGCTCGGCCGGTAGTTCACTCAGGGTGCGCGGGTCGGCGGCGACCTCCTCGGGACCGACGCCCGGCGGGAGGTCCTGTCCGGCCGAGGCGAACACGTCGTCGAGCTTGGCGGTGAGCCGGTTGGTGAAGATCGTGCCGAAGACGGCGACGCCGAAGGAGGCTCCGATGGAGCGGAAGAAGGTGGCTCCGGAGGTGGCGACGCCGAGGTCCTCGTACGAGACGGCGTTCTGCACGACCAGGACGAGGACCTGCATGACGAGGCCGAGTCCGGCGCCGAAGACGAAGAAGTAGGCGCCCATCGCCCAGGTGGAGGTGGTCTCCGTCAGCTCGTTGAGGAGGAGCAGGCCGAGGGCCGTGAGCGCGGTGCCCGCGATGGGGAAGACCTTCCAGCGGCCGGTGCGGGAGACGATCTGGCCGGAGGCGGTCGAGGTGATCAGCATGCCGGCGACCATGGGCAGCATGTGCACGCCGGACATGGTCGGCGTGACGCCCTGCACGACCTGGAGGAAGGTCGGCAGGTAGGTCATCGCGCCGAACATCGCGAAGCCGACGACGAAGCTGATGACCGAGACGAGGGTGAAGGTCCGGATCCTGAACAGCTTGAGCGGCAGCACCGGTTCGGCGGCCCGCCGTTCGACGTACACGAACCAGACGAGGAAGACGCAGCCGAGGACGGCGAGGCCGATGATCTGCGCCGAACCCCACGCCCAGGTGGTGCCGCCGAGGGAGGCCACGAGGACCAGGCAGGTGGCGACCGAGGCGATGAGGAAGGTGCCGAGGTAGTCGATGGCGTGCGGGGTCGAGCGGACCGGGATGTGGAGCACGGCCGCGATGACGAAGAGCGCGACGATACCGATCGGCAGGTTGATGTAGAAGACCCAGCGCCAGGAGAGGTGCTCGGTGAAGAGTCCGCCGAGCAGCGGGCCGAGGACGCTGGTGGCGCCGAAGACGGCGCCGAAGAGGCCCTGGTACTTACCTCGTTCCCGGGGGGACACGAGGTCGCCGACGATCGCCATCGACAGGACCATGAGGCCGCCGCCGCCGAGGCCCTGGATCGCGCGGAACGCGATGAGCTGCGGCATGTTCTGGGCGATGCCGCAGAGGGCGGAGCCGATGAGGAAGATGACGATGGCGGACTGGAAGAGCTTCTTGCGGCCGTACTGGTCGCCGAGCTTGCCCCAGAGGGGTGTCGCGGCCGTGGACGCCAGCATGTACGCCGTGACCACCCAGGAGAGGTGCTCCATGCCGCCGAGCTCGCTGACGATGGTCGGCAGGGCGGTGGAGACGATGGTCTGGTCGAGGGCGGCGAGCAGCATGCCGAGCAGCAGCGCGCCGATCGCGACGAGGACGGTGCGGTGGCTCTTTCCCTCGCCCGGCGCCGGGGCGCCGCCGAGCTGGGAGGGGCTCACTTCCTGAGCCATGGGCGTCTCCTCGGGCGTGTCGTCAGGCGTCCCGCCGGACGGCCCATGGGACGGCCCCTCCATCCTGGTCCGAATGTCCGGTTATGGCCTCCCGAAGGACACGGCTGTTCACCGCCCCAGGGGCGGGCTGCATAATCGCTCGCAGTTGTATCGGGGAGGGGACCCATCATGACCGGACACGTCTGTCCTGAATGCGGTGCGGAAAGACCTGGCTGCGCCTGCGCCCAGGCGGAGCCGGCGGCGGCCGAGGACTTCGATCCCCTACGGATCAGGCCGTACGTGACGCTGGACTCGGGGGACGACACGAGCCCGTACGGGTCCTACGGGGCGGGGGACCCGTACGGGGGTGACGCTTCCTCTTACAGGGCCGACGATCCGCCGACGGCCCAGTTGGCGGCGATCCGGCCGGACGGGGGTCCCTCGTCCGTCACGGCGCCGCTGCCGGGGGCGTACGGGGCGGGGGCGTACGGGGCGGAGGCGGGTCCCGGCACGCATGCGGGCTCGTACCCGGGCGGGGACCCCTCCGAGACCATGCCGCTGCTGCTGGGCGGCGCGGGCACCGTACCGCCGCCGCCCGGCCATGACCGGGGGCAGCCCCCGGGACGGGGCCGCAGGCGGGGCGCGGTGGTGGCCGTGGTGGCCGCCGCCGCCGTGGCGGGCACGGCGGCCCTGGCGGCGGCGCTGCTCGGCGGCGGGGAGGAGCGCGACGACCGGGCGGACGTGCCCGAGGTCACCACGAGCGCGTCCCTGAACATCGCCGTGTCCGAGGTCCCGTCCCCCTCCTCCGAGAGCCCGCGTCCGACGTCGTCCTCCCCCACCGCGCGCCCGACGTCCGCGTCGCCGGCGCCCACCCCCACCGCGAGCCGCACCACCGACCGGCCGAGCGCGTCGCCGAGCGCGACGGGCCCGGCGGCGCCTCCGACCGCCTCCTCGTCGGCGCCGGCGACCGCACCGACGCCGACGGAACCGTCCGCGTCGGCCTCCCCTTCGGAGTCACCCGGGCAGGGCGAGGTGGAGGTGACCCTGAGCCTCGGCGCCACCGGGCACGAGGTGAAGGAGCTCCAGCGGCGGCTGACCGCCGTGTGGGTCTACGACGGCCCCGTCAACGGACGCTACGACGAGGAGGTACGGGAGGCGGTGGCCCGCTACCAGACGTGGCACTACGGCCTGAGCGACCCGGAGGGCGTGTACGGCCCCGCTACGCGCCGGGTCCTGGAGGAGAGCACTCCGCACATCTGACCATTCCGGTCCGAACCTCACCCCTGCCCCGTCCGGGCCCGTCCCGGCCCCATCCCGTCCCGGTCACGACCTTCTCCCGGCCCGTCCCGGGCTCCGCCCCGGCCCCGCCCCGGTCCCGCCATGCGGACCGGGTTGGCCAAGACGGCCCCCGGTTTTGTATCGTAGAAGAACAAAGTGGCCCCGCCCGCGAACCCTGACCGGTGGGCGGGACCGCTTCGTTCTCCGTACCACCCCACTGGAGACCTGATGCCTGCCACCACCCCGGCAACGCTCACCGCCCGCGCCCTCCTGCTCGACATGGACGGCACCCTCGTCAACTCGGACGCCGTCGTCGAGCGCTGCTGGCGACGCTGGGCGGAGCGGCAGGGGCTCGACGGCGACGCCGTGCTCAAGGTGGTCCACGGCCGTCAGGGGTACGCGACGATGGCCGTCCTCCTCCCGGACCGCCCCATGGCGCAGAACCACGCCGACAACCGGATCATGCTCGCCGAGGAGACCGCCGACCTCGACGGCGTCGTGCCCGTCCCCGGCGCGCCGGCCTTCATGGCCGCGCTCGCGGAGCTGCCGCACGCCCTGGTGACCTCGGCGGACGAGGCCCTCGCGCAGGCACGAATGGGTGCGGCGGCGCTGCCGATGCCGGAGACCCGGGTCACCGCCGAGCACGTCGGGGCCAGCAAGCCGGACCCCGAGGGCTTCCTCAAGGGCGCGGCCGAGCTGGGCTTCACCCCCGCCGACTGCGTCGTCTTCGAGGACTCGGAGGCCGGCATCCAGGCGGGCCGCGCGGCCGGCATGAGGATCGTGGGCGTGGGCCCGCGCGCGGCGGCCTTCGCGCCGGACGTACACATCCCCGACCTCGACCATCTGCGGGTCGAGGCCGCCGCCGACGGGACGATCACCCTGACCGTCCTTCCGTAGAACCTCCGCATACGACGACGAGACCCCGGGCCGGGAAACGGCCCGGGGTCTCGCCGTACGCCCAACCTCGGGGCCCGGCACGGAATCCTTCACTCCATCAGGCACCGCACACCCCTTGATGTGACGTGTTCATGTCGCCACTCTGTTACCTGGCGCACCCCCCAACGAAACCTGGCGCCGCCACGATGGCCGGGCCACCGCCCGGCACCCCACGGGGACGGGCACCCAGCCAAGGTCCCCCAAGCTCAAGGGAGTTCACATGCCCGTCGGCATGATCTACGCGCGTCGACTCGCCGTTCTCGCCACCTCCGCCGCCCTCACCGTGACCGGCCTCCTCGCCACCGCGCCCACCGCGCAGGCCGCCATGCCCACCCCGGTCAGCGCCACCACGGCCCGCACCTACCTGGCCGCCCTCACCGTGAAGGCGGAAGGTTCCTCCACGGGCTACAGCCGCGACCTCTTCCCGCACTGGATCACCCAGTCCGGCGCCTGCAACACCCGCGAGACCGTCCTCAAGCGCGACGGCGTGAACGTCGTCACGGACTCCAGCTGCGCCTCGGTCAGCGGCAGTTGGTACTCCGCATACGACGGCGCCACCTGGACCGTCGCCTCCGACCTCGACATCGACCACGTCGTCGCCCTCGCCGAGGCGTGGCGCTCGGGCGCCAACTCCTGGACCACCGCGCAGCGCCAGGCCTTCGCGAACGACCTGACCCGGCCGCAGCTCATAGCCGTGACGGACAACGTCAACCAGGCGAAGAGCGACCTCGACCCGGCGGAGTGGCTGCCCTCGCGGACCGCCTACCGCTGCACGTACGCCCGCGCATGGGTGCACGTGAAGTACCACTGGAACCTCAGCGTCGACTCCGCCGAGAAGAGCGCCCTGCAGTCCGTCCTCAACGGCTGCTGACAGCAACCCTCCTGAACCGGCTTCGACAGAGGCCGCCGGGGAGCGAACCGCGCCAGACGCTCCCCGGTGGCCGAATGTTGAACTTGCAAGTATTACTGAGGGATGCCTAACCTTGCGGCCTCATCGGTTTCCGTCCCCCACTCCCCGTCCACCCCACGGACGAGGCAGGCCGAAGGAGTCCCCCATGAAGAACCCGAACAACCCGAACACCGCGAACGATCCGAGCGGAGAGGTCCGCCAGGGAGGCCGGAGCGACGCGGGCAGCCTCACGGACCGCCTGAACCAGGCGCAGCCCTACGCGCTCGGCCTCTTCCGCATCGTCGTCGGCCTGCTCTTCGCCTGCCACGGCGCCGCCTCTCTCTTCGGCGTCCTCGGCGGCGCGATGGGCGGCGGCACGATCCCGGCCGGCACCTGGCCGGGCTGGTACGCGGCCGTGATCCAGCTGGGCGCCGGCGTCCTGGTCCTGGCCGGCCTCGGCACGCGCAGCGCCGCGTTCCTCGCCTCCGGCTCGATGGCGTACGCGTACTTCAAGGTCCACCAGCCCGAATCCCTCTTCCCGCTCCAGAACGGCGGCGAGACCGCGGCCCTGTTCTGCTGGGCGTTCGCACTCCTGGTGTTCACCGGCCCTGGCGCGCTGGCCGTCGACCGGCTCTTCGGAACCCGGGTCGCGACGGGCTCGACGACGCGCAGGACGAACGACGACCGCGAGGAGCAGGGCGCGCCGGTCGGGGCCTGAACACGGCCGTACGGGGAGGGCAGCCGCCGCCCGTACGGGCAGGACAGCCGTCTCCGTACGGGATCGGGGGCCGATTCCGTACGGGAACGGGGAGCCGATTCCGTACGACAACGGGAGCCGTCTCCGTACGGGATCGGGGAGCCGTCTCCGTACGGCAACAGGCCGGAATCCGCAGCGCGCCTTCCGGCCCTTTTCGCCCCCGGAACCCCACCCCGCCCCCCAACGGCAGGCACCCAGCGCCCCTGCGGCACCCACCCGGCGGGCGGTCACCCGCCCCCGCGTAGGCTCAGGCCCTGTGAATCTGCTCGACAGCCTGGGATCGCTGCGGTCGCTCACCGCCGGCCCATGGATCTACCCGGTGGTGGCGACGTCGATCCTGCTCGACGTCTTCCTGCCCGTGCTGCCGAGCGGCTTCCTGGTGATCACCGCCGCCACGGCGGCGGCCACGGCCACCGCGGCGACCCCCGGCATGCCGTCACTGCTGCCCCTGCTCCTCTGCGCGGCCACGGCATCCGTGCTCGGCGACTTCCTCGCGTACCGCCTCGCGCGCCGGGGCGGGGCCAGGCTGGACCGGGCCATCGCCCGGTCGAAGCGCCTGTCCCTGGCGCAGGAACGTCTCGGCACCGCGCTGACACGGGGCGGCGGCCTGCTCGTGGTCCTCGCGCGCTTCGCCCCGGCGGGCCGCTCCGTGGTGTCACTGGGCGCGGGCGCGGCGAAGCGGCGGGTCGAGGAGTTCCTGCCGTGGTCGGCGCTCGCGGGCGTGACCTGGGCCTCGTACAGCGTGGGGCTCGGCTGGCTCGGCGGACAGTGGCTGGGCGCGACCTGGTTCAGCGCGGGGGTGTCGACCCTCGCGCTCTTCCTGGCGGGCGGTCTCGCCGCCTATCTCATACGGCGTCCGGCTGCGGCTCCCGCTCCTGCCTCCTGACGCCGGGGTGCGCCCCGCGCACCTCCAGGTCGTCGAGGAGTCTCGCGGTCGCGGCGGCGATCTCGTCCACGGCCCGGTCGAAGACCTCGCGATTGTGGGCGGCGGGGGCGCGGAACCCGGAGACCTTGCGGACGTACTGCAGGGCGGCGGCGCGGATGTCCTCCTCGGTCGCCTCCTCGGGCAGCGCGGGCGGTCGGAGCGTCTTGATACTGCGGCACATGCCTCCAGTGTGGCGCGCCCCACTGACAACCGCCGAGCCCCGCACAACGGCCCACCAGCCCGAGCAGCCACCAGGGCCACCCCGGCCACGCCGGCCACCCCGGCCACCCCGGCCACCCCGGCCACTCCGGCCACCGGACCGAACGGCCCGACGCCCGGCACCCTCCTCAGGCCCCCAGCCCTCGCCGACTACGCGCGTTGATCTCGGCGGCTCGGGCGCGCAGCTCGCGCAGGGGCGTGGCCGGCTGGACGTCGGTGGGCTCCGCCTCCCATTCGGCGCCGCCGTGGACGGCGCGGATCAGAAAGCGTCCGGAGACGCTCTCCACATAGAAACCGACCCGCCCGGTGGCGTTGTCGCGGACGAGGTCACCGACCTCGGGAAGTGGCTGCACGCATCCTCCGTCCCGATCTCCCTGAAACGTGGGGACACCCAGAGAAGCCCTACGACCCCGCCCTGTCAACGTATCTCTAGAGATGTCCCCCGATGGATGGATCGACCGGGCGGGACGGCGTACACGTGTGCACCCTGGCCGCGGGGTGCGCCGTATGGTGTCCCGCAAATGAAGGGAGTGGTCCACCCGTGACTGACCAGGACAGCGCTCGACAGCCCAAGTACCAGCGCATCGCCGACGAGTTGAGAACCGCGATCCAGTCAGGCGCCTTCGCGCCGGGCGACCGGCTCCCCGGCGAGAACGACCTCATGACGACGTACGAGGTGGCCCGGATGACGGCGCGCCAGGCCCTCTCCGTGCTGCGCAACGAAGGCCTCGCGGAGGCCCGCAAGGGCGCCGGGGTCTTCGTACGCGTCTTCCGCCCGCTGCGCCGCCGGGGCATCCCGCGCCTGTCGGGCGAGCAGTGGGGCAACGGGCGTTCGGTCTGGTCGGCGGACGTGGAGGACCGGGATCTGGTCGTCGACCAGATCGAGGTGGCCGAGACGGCGGCCGGCGCGCGGGTCGCGGGGGCGCTGAACCTGCCGCCGGGCGCGCCCGTCTGCGTCCGCAGCCGCCGCTTCGTCCTCGACGCCAAGCCGGTGCTGCTCTCGGTCTCGTACCTCTCCGCGGACCTCGTGCGCGGTACGCCGATCACGGAGCCGGACACCGGGCCGGGTGGGACCTACGCCCGGCTGGCCGAGCTGGGCCACCGGCCGGTGCGGTTCCGCGAGGAGATCCGCTGCCGGATGCCGACGGCGGACGAGTCGGACCGGCTGGCCCTGGAGTTCGGGACGCCGGTGGTCCTCATCGGGCGTACGGCGTTCAGCGGGCCGGGGACGGCCGTGGAGCTCAACGAGATGACGCTGGACTCGTCGGCGTACGTCCTGGAGTACGACTTCGACGCGTGACCTCGAACCGCAGCCCCGGGTCGGCGTGGGCGACATCGCCGGGGAACTCGGCGGCGGCCATCGCGACGGCCTGCTCCGGCCGTACCCCCGACCCGACGTGGGTCAGGACGAGCCGGTGGGCGGCGGCCTCGGCCGCGCTCCTGCCGGCCTGCGAGGCCGAGTGGTGTCCGGCCCCCGCCCCGTCCGCCTCGCATACGAACAGATCGCAGTCACGCGCGAGTTCGACGAGGGAGGGGCAGGGCTCGCAGTCACCGGAGTAGACGAGCGAGCGCCCGGCCTCGTCCTCCACGCGCAGCGCGAAGGCCGGCATCCCGTGCGCGACGGCCCGCGACCGGAGGGTGAGCCCGCCGACCCGGACGGCATGCCCGTCGTACAACTCCTCGACGCGGAAGGCGCTTTCGACGGGGCTGCGGTCGGGCCCGTTGGTGAGGAAGCCGGCGAGCCGGTCGGCGATCCCGACCGGCCCGAACAGCGGTACGGGCAGCGACAGTTCAAGTCCCGCGTACAGCAAGGCGTAGTAGGCGGTGAGGAGGTCGGCGGAGTGGTCGGCGTGCAGATGGGAGATCCACACGGCGTCGACGTCACCGAGGGCGACGTACCGCTGGAGTTCGGCGAGGGTGCCGCTCCCGGCGTCGACCCAGACGCGCACGCCGCCGCCCTCGACGAGATGGCCCGAACAGGCGTTGTCCGGCCGGGCGAAGGGCGTGGCGGACCCGAGGACGGTGAGACGCAGGGATTCGTCGGCCATGGGACGACTTTAGGTCACGAGTGACCAACTCACGGGTATCTGTGCGGAAGGAGTGAAGGTCATGCATATTCTGTGTGCTCGCCGGGCCCCATCGGCGGGCGCTCCGGCAGAAACAGAGGGACATTCATGCTTCGCGTACGCACGCTCGCGGCCCTGACCGCGGCCGCCGCCTCCGGCATCCTGCTGCTGCCCGCGCAGGCGCAGGCCGCCGGCTCGGTCCACCTGTACAAGATCTACTACGACAGCCCGGGCACGGACCGCGGCGGCAACTACAGCCTCAACGGCGAGTGGGTGCAGATACGCAACACGACCGCCTACGCGGTGAACCTGCGGGGCTGGACGCTCACCGACGCGGCCAACCACAAGTACACCTTCGGCACCTTCACGCTCGGCGCGGGCAAGATCGTCACGGTCCGCACGGGCAAGGGCACCAACAACGCGACGAGCGTCTTCCAGAACCGCGGCTGGTACGTCTGGAACAACGACAAGGACACGGCGACGCTGCGGAAGTCGACCGGCACGTGGGTCGACGGCTGCTCGTACAACTCGACGCAGGTCGACTACAAGTGGTGCTGACGCGGCAGCACCGCGGGTGAAACACCACGGGCCCCAGGGACAAGGCACCCAGGGGCCCGCTCGACCCCGCCGCGACTACGCCGGACCGTCCTCGACCGGCGGCCGCGGGGCCGGAATCCCGTGCCGCTGCACATCGGTGCCGACCTGCCCGCCGAGCGTCATCACGTTCAGGGTCGCGGAGTTCTCGTTGGCGATGGCCTTCTCGACCCGGGCGACGAGCGTCGAGAACGCGTCCCGCTTCGACAGGTTGTGGTACGGCCCGACCTTGGTCTCGAAGTAGACGCGCTCGTGCCCGAGGAGCTGCTCGGTCGACCGGTAGTTCTTCCACTGCTCCCGGTACCGATACACGCTCTCCAGCGACACGGCGGCGACGACGACCAGGCTCAGCACCGTGGCCGTGACCCGGGCGAAGACCAGATCGAGATTCACGAACACGGGCACGAGCGCCCCGCCGACGACGGACACGGTCCGCATCCGCAGATGCATCGCCTTCATCCGGGTCGCCTTGGAGTCGTACCACTCCTGGTACTGCGAGAGCCTCGTCTCGATGTACCGCTGCGGCGTCATCTCGCCGCCCTGCACCCCGATATCGGGCGCGTCCCCCACCTCAGCCATACGGGAAGTACATCCACTCCGCCAGGTCCACGTCAACCAAAGCGACCCCGAGCATCAGACCGGACAGGCGACAAACCCGCCTGCGAGCGGCCATGCCGAAGGCCCCCAGCCGTGATCGACTGGGGGCCTTCGTACTGGTGGGCGCGGACGGTTTCGAACCGCCGACATCTGCTTTGTAAGAGCAGCGCTCTACCCCTGAGCTACGCACCCGTGGAAGAGGCAACAGCCTACATGGCGGACCGGTGGGTGCCGCAAACCGGTACCCCGGGGGCGGAGGGGTGGATTCGGGTTGTCACGTTCCGTGGTGGGTGGGGGTGCGCGGGGGGCCCTGGCGTTCGTCGGTGTTCGGGGTGAACTGATCTGTCCGTGTGTTCGTCCTTACCTGGTGGGAGAATGAACCGGACCGGGCACGGCGGACACAGCACGGGAGAGGTACGTGGCGGCGAGCGACGCGAGGGGGGACGGCGGCGTTCGGCGTCGTGACGTGCCGAGCCGGGGGGAGCCTTGCGTTGCAGGGCCGCGGGCAGGGGGTGTGCCGTCCGCGTTCGGGCTCGGGCTCCTCCTCCCGTTGCTCGTCGGGGCCCTGCTGCCGCAGGCCTTCGCCGGCGGCGGCACCCGGCGCTGGTTCGGCGGGCGTGGCGAGGGGCAGCGGGCCGAGGCGCAGGCCGCCAAGGACGCCGCCGCCGCGGCCTTCTACGAGCTCGACACCGCCCAGCGCGGGCTTCGCATCTCCATCGAGACCATCACCGCCGTCGACAGCTCCCCCGAGGCGCGTCGCGCCGTCGAGGGCTTCGAGGGGCTCGGGCGCCGTATCGACGAGGTCAGCCACCTCTACATCAGCGCCGTCGACGCCCACGACCTCGACCGTGACGAGCTCGACGCCGCTACCGCCGGCCGGGCCCGCACGGAGCTGGTCCGCGCCAAGGAGGAGCTGGACCGGGTGAAGGGCGAGCTCGACCGGTTCGAGCAGGGCCTCGGGCCGCTGCTCGACCGCGCCGAGACCCAGCTCGCCCGCCTCGCCCCCGCCGTCGAACGGGCCCGGCAGGCCCTGCGCGGCGCGAGCGGCGCCCTGGACGCCGTACGGGAGAGCGGGCTGCGTGCCGACGACCTCGCCGCCCGGCTCGCCGCCCTCGGGCCCGAACTGACCCGGCTCAACGAAGGCGCAGGCCGGCACGGCGTCCCCGAGACGCTCCAGCGCGCCGACCGGGTCCTGCGCGACGCCGAAGCCGTACGGGCCGAGGCGGAGCGCCTGCCCGAGCGGGCCGCCGAGATCGATCGGCGCCTCGTCTCCCTCCGTACCCGCACCGAGGCGCTCGGCACCCGCGCAGGGGGCGTCGAGCCGGTCCTGTCCGAGCTGCGGCGGCGCTTCACCGCGCCCTGCTGGCAGGACCTCCAGCACGTGCCCGAGCAGGCCGCCGTCACGCTGCGGCAGGCCGAGGAGCGGCTCGCCGAGGCGGCGAAGGCGCGGGCCGAGCAGCGCTGGCCCGATGCGACCTCGCTCCTGTCGACGGTCCGCGCGCTGCTCGACTCCACCGACGAGGCCGTCTCGGCCGCCGGCGACCGGCTGCGCCGCCTGGACGCCGTCGCCAAGGACCCGAAGGCCGAGATCGACCGCGCCCGGTTCGCCGTACGGGACGCCCAGCGGCTCGCGATGACCGGGCGGACCACTCCCGACCCGCGCCATGCCCGGCCCCTCGACGAAGCCGTCGCCCGCCTCGACCGGGCCGTCGACGGCCTGGAGGGCCGGCACCCGGACTACTGGCACTTCCTGACCGAGCTGGAGGGCGTACGGGCCGCCGCCGCTCACGTCGTCGGTCAGATCAGGGAGGACCGCGGCACCGGCCATTGAGCCGGACGGTCGGGAGAGCCCGCGAAGGGGGGCTGCCGGCGCGTGGGTGCAGCCTCTAGCCTGGTCCCATGCCTCGTTACGAATTCCGCTGCCGCACCTGCGGCGATACCTTCGAGCTCAGCCGTCCGATGGCCGAGTCCTCCGATCCGGCCTCCTGCCCCGCCGGGCACGACGACACCGTGAAGCTGCTCTCGGCCGTGGCCGTCGGCGGCTCGGCCGTCGGCGCCCCCGCGCCGAGCGGCGGCGGGGGCGGCTGCTGTGGTGGGGGCTGCTGCGGCTGACCCCCGGGTTCCTAGACGGCGGCGGCCGCCCGGAAGCGGCGCAGGATCTCCTCCCCCGCCGCGACCCCGCGTTCCACGAGGACGTCGAGGTGGGGGGCCGTCCAGTCACTGTCGGCCAGTTCGCCGTGGCCCGGGCGCCAGGCCCGGTCCGCGGCGAGCAGCAGGTCGGCGTCGAGGAGGGAGTCGCCGGCGGCCAGGGTGAGCGTGGCGCCGGTGCGGCGGGCGACCTCGCGGACGGCCGCGCTCTTGGTGAGCGGCTTCGGCACGGCGTACACCTTGCGGCCCTGCAGCGACACCGTCCAGCCGCGGTCCCCCGCCCAGGCGCCGAAGCGCGCCAGCCACTCTTCGGGGAGCCGTTCCCGCTCGACGACCAGGTAGGCGAACAGGTCCTCCGCCACGCGGTGCTTGCGTACCCAGGACAGGTCCGTGGTGGCGGTGAGGTAGGCGCGGATCTCCGAGAGCGGCGCGCACTCCTCGGCGAGCCGGTCCAGGACGGAGGCGTGCCAGTCCTCGTCGGTGACGCCGTCGACGAGGATGTGCCCGCCGTTGGCGCAGATCGCGTACTTCGGTGCGGTGCCGGGGAGTTGGATGCGCTGGTACTGCTTGCGCGTGCGTGTCGTGGTGGGGACGAAGACGGCTTCGCCGGTCAGCCGCGCCAGGAGTTCGGCGGCGTCCTCGGTCATGTAGGAGAGCGGCTTGGACTCGTGGACCTCGACGCAGAGCAGCCGGGGCGCCTGGGCGTCGGGCATGCCGAGGGCGAGGGCCGCGGACGAGTAGATGAGGGTGCGGTCGAGGTCGCTCGCGACCAGCGTCGTGCCCACGGCCGTACTCACCGCCGTGCCCGCTGCCGGGCTCACCGCCGTGCTCACCGCCTCGACCGGCGCCGTGGCCTGTGCCTGCGCCGTGGACTGCGCCGGTGCCTGTGTCGTCGCCTGCGTCGTCGTCACCTGAGTGATCGGGGTCGTACTCACTGGGACACCACCGCCTTGCCGTCGGCGCCTGTCGCACCCCTGGTGTACTGAGGGTGTATCAGTCCCACGCAGCTGTACGGGAGTTCGTCGACCACCTCGACCGGTACGCCGCGCTGCTCCGCGAGCAGGCGGACGTGCGCGAGGTCAGCGTCGGCGCCCCGCTTGGCGAGGATCTTCCAGGGAACGCGCCGGAGCAGGACCCGGGTCGTCTCGCCGACGCCCGGCTTGACCAGGTTGACGTCGTGGATGCCGTACTCCTCGCTGATCCGCTCCACCGCGGCCCAGCCCTCCCACGTGGGGGTGCGGTCGGCGGCCAGGAGTTCCTTGACGTCGGTGTCGACGGTCCCGGTGACCTCGTCGAAGCGGGCGGCCACCGCGTCGAGGAAGTCGTTCGACACGTCGGCACCGGCGAGTTCGCGGTAGAACTTGCCGCCGTGGAAGTCGTCGGGGCCGACGAGGTCGGCGCGCAGGACCGTGCGCGATATCAGGCCGGATACCGTGGAGTTGAGGCACGCGGAGGGGATGAGGAAGTCCTCGCGGGTGCCGTACGTGCGGACGCACGAGCCGGGGTCGGCGAGGACCGCGATCTCCGGGTCGAAGCCCTTGACGCCCTCGGTCGCCTCGAACGCACGGATCGCTTCGGCGAGTTCGCGGGTGATGGCGCCCTTGCCGGTCCAGCCGTCGACGAACACGACGTCGGCGGGGTCGTGGTGGGCGGCGAGCCAGCGCAGCGCGTTGGCGTCGATGCCGCGGCCCCGCACGATGGACACCGCGTAGTGGGGCAGGTCGAGGCCGTGGCGGGCCTGCGCCCAGCGGCGCATGAGGACGCCGACGGGCGTGCCGGCCCGGGCGAGCGAGACGAGCACCGGGGCGCGGCCGGGGCGCTCGGCGAGGACGGTCTCGGTGACGGTGCCGACGGCGCGGGCGATCCGGGCGGCGGAGCCCTCCAGGGCGGTGTGGAAGAGCTCCTGGTAGCGGGCGCTGGGCTGGTACTCGACGGGGAGCGACTCGGCGTAGTGCGCGCCGCCGCTCTGGATGGCTTCCTCGCGTTCCTCGGTGGGCGCCTCGAGCTCGACGTCCGAGAGGTCCTGGAGCAGCCAGCCGACCTCCTCGGGTGCGTACGAGGAGAAGGCGGGGCCGCGGAGGGGCTCGGGCAGCATGGAGCTCCTTTCGGGAGCTTCGGAGTCGGAGACCTGGGGCGTGTACGAGGGGACGACGGCGAGCACCACGCGCGGGACGTGTGCGGTCAGCTGCGCGAGGAGGCCGTCGGGGGCGTGCAGGGCCGGGGTGTCGGCGGTCGAGTCGACGACGGCCACGACGGCGTCGAAGCCCGCGCCCGCCACGTTGTAGGCGTAGCGCTCGCCGGGTCCGTCGGCGGGGTCGTCGTGGGCGGGGAAGACGAGCCGGGTGCGTATCGCGTAACCGGGGTCGTCGACCGCGAGGACGGGCGAACGGGTGGTGGTGGAGTACCGGACGTCGTGTCCGGCGTCCTCCAGGGCGGTGCCGAGGCGGAGCGGCGCGTACATCAGCTCCTCGAAGCCGAGGACGAGGACGCGGGGCTCTGCGGGCGGCAGGCCGGGGACGGTGGGCTGCTCCGTGGCGGAGGTGCGCAGGGCTTCGGCGATGTCGGCCGCCATGCCCGGCAGCGCGGCCTCCAGGGCCGTGCGGTGCTCGGGTGTGAAGCCGTGCCTGCCGCCGTCGGGTATGCCCTCGGGCCAGCGGAGCTCGATCCGCACGGGGGCCGGGGCCTCGACGGGGCGTACGGGTACGGGTACCCCGGAGCCGGCGGCCTCGTGCTCCGCCACCAGCGCCTGGCCCTTCTCCAGTACGCCCTCGGGGAGGCGTACCGTGCCGGCGGCGCCGGCGATCAGGTCGACGCGGGCGCCGATCTCCGAGGCGAAGGCGTCGAGACGGTCCAGGTCGGCGGGCGAGCGCATGTCGACGAGGGCGACGACGACGTACCGGTCGCGCGGGTAGCGCTC
Source organism: Streptomyces griseoluteus (assembly GCA_000717735.1). GTDB lineage: Bacteria > Actinomycetota > Actinomycetes > Streptomycetales > Streptomycetaceae > Streptomyces > Streptomyces griseoluteus_A. Next base: position 11,358 of record JOBE01000009.1, on the reverse strand, counting down.
GTGCAGGGCCCGCACGGTGTTGAGGACCGTGTTGCCGGTGGAGAACTCGTCGTCGACGAGGACCAGCGGCCCGTCGCCCGCGAGCAGCTTCGGGTCCTCGGGCAGCAGCAGGTGCGAGGTGGCGTGCGAGTGCGACTCCTCGAAGCCGCCCGCGCGGGCGACGCCGGCCACCGGCCGCCGGGTGGAGTGGAGGTACGGGGCCGGGCCGAGGCCGTCGGCGACCGCGTGGCCGAGGGCCGTGGCGGTCTCCGCGTAGCCGAGGACGACGGAGCGCGCGGCCTCCTCGTCGCCCAGGAGGGCGCGGACGCGCCGCCCGAGGTCCAGGCCGGAGCCGTACACCACGGACGGGCGCTGGGGCACGTGCTTGCCGAGCACGCTGGAGACCAGCAGGTGCGCCCGCTTGGGGTTGCGACGCAGTGCGAGGCCCAACAGGGCCGGTAGCTCCTCGTCGCCGATCAGTTCGACGCCCAGTCGCTCCGCGACCCACGTTCCGGTCCACACCACGTCGTCGACGTCCCTTCGTCAGCCGGCCAGTCCGGCGGTGAGCAGATCCACGAAGCCGACGTCCTCATGGGCGACGCCGAAGACCTCGGCGCGCTGGAGGATGCGCTCGGCCCACGCGCGATGCGGCTTCACTTCGTTCATCTTGTTCGTATAGGCGGACCGGAGCACTCCGCCGCCGCACTGTTCGGGCCGCAGGATGTCCTGGGCGTCGCTCCACTCCTCGTGGCTGACCACGGAGAGCGCGTGCACCGGCACCACATGGGTGGGGTGGATGCAGGTCTTGCCGAGCAGTCCGTTGGCGCGGTCGAGCTCGATCTCGCGCAGCAGCCCGTCGAGGTCGTGTTCGATGAGGGCGGTGCGCAGGTCCTCGGCGCGGCCTTCCAGGAAGGGGCTGCGGCGCAGTTGTGGCTTGAACATGCGCTCGCCGGGTCGGAAGTACTCCCAGACGGGTCCGGTGACGGTGAAGCCGGTGCCGTCGGAGCGGCCGAGGACGTTGACGACGTCGGCGATGACGTTCGCGACGATCTTGACGTCGTAGGCCGTCATGTCGGGCGAGCGGCGGAGTCCGTACGCGGAGCAGAAGTCGGTGACGCCGAGGCGCAGGGCGAGGACCTGGTCGCGGTACTTGGCGGTGATCGAGGCGATTCCGGCCAGGGTCTCGGCCCGTGTCTCCAGGTGGAGGAGCTCGGGGGACTCCAGGACGGGCATGGCGAAGAGGCGCCTGCCGCTCGTCCGCTCGGCCTCGGTGAGCGCTTCGAGGAAGGCCCGGCCGCGGGTCTCGGTGAACTTGGGCAGCACGAATCCGGACAGCAGGCGGACGGATTCGCCCAGGCGGGTGACGAGGTCGGTGATCTGGCGCGGCTCGCGGACCCGGATGAAGAGCAGGGGCACGTCGGTGACGGCTCCGGCGTCCGGCGTGGTGCCCGTCGCGCTGTCGGCGTCCGTGGCCGTGGCGGTGTCGGCGTCCGTCACGGTTCCGGCGGCGAGGTCGGCGAACTGGCGGACGAGGTTGGCCTCGCCGTACTCGACGTCGGCGTCGCTGATGGAGTCCTCGAGGCAGAGGACCATGGAGACCACTCCGCGGGCCGCCTGTTTGCGCACGTCGTCGGCGAGCCGCGGCCGGGTGGCCGGGCTGTAGAGCGTGGCACCCAGGGCCACGGCGAGCGTGCGCGCGGGTGAGTCGGCCGTGAACTCGGCCGGCTCGCGGTGGAACAACCCGGCCCGTGTCGCGGACGGGATGTGTCCGAAATGACGCATATAAGTCCCCCGTCTACCTTTCTCGACCTGACGACATGTGGCCGGTAATAGTACGTAGGTGCGGGTGTCCGCAGTTCCCTTCATGCATGAAATTCAGGTAACTCGTCAGCATCCGTCGTCTCGGCCCGGTATCGGTGACGGCCCCCGCGTTGTCCGCGGGTCTGCCGGGAGGGCAGGATTACGGTCATGACGCACGCGATGCTGAAGGGCTCCAACGTCCCTCTCGACACCGCGGCCGTACGGGCCGTGCTCCGCTGGACCCCGGGCTCCGGGGTCCCCGACGTGGATGCCTCGGCTCTGCTGCTCGGGCCCTCCGGTCGCGTGCGGTCCGACGAGGACTTCGTGTTCTACAACCAGCCGCGCCACCCCTCGGGACTGGTGCGGCGGCTGCCGAAGAAGCGGGACTCCCGGGGCCTCACGGACACCGTGGAGGCCGATCTGGGCAGCCTGGACCCCTCGGTCGACCGGGTGGTGATCGCGGCCTCCTCCGACGGCGGCACCTTCCGCTCCGTCTCCGACCTGCGGATCCTGCTGTACGACGCGACGGCCGATCCGGACCACGAGCCGCTGGCCCTGTTCTCCGTGACGGCGGAGACGGGCGAGGAGACCGCGGTGATCTGCGGCGAGCTGTACCGGCGCGGGGAGGGCTGGAAGTTCCGCGCGGTGGGGCAGGGCTATCTGACCGGCCTCGTCGGACTCGCCACCGACTTCGGCATCTCGGTCGACGAGGACGCTCAGGACGGCCTGGAGGGCTTGGAGGGGCCCAGCGCCCCCGCGGGACGCCCGGGCGACCAGGAGGCCCCCCAGGGCGCCCCGGAGGCCCAGGAGGGCGCCACGGCCGCCGTCGGCTCCCCCGAAGCCGGCCCGGACCTCGACCTGACCCTCGTCCACACCCCCGTGCCCCCGCGGCCGACCGTGCCGCCGCCCGTGCCCGACCGGGCGCCCGCCTACGGGTACCCCCAGCCTCCGGCGAACACCCCGGCCCCGGCGTACGGCTATCCGCAGCCGGTGGGAGCCCCGGAGCGACACCCGGAGCCGGAGTTCCGGATGCCGCCCATGGGCCCCCAGTTCGTCCGGTCCTGAGGACCTGGAGGGGCCTGGCGACCGGGAGGGGCGCGAGGACCTGAGGGGCCCCGAGGGCCCGGCGCAGGCCATGGCCGAGGCCACGGCCTACGCCTTCGTCTTGTAGCCGCGCCCCCACTGCAGGCCCCAGCCGTACAGCCGGTCCAGTTCGGCCTGGAAGCCGTACACGAAGCGCACCTCACGGCGGACCGTCAGCTCGCCCTTGCTGTTGTCCACGGAGAAGACGGCACAGGAGCGGGCCTGCGGGGCGCGCTCGTCGAGCTCGATCTCGATCCGGGGGCCGTTGCTCGGGTAGAGGGTGATCTTGGCGTGCGTACGGTCGAAGGCCGGCGTCTGGTCGTAGATGTACACGAAGAACAGCAGCCGCTTGATCTCGTCCTTCTGGTCCAGGTTGACGAATATCGTCTCGCCGGAGGAGCCCCCGAAGCGGTCGTCGCCGCTGAGTTTCACGTACGGGGCGGTGTTCAGGTCACCGAAGAAGCCTCCGAGCGGCTGCACGACGCCCTTGCTGCCGTCGGTGAGCTCGTAGAGGCAGCCCAGGTCCAGGTCGACGTTGACCATGCCCTGGGTGTGCGCCTGGACGACCTCCGGCTTGAAGAGCTGCGACGGGTTGCGGAGCAGCCGCCCGCTCTGGCGTGAGCGTCCTTCGAGGTCGGAGGTCCGCATCCGCCAGGAGAGGTTCACCCGGAGGTTGCCGGTGGCTGCGCCCTGCTTGGTGAGCGAGACGGACGGACGCCGTCTCGTCAGGTCGATGGTGTTCGACGCGGCGCTGCCTGATTCGAACTGCGCCGCCCTGCCCGGAAACAGGTTGTCCCAGAAGGCCATGCCGCCTTCACCCCCCACTGGTCGTCGACGCGAGCGGTCGTCGCACCGCGCACATGCCTGCGGGGCGGCCGGGTGCACCGGCCGCCCCGCAGTGAAGCGTTCCTCATTGCCGGGGGTGTCACACCCCGGACGACACCTCGGTCTTGTCCCCCGAGGAGCCGGACCCGCCCTCGGCCGCCGCCTGCGCCTTGTTGCGCCGGACGGAGGACCAGAAGGAGAGGGCGATCAGGACCACACCGATGGAGCCGGTGATGAGCTCGCTGATCTCGTGCTGGATGGTGATGAGCAGGATGACGGCGAGCGCGCCGATCGCGTAGTGCGCGCCGTGCTCCAGGTAGACGTAGTCGTCCAGGGTGCCCTCGCGGACCAGGTAGACCGTGAGCGAACGGACGTACATGGCGCCGATGCCGAGGCCGAGCGCCATCCAGAAGATGTGGTTGGTGATGGCGAAGGCACCGATGACACCGTCGAAGGAGAACGAGGCGTCGAGCACTTCCAGGTACAGGAACAGGAAGAACGCGGCCTTGCCCGCGAGGCCGACCGCCGAGACGGGCTTGCCCTCGGCCTTGGCCTTCTCCTCCGCCTCGTGCTCGCGCTCCTCCTCTTCCTCCAGCTTGTTCTCGAAGAAGCCGGAGAGACCGCCGACGATGAGGTACGTGATCAGGCCGGCGACGCCGGAGAGCAGTACGGTCGCGGACTTGTCCGCCACGCCGGTGCTGGTGTGCGCGTGCGTCGCGAAGGTCATCGCCGTGACGAGCAGGACGATGAGCGCGACGCAGACCGACAGCATGTCGACCTTGCCGAGCTTGGCCAGCGGGCGCTCCAGCCAGCCCAGCCACTTGATGTCACGGTCCTCGAAGATGAAGTCGAGGAAGATCATCAGCAGGAACATGCCACCGAAGGCGGCGATCGCCGGGTGGGCGTCCGTGACCAGGGACTCGTACCGCTCGGGATCGTCCAGGGCCAGCTCGATGGCCTCGATCGGGCCGACCTTGGCGCTGATGGCGACGATCGCGACGGGGAAGACCAGTCGCATGCCGAAGACGGCGATCAGGATGCCGATCGTGAGGAAGATCTTCTGCCAGAAGGCATTCATCTTCTTCAGGATTCCCGCGTTGACCACGGCGTTGTCGAAGGACAGCGAGATCTCGAGGATCGACAGGATCAGAACGACCCCGAACGCCTCCCACCCCCACTGCCAAGCGGCGAAGGCCAGGCCGAGCGCCGTGATGGCGAACGACCAGCCGAAGGTTTTCAGAACCACTCTCTACCCCATCGTGAAACTGCTTGGCTTTACGAAACGTTGACCCCGAAGTCTAGAGCGATGCCCCGCAGCCCCGACGCGTACCCCTGGCCGACCGCACGGAACTTCCATTCGCTGTTGTAGCGGTAGAGCTCGCCGAAGATCATCGCGGTCTCGGTGGAGGCGTCCTCGGAGAGGTCGTAGCGGGCGAGCTCCTGGCCGTCCAGCTGGTTCACGACCCGGATGAACGCGTTGCTGACCTGGCCGAAGCTCTGGCCCCGGTTGTCGGCGTCGTGGATCGACACCGGGAAGACGATCTTGTCGCAGTGGGCCGGCACCATGGACAGGTCCACGATGAGGGACTCGTCGTCCCCGTCACCCTCGCCGGTGAGGTTGTCACCGGTGTGCTCGACGGAGCCCTCGGGGCTGCGGAGCTGGTTGTAGAAGATGAAGTACTCGTCCCCGAGCACCCGTCCGGCCTGGCACAGCAGAGCGCTGGCATCGAGGTCGAAGGGGGCTCCGGTGGTGGAGCGCGCGTCCCAGCCGAGCCCGACGAGGACCTTGGTCAGGTTGGGTGCGGCCTTGGAGAGGGAGACATTGCCTCCCTTGGCGAGCGTGACGCCCATGTTTCGGTTCCTCCCCGGTGGTGATGAGGCACGTCCGGCGCCGCACGGGACGTGCGGCGCCGGACGGTTCGAACGAATCGGCTCAGACGTTGACGCCGAAGTCCTGCGCGATGCCGCGCAGACCCGAGGCGTAACCCTGACCGACAGCGCGGAACTTCCACTCGGCACCGTGGCGGTACAGCTCGCCGAAGACCATGGCGGTCTCGGTCGAGGCGTCCTCGGAGAGGTCGTACCGGGCGATCTCGGCACCGCCGGCCTGGTTCACGACGCGGATGAACGCGTTGCGCACCTGGCCGAAGGACTGCTGACGGTTCTCGGCGTCGTAGATCGACACCGGGAAGACGATCTTGGCGACGTCGGCCGGCACGGTGGCCAGGCTGACCTTGACCTGCTCGTCGTCGCCCTCGCCCTCACCGGTGGTGTTGTCACCGGTGTGCTCGACGGAGCCGTCGCCGCTCTTCAGGTTGTTGAAGAAGACGAAGTCCTGCTCGTTGCGGACCTTGCCCTCCTCGGTCACCAGGATGGCGCTGGCGTCGAGGTCGAAGTCCGTACCGGTGGTGGTGCGGACGTCCCAGCCCAGACCGACGGTCACGGCGGTGAGGCCAGGGGCCTCCTTGGTCAGCGAGACGTTGCCGCCCTTGCTGAGGCTGACTCCCACGAGTCCCTCCATTGGTTTCCAGGGGCAGCGCCCCAGTCGTGCGTTGGCATTCGGATCAACGACTGGATCCTAGTGACGGGTTCCCGGTCGAAACAGTCGATTCGCCCCGCGAATCGGAGATGTCGGCCGGATGCGCCTCAGATGCCGTCGAGAGCCTTGACGTACTCGCCGAGATCACGGGCGTCCGGGAGGGCGTTGACGACGGTCCAGCGGACGACGCCCTCCTTGTCGATGATGAAGGTGCCGCGCACCGCGCAGCCCTTCTCCTCGTCGAAGACACCGTAGGCACGGGAGGCCTCGCCGTGCTTCCAGAAGTCGGAGAGGAGCGGGAAGTCCAGGGACTCCTGCTCGGCGAAGACGCGCAGGGTGTGGATGGAGTCGTTGGAGACGGCGAGCAGCTGAGTGTCGTCGTTGACGAACTTCGGGAGGTTGTCGCGCAGCTCGCCCAGCTCACCGGTGCAGACGCCGGTGAAGGCGAACGGGTAGAAGAGCAGCACCACGTTCTTCTCGCCGCGGAAGTCGGAGAGCCGCACGGTGCGCCCGTGGTTGTCCTTCAGCTCGAATTCCGGGGCCTCGGTGCCGGCCTCGATCGCCATCGCGTACGCGTCCCTTCGACGGAGCCCCGGCCTTGCACATGCCCTTGGGCCGAATCGGTGAAGCCCAGCCTACGGCCTGTGCACGAAAGCCCCCGCCGGCGTACCGGCGGGGGCTCGTCGCAGCGTGGTGATCAGCGCTTGGGGGCCGTCAGGCGGGTGCCCGTCCAGTCCTTGGCGACGCTGATGCTCTTGGTCTGGGAGAGACCAGCTGTCTGCGCGGCATCGTTGATGTCGCTCGGCTCGATGTAGCCGTCGCGGCCGGTCTTCGGCGTCAGCAGCCAGATGGTGCCGCCGTCCTCCAGAAGACCGATGGCGTCCACCAGGGCGTCGGTGAGATCGCCGTCCTCGTCGCGGAACCAGATCACGACGGCGTCGGCGACGTCGTCGTACTCCTCGTCCACGAGATCGGCCCCGATGATGGACTCGATACCTTCACGGAGATCATGGTCGACGTCTTCGTCGTAGCCGATCTCCTGGACCACCTGTCCGGGCTCGAACCCCAGCCTTCCGGCCGGGTTGGTCCGCTCCTCCGCGTGGTCCGCGGTCGCGCTCACGGCTTGCCTCCTGCTCATTCGGTAAATGCTTTGGGCCGCGCGTAAGCGCGCGGCGCTGGCCGTAGTCCACACGTGCCGGGGTGGATCGCGCAAGTGCCCGGCCGCGGAGACCGCCGAAACGGTGACGTTTGGGGCCGTCTCGCCGCAACTTCCGGCACCGCGGATACCCGCTCCGTGATCAGACACACATGATTCATCCCGGTTTACTTGTTTCCGAGGCTTCAGTCTGCCGAACACCCGGACGAAACGCATGCGCGAGTTGGGCGTAAGGTTGCGATTTGACCGTAACCAGACACGTGGAGGGCACCGAGAGACACCCCCTGGGGGTTACCCCTCGGTAAATGTGACGTCTGGCGTCGGCGGGGTACACGATGGAACATCCCGACCACCCCGTGGCCCCGTGGGCACCACCGAACAGCGAAGGAACAGCGTGGCTCCCGGATCCGATCGCAACCCGATCATCATTGGCGGCCTTCCCAGCCAGGTCCCGGATTTCGACCCGGAAGAGACCCAGGAATGGCTCGACTCCCTCGACGCGGCCGTGGACGAGCGGGGCCGGGAACGGGCCCGCTACCTCATGCTCCGGCTGATCGAGCGGGCCCGCGAGAAGCGCGTGGCCGTGCCCGAGATGCGCAGCACGGACTACGTCAACACCATCGCCACCAAGGACGAACCGTTCTTCCCCGGCAACGAGGAGATCGAGCGCAAGGTCCTCAACGCCACCCGGTGGAACGCGGCCGTGATGGTGTCGCGCGCCCAGCGTCCCGGCATCGGCGTCGGCGGTCACATCGCGACCTTCGCCTCCTCGGCCTCGCTGTACGACGTCGGCTTCAACCACTTCTTCCGCGGCAAGGACGAGGGTGACGGCGGCGACCAGATCTTCTTCCAGGGCCACGCCTCCCCCGGCATCTACGCCCGCGCCTACCTCCTGGACCGGCTGAACGACACCCAGCTCGACGGCTTCCGCCAGGAGAGGTCGAAGTTCCCCAACGGGCTCTCGTCGTACCCGCATCCGCGGCTGATGCCGGACTTCTGGGAGTTCCCCACCGTGTCCATGGGCCTCGGCCCGCTCGGCGCGATCTACCAGGCCCGGATGAACCGCTACATGGAGGCGCGCGGGATCGCCGACACCTCCAGGTCGCACGTCTGGGCGTTCCTCGGCGACGGCGAGATGGACGAGGTCGAATCGGTCGGCCAGCTCTCCATCGCCGCCCGCGAGGGCCTGGACAACCTGACCTTCGTCGTCAACTGCAACCTGCAGCGGCTCGACGGCCCGGTGCGCGGCAACGGCAAGATCATCCAGGAGCTGGAGTCGATCTTCCGGGGCAACGGCTGGAACGTCATCAAGCTGATCTGGGACCGCTCCTGGGACCCGCTGCTCGCGCAGGACCGCGACGGCATCCTGGTCAACAAGTTCAACACCACCCCGGACGGCCAGTTCCAGACGTACGCCACGGAGACCGGCGGCTACATCCGGGACCACTTCTTCGGCGACGACCACCGGCTGCGGGCGATGGTCGAGGGCATGTCGGACCAGCAGATCCTGCACCTGGGCCGTGGAGGTCACGACCACAAGAAGATCTACGCGGCCTACGCGGCGGCGAAGGCCCACGCGGGCCAGCCGACCGTGATCCTCGCGCAGACCGTCAAGGGCTGGACGCTCGGTCCGAACTTCGAGGGCCGCAACGCGACCCACCAGATGAAGAAGCTGACGGTCGACGACCTGAAGCGCTTCCGCGACCGGCTGCACATCCCGGTGACCGACCGGCAGTTGGAGGACGGCCTGCCGCCGTACTACCACCCGGGCCGGAACTCCGAGGAGATCCAGTACATGCACGACCGCCGCAGCGGTCTCGGCGGGTACGTCCCGACCCGGGTCGTGCGGGCGAAGCCGCTGGTACTTCCCGACGACAAGGCGTACGCGGCGGCCAAGAAGGGCTCCGGGCAGCAGTCGATCGCCACCACGATGGCCTTCGTCCGCATCCTGAAGGACCTCATGCGGGACAAGGAGATCGGCAAGCGCTTCGTGCTGATCGCCCCCGACGAGTACCGCACCTTCGGCATGGACGCCTTCTTCCCGAGCGCCAAGATCTACAACCCGCTCGGCCAGCAGTACGAGGCGGTGGACCGCGAACTCCTCCTCGCCTACAAGGAGTCGCCGACCGGGCAGATGCTGCACGACGGCATCTCCGAGGCCGGCTGCACGGCGTCGCTGATCGCCGCCGGTTCCGCGTACGCCACGCACGGCGAGCCGCTGATCCCCGTGTACGTCTTCTACTCGATGTTCGGTTTCCAGCGGACCGGCGACCAGTTCTGGCAGATGGCCGACCAGCTGGCGCGCGGCTTCGTGCTCGGCGCCACCGCCGGCCGGACGACGCTGACCGGCGAGGGCCTCCAGCACGCGGACGGCCACTCGCACCTGCTCGCCTCGACCAACCCGGCCTGCATCGCCTACGACCCGGCGTTCGGCTTCGAGATCGCGCACATCGTCAAGGACGGTCTGCGCCGCATGTACGGCTCCGAGGCCGAGGACGTCTTCTACTACCTGACCGTCTACAACGAGCCGATCCAGCACCCGGCCGAGCCGTCGGACGTGGACGTCGAGGGCATCCTCCAGGGCATCCACCGCTTCAAGCCGGCCGAGGCCGGCTCGATCCCCGCGCAGATCATGGCCTCCGGTGTCGCCGTGCCGTGGGCGGTCGAGGCGCAGCGGATCCTCGCCGAGGAGTGGAACGTACGGGCCGACGTCTGGTCCGCGACGTCCTGGACCGAGCTGCGCCGCGAGGCCGTGGCCGTCGAGGAGCACAACCTGCTCCACCCGGACGAGGAGCAGCGCGTCCCGTACGTGACGCGCAAGCTCCAGGGCTCCGACGGCCCGTTCGTGGCGGTCTCGGACTGGATGCGTGCGGTGCCCGACCAGATCTCCCGCTGGGTGCCCGGCCCGTACACCTCGCTGGGCGCGGACGGCTTCGGCTTCGCTGACACGCGCGGCGCGGCCCGTCGCCACTTCCACATCGACGCTCCTTCGATCGTCCTCGCGGTACTGACCGAGCTGGCGCGTGCCGGCAAGGTCGAGCGGTCGGTCCTGAAGCAGGCGGTGGACCGCTACCAGCTGCTCGACGTGGCGGCGGCCGATCCGGGCCCCGCGGGCGGCGACGCCTGATCGTGATCGCCTGATCGGCACGGTGCTCCCGTAGCACGGAGCGCCTGGTGAGGGGCGGTGGGACCCTGGTCCTGCCGCCCTTCGGCGTTCTCTACGATTCCCCGCATGAAGGAACGCCGGTACAGCTGGGAAGAACGCACACAGGCACCGCTGCTCGTGCTCGCCGTGGCGTTCGGCGCCGCCTACGCCGTGCCGATCGTGGCTCCGGGCGCCGATGCGTGGGTGCACAGGCTGTGCACCCACGTCGAGTGGGCGGTCTGGGCGGTCTTCGCCCTCGACTACCTGGTCCGGCTCGCCATCGCCCCGTCCCGCTGGGCCTTCGTCCGCTCCCACCCCCTCGACCTGCTCGCGGTCCTGCTGCCGATGGTGCAGCCGCTGCGGCTGCTGCGGCTCGTGTCCACGCTCCTCCTGGTGGGCCGGCGGGCCCGGATGGCCCCGCAGATAACGCTGACCACCTATGTGGCGGGCGCGGTCGTCGGGCTGTTGATGTTCGGCTCGCTGGCCGTGCTGCACGTCGAGCGGGACGCCCCCGAGGGCAACATCAAGACGCTCGGGGACGCGGTCTGGTGGTCGTTCACCACGATGACCACCGTCGGCTACGGCGACCACGCGCCGACCACGGGCCTCGGCCGGGTCCTCGCGGTGGGCCTGATGCTCTCGGGCATCGCCCTGCTCGGTGTCGTCACCGCCAACATCGCTGCCTGGTTCATCTCCCGCTTCGACCGGGACGACGCCGTGGAGCGCCGGCAGACGGAGCTGCTGGAGGCGCTGACCCAGGAGGTGCGCGAGCTGCGCGCGGAGGTGGCGCGGCTCGCTCCCCGGGCGGAGGGCGTCGTCACGGCTCAGGCC